>JAGUYC010000335.1 GCA_020061515.1 Gemmatimonadota bacterium
AACACGTTCATCCGCGCGGCGACCGATCCGATCGGGACGAGGGTGAACAGGCGCCCGATCGACGTGTAGAGCGGATACCCGGGCGGGTGCGGCACGCCGAGAACGCGGGCGGCGACCGTGAGCTCGGGGCCGTCCCCCGGCTGAACCGACGGAGCGAGCGTGACGAGGTAGAGAACGAGCGCCGCCGCGAAGAGGGAGATTCCAACGAGACGGACATTCGCTCGGTCAGTGGACGTATCCAAGGGACCTCAGCTTCTCCAGCATCCTCTCGTCGAAAGGACTCTCGATCGGCGCCTCGTCCCCGAGCACGCTCTTCTCCCAGCTCTCCACGAAGCGCACCGGATGATCGCGAAGGAAGTCGGCTCGGAACGCCCCCTCGGGGACCGTCCCGTCCATGTCTGCTCCGAGAGGGAGCCCCGCCGCGGCGAGGACGATCGCGGTCACGTCCTCGGGACGGACAGGCGCCTCGAGCGTCCCCTTCCGGAACGGCCCGCCGCCCGCGAAGAGGATCCCTCTCTCCCCGTGCCAGAACGGCATCTCGGTCCACCGCTCGTCCCCCACGTGGAGAACCGTTCCCGGCGGATAGGTGCGGAAGCCGTGATCGGAGACGAGGAGGACCGCGTCCCTCTCGAGATCGACGCGGTCCAGAACGAGCCCGAGCGCGCGATCGGCGAGGCGGTACGTCTCCGCCACCATCGGGCCGAACGTGTCGACCACCGCCCGCGGGGGGGGCGCAGGAGGCGCGGGGAGCCCCTCCATCGAGCCGCCGAACCGCTCGGTCTCGTAATATCGATGAAACATCCATAGCTTATGCGGAAAGAAATCGGTCGCCTCCAGATAGAACGTGAAGAAACGCGGCTTCCTCTCGTCGAAGAGAGCGAAGGCGGCGTTCAGATAGGCGAGGTCCTTTTCGAGATAGTGCCGGAGGGCCGGATCGAGACGGTCCGCGTTCGGGAAGTCGGCCGTCTTGAAGAAGCGTTCCTCGCGGGCCGCGTCGACCGCTTCCCTCGCGATCCCCTCCGGGAAGGTCCGCATCCCGATCGTGTCCCAGTCCGCACCGGGGCTCCACTCCTTCTCGTACTCCTCGGTCGGGGGCCAGGTGTAGTTCGTGAGAAGAAAGCCGTTCACCGGCCGCGCGGGCCACGTGACCCAATGGCCGACGACCCCGACGGTGATCCCCGACTCGCCGAGGATGTCCCACACGGTCCGCCGCCGGATCAGGTTCGAGGTGACCGGCACCCTCTTCCCCTCCGGACCGACCGGAAGCGTGAAGCTCTCGATCCCGTGAGCCTCCGGGCGGAATCCGGTGAAGATCGACGTCCAGATCCTCGGGGAGAAAAGAGGCTCGTCCGCGAGAAGGTCCGCCGCGAACCCCGCCTCGAGCAGTCGGTCGAAGTTGGGGAGCTCCCCTCTCGCGCGGAGGGCTGCGACGACCTCCGGATCGGCCGCATCCACCCCGAACACGATGATCCGCTCCGGAAGGGACCGGTCCGGGGCGCCGCATCCGGCCGCCGCGAAGGCGAGGAGAACAAGAACAAGCGCCTCGCGCATTCCGTCTCCGTTCGAGACCGCGCCGAGCCCGCGGGCCGGGCGTCGCGATCCGTTTAGGCATGAATGATCAGTAGTACCCGAGCGCGCGGAGCTTCTCGCGGATCTCCGCCTCCACCGTGAGATCGCCGCTCTGGAATCCCGAATCCCTCTCTCGGATCCACTCGAGGAGAGAACGCTCCATCTCCGCCGCACGCTTCGGCTCGCGGCCGATGACGTTGCGGGCCTCGCTCGGGTCCTCCCAGAGATCGTAGAGCTCCTTCCGATCCCGGAAGGGGGTCGCGATGTACTTCCAACGCTCGTCCCGGACCGCCTTCGCTTTGTACTTGTTCTGGTATTCCGCCTCCGGCTCGATGCTCCACGGCTTGCTCGCCTCGGAGAACGCGACGCGCGGGGCGATCGGCCCGCGCGCGGCCGGAAGCAAGCTCTCCCCCTCGAAGATCGAGGGGATCGGGAGACCCGCCGCCTCGAGGAGGGTCGGCGCGAGATCGAGAAGGCGGACCGGCGCCTCCTCGATCCTCGGCTCGCGGACGACCGAGGGTGCGTGCAGGATGAGTGGAACATCCACCGCGCTCGCCCAGAGATACTCGCCGTGATCGAAGAAGTACATGTGCTCGCCGAACCCCTCTCCGTGGTCTCCGGCGATGACGAGGAGAAGGCGCTCCCGCCTCTCCTCGGGGACCGCTTCCAGAAGACGTCCCAGCCATCGATCGACGAACCCGATCTCGCCGTCGTAGGCCGCGAAGAAGGCGTCGCGATCCGAGGGGCGAAGCGGGGCGAGACCGGTGCGGATTCTCTTGAGATCCTCGAGGCTCGTGGTGCTGTAGGCCCCTTCCGGCACGCGCCGGATCGAGCCGTGCGGCGGCGGCGGATCGTAGGGCCAATGCGGGTCAAAGTAGTGAACCCAGAGGAAGAACCGCTCCTCCCCAGCGGCCCGGAGCCACTCGCTCGCGTACTTCGTGACCGTGGAGGCGCGCCTCTCGAGCTGCCCTCCGTCCGGGTTCTCGTCGGTGATGTCGTCGTAGACCGAGAAGCCCCGGTCAAGCCCGAACGTCCGATGAAGCGAGAAGGCCGAAACGAAGGCCCCCGTGCGGAACCCGCTCTCCCGGAAGATCTGCGCGATCGTCCGGACGTCCCCGGGCACGCGAAACCCGTTCCTCGGCACCCGGTGCGTGCGGGGGTAGAGGGAGGAGAGGATCGTCGTGTGCGAGGAGAGGGTCGTCGGGATCTCGGCGATGCAGCTCGTGAACAGGATCCCCTCGGCGGCGGTCCGATCGAGAAAGGGGGTCGAGGCTTCCGCGTTCCCGTAGCATCCGATCCGGTCGGACCGGCAGGTGTCGATCGTGACGAGGAGGATCCCGTCGACGAGGGGGGCCGGGGTCCTCCACCCGCAGGCGAGGAAGAGAAGGACCGTGACGGCGGCGAGCGACCTCAGCACGTGCGAACCCCTTTCCGCGGCGGCCGGCCGCAAGTGTAGCACACCCCCCCTTTGTTGACGCTCCCCGCTCCCGCGGGTAAATTGATAGCGAAGGCTCCGTTCGACGTCTATACGGTCGGATGATCTCTCCGAGGGCTTGCGCCCGGTCGGCGGACGCGCTTCCCGCCCCGGACGCGCTCTGCGTCCTCGCGGACGGCGCGAGCTCCATCCGAGCGAAGGAGGTGGACCCAATGAACCGCGACCCGATCCCGGACCGAAGAGCCGGAGCGGCCCTCGCGCTTCGAGCCGGCCCTCTCGCTTTGTTTCTTCTTCTCTCCGCGTCGGTTGCGTTCACCGCCCTTCCGTTTCGTGAGATCCCGGAAGGCACGCACCGGCAAGGGGATACGGGGGACGCCCTTCTCTTGCTTCGGGTCGACTCGATCGACGATCTGTGGGAGTTCGTCGGCGCTTGGGAGGCGGCCGGAGCCCGGTTCCCGCATGTCTACCCGCCGAACCTCCTCATCGGCGATGTCCCCGCGTCGATCGAGGGGAGAATTCGCGCGGACGGACGCCTCCTCGAGCTGCATCGAAAGCCGGCCGCGGTCTCGGTCTCGAAGACGACCTCGGAGCAGAGGCTCCTCGTCGATTCCTGGAACCGCGAGCTCGAAGAGGGGCCGCCCGAACCGGCCAAGATGCCCGCGGAGTTCGGGGATCTTCTCCTCGGGCCCGCCTGGATCCCTCCGGACGATGCCTCACCCGGCAAGCAGGAGGGCGGGCTCGTTCGGAAATACGGGAGCGCGTTCGGAGCGACCATGATGCAGTCCTCCGAGCTTCTCATGGGAAAGGTTGCGGTCGCGATCGTTCTCCCCGACGGCCCCGGGACCACCTACACGGATCCCGAGGTCTCGGTCGTCTATGCGAAGGCGCGGGGGGCGATGGACTTCTTCTCGGCGAACGTCGGGTACCCGGGGGTGCGCTTCGTCTACGATCTCCGGCGCCGCGTCCCGACCTCCCACAACTTCCAGAGCACCCCTCCCCATCTCCACCAGAAGGAGTGGGTCGAGGAGGTCATGGAGGCGCTCGGGTACGATCTCTTCGTCAAGGGGACCGACTTCGGGCCGGTCTACCAGTACTTGGACAGCTTGCGGATCCAGATGCGCTGCGAGTGGGGCGCCTGTCTCTTCATCCCCAAAGTTTCGTACTTCTCCGGCGCGGGATACACGGCGTACGCGTATCTCGGCGGGCCCTTCCTCGTCGTCCCGTCCGGCATCAACGGAAGAGTCACTCCCCACGGAAGCGGAAGTATGGATCTTTCGCATCTCATCATTCATGAGTTCGCGCATCTCTTCTGGGCGCTCGACGAGTATCCGGCGGGAGGAACCTCCCAGCCGTGCCACGCGACGTCCGGATACCTCGCGATCCGAAACAGCAACAGCCTGAACTGGGACTACACCTGCGAGCGGCACGTGGCCTGCTGCATGGACGTTCCCGCCCCCTTTATCTGCCGGTTCACGCTCGGCCAAATGGGAGTCTGGGAGTCGGAGGATCCACCGGACGGGATTCCCGACGTGCTCGACACGCACCCGTTCGTGTACGCCGACACGCTTCCGGACACGGTCGTGGTCGTCGACCCGCCGATCCGCGGCATCGCCGCGGAGATCCCGGTGATCAACCGGGCCTACGGCGGGGGGAGCGGCGCGGGGAAGGGGGCGGAGGCCGCGGGAGCCCGCCCCGACATCACCTTCAACTCGATCGAGCACGTGATCTACCGAATCGACGAGATGGAGGACGAGGAAGGGAAACCGATCTGGTTCTACGCCGATCCGGAAGGGGGATGGGGAGGCGACTCGACGCGCGTGCACTTCGCGTTCCGTCCCTACGGCCTGACCGGGGGACCGCACACCATCCGGATCAAGGCGGTCAACACGGTCGGGAACGTGTCGACCTGGGGGGAAAATCGGCAGCGAATCTTCGTGAAGGCGATCGCGCTGCGCGATTTCGCCGCGGCGCCCGACTACGACGGGCGCGTCCGCGTCTCCTACAAGGTGGACGGGATCGCGTTCGGCGCGTCCGCCACCCTCTATCGCCGCGCGGAAGGCGGAACCGAGGAGCGGGTCTTCACGCACACGCTCGCGGACGACTCCGAGATGGTCCTCTTCGACGAGCACCCGAGACCCGGAGAGCACTACCGCTATCGTCTCGAAGCGCGCGCGCTCGGCGCGAGCTGGGAGTGGGAAGCGGACGTCATTTCCCCGGCGCGCATCGTGCCCGGCGAACACATCTCGAAGGTCACCCCGAATCCGTTCCGCTCGAGCACGATGATCTCGATCAAAGTGCCCCGCGGAGATCCGACGAACCGCCCGGGAGGGGGCGGAGGAAAACCGGGGCCGAACCCGCCCAGCCCGTACAACCCGAACACGAGTTCGGCGCTGCAGATCGAGGCGGGGTCACAGAGCCGCTACAAGATCGTGCGGGTCGAGATCGACATCTTCGACGTGGCCGGACGCCGGGTGCGCAGCTTCCCGCCGATCCACTCTTACGAGGGCTTCTATTCGGAGCCGTACGTGTGGGACGGCACGGACGATTCGGGGCGGCGGGTTTCGCAAGGAGTCTACTTCGCTCGGATGAAGGCGGGGGATCACATCGAGGAGACGAGGAAGATCGTCTTCATCCGCTAAACAGTCGAAAGGTTCGTATGCGAAGCGCCGGGGGCTCTCCCCGGCGCTTCTTCGTCGCGGGGCGACCCTCGCGCGGACGTCACCTCGTCCGGACGAGGCGGCGGTTCCTTCGTCGATAGAGAAAGAGACCGACGGCGAGAAGGACAACGATCGTCACGAGCACCCGCACGCTGCCGAAGGAGAACCCGCCGATCTCGTTCGCCGAGTGAAGCCAGTTTCGATAATCGACCATCCCCGCCTTCCGTTCGTCCTGGTCCCAGTAGTCGAGGATCTCCTCGAGGTTGGCCGGATAGCCGAGACGGTCCATCGTCGAGGTGATCGCCGGGCCCCAGTAGTTGTATCGGGCGTTGATCTCGTTTCGCGACTGATTGCCGACGGCGAGGTACGTGTTCTTGAGGAAGCTGTTTCCATGAGCGCGGCTTCCTCCGATCACCGGAACGCGCTTCTTGCCGACGATGAGGATCGCCACGTTCCCCGACTCCCGGAACTCGTTTCGGTAGATCCTCGCCGCCGACCCGCGCGCGAGGATTCCGTACTGGGCGCTCCGGGCGAACAGGTTGTCCTCCACCAGAATCGGCGAACCTTGAAGGCGAAGAGCGTCGAAACAATCGAGGAACTCGTTGCGCTGGACCGCGCCCCTGCACGAGTCGATCCGCGCGCCCGCCCCTCCGACGAAGCGACAATCCTCGATCGTGATCTTCCGACCGGTTACGACGACCGCGAACGCGTTCGGGGCGTCGGTTCGGTCGAACGTGATCCCTCGAAGAAGAAGCTTCTCCCCCTCTCCCTCCGCGTACACGACCGGATCCTCGATTCGAAGACCCCTCACGATCGTCGAATCCCGCCCCCCCTTCCCCACGAGGGAGAAGGCAATTCCCGGAGGAGGCTTGACGGAGGCCGTGTACTCCCCCGGAAGAAGCACGATCCGCCCTCCGTTTTCGAGACGGGAGACGGCGTCCTCGATCGTCGGAACCTCCGAGGGAACGACGAGATCGGCCGCCCGCGGTGCGGAGGGGACCAACAACGTCAGCAGAAGAGCCGAACCGAACCATCGAACCATAAACGAACTCCCTTGCTTTCGCGCGACGACGATTGGGGACATCGGTCGAAAGATATCATGGCGCCGAAGGGTTGTCCAACGCGCGCAGGGCCTCGGCGAGGCTCGGCTCCATCGGAAGGCGCGCCGCCGCCTCGCGAATCGCCGCCCGCGCTTCTTCCTCTCTCCCCGAGGCGGCGAGATGCTCCGCGAGGAGGAGAACCGGCCCCGGCATCTCCGGCGAGATCCTCACGCCCGTGCGAAGCTCCTCCTCCCCTTCTTCGGCACGCCCCATGCGGACGAGACAAAGCCCGAGGTTCGCGTGAACCCTCCCGTCGCGGATTCCCGACCGAAGGAACGCGCGGTACTCCTCGGCGGCTTCCTCGTAGCGGCCTTCTCCTTGCAGAAGCTGCGCGAGGTTGACCCGGAGACCGGGATGCCGCGGATCGATCGCGATCCCCCGGCGGTAGGTCTCTTCCGCCTCGCGCGCTCTTCCCTCGGCGGCGAGCGTGAGGGCGAGGTTGTTGTGCGCCTCGGGATTGGACGGGGAGAGCTCGATCGCTCGCCTGAACGACGCGATCGCCCCCTCGCGATCCCCGAGCGCGCGAAGCGCGACACCGAGATCGTGGTGGAGATCGCTCGAACCGGGCCGGAGACGGATCGCCTCGCGGAAGCGCTCCGCCGCTCCCGCGGCGTTTCCCCGCTCGAGAAGCGAGACCCCCTCTCCCTGATACCCGAGCGACCAGTCGACGGGCCCCACCACCCCGAAGTCGTGGTTCAGCAGGAACACGAGCAGCAAGAGAAGCACGGCCCCTGGAAGAACGCGCGCGCTCCGCCGTCTCAAGCCCGCGCCGAGACGGAGAAGTCCGCTCGCCGCGAAGAGAAGGAGGATGGGAAGAATCGGCATCCGATAGCGCGAGCAGACGAAGAAGAGCACGATCGAAACGGAGTACGCCCCGAGGAAGAAAAGGAGCAGGAGCTTCCTCCGATCCCAGCGCGCGAACGCCATCCCGACGATCGCCAGCGGCACGATGAGCCCGTAACCGAGAGGGAGCGTGCGGAACGGACGCGAATACCGCGCGGAGAAGTCGATGATGGTGTTGTTCGAGAGCTCCGCTCCGTGAAGGAGAAGATACGACTTCTTGAGAAAGAGGAGCGCCGCCTCGCGAGGGTTTTCTCGAATGAACGCCTTTCCGCGTCCATACCAATACGCGGAGACTTCCGAGTCCTTCGCCTTCCTTCCGAGCGCCCGCGCGGCGAGAAGACGAGAGTCCTCGATCCCGCCCTTCCAATCCTTCCGAATCCCCGGCGCGGTGGCGCTCCATCCGTCCGCTCCCGGATGGTTTCCGAGATAGAAGTTGATCCCTCCCTGCGAGGCGATCCACACGCGATCGTTCCCCTCGCGGACGTTCCGCACGCTGATCGGAGCGAGAACCAGAACGGCTCCGAGCGCGGCGAGAAGCGACGGCGCCGCGACGGCGGCGAGGAGGTTCCCCCGGCGCCGGAGAAGAAGCCAAAGCGGGATCGCGGGGGCGAAGAGAAGGATGTTCGGCCGGGCCGCCGCAGAAAGGCCGAGAAGAAGTCCGGCGGCGAACCAGAGCGGAAGGCTCCGTCTCTCCTCCGCCTCAAGGAGGAGCGTGAGCAAGCTCAAGTTGAGAAAGACGGCGAACGGCTCGATCAGAAGCTCCCCGTCGAAGAAGAGAAAGATCGGATAGAGGAGCGCGAGGAAGAGCGCGAGATGGGCGACCCCTCTCCCGAATACCTTTCGCCCGATCCGAAAAGCCAGATAAAGGGAAAGGACGCCAAGGACCGCCTGAACGAACCGCGGATGGCGCGGATCGCCCCCCCCGATCGAGTAGACTGCGGCGAGAAAATACGGATAGGCGGGTGCCCGAAAGAAAGGCTCCCCGTCGGTGATCGGCTCTCCGCGCACGATCGAGCGGGCCCACTCGTCGTGGTACCCGGGGTCCATTACCGGCCGATCAAAAATTGGCGAGGCCTGCATGTCGAAGCTATGGAGAAAACGGAGAAGGAGGCCGATAAGGAGAAAGGCCGCGAGAAGAACGCCGGGGAGGCGGGACTCGCATTTCGATGGATGCATGGTTTTAACCTATTCACGTGCAATCGGTTACGCCGTGCATTCTAACGGGCTTGGAGAGGGGAGGCAAGGGAAAAGGGGACTGCGGGCATCCGTTCCAGGGTTGACACGGGTGGCCCGTGCGTGCTAGTATCATGCCTGGTAACGGGTTGGATCGCATTCCCCTTGACTCGTTTTTCGGGGCGTGCTACAATCAGACCCGTTGCGAGACATGGATCTTTGAAAACAAGGTGTTTGTTCCCTGTACGCTTCCCAGGCAAGAACCTCAAGACCCACGAGGAGGTGATTGCAGGAGAGAGACCACAACCGGTTGAAAAGTGTCTCAACAGTTAGGGAGGTTTCACAACACATGAAGAAGCTACTTTTGGTCGGTCTTCTGACGCTGGCCATGGCGATCGCCGCGTTTGCGGACATTCCGAACCGCGACAAGACCGCGGTGCAGGAAGCGATCACGCCTCATGGCGGCGGCGGAGCGACCGGTGCATGCTCGATCATTTACTACAACCTCTGCTCGGGCTGGCTCTGGGTTTGGTCGGGCTGGGCCATGGGCGATCAGGCCGGTGTCGTGTTCGATCTTCCCGCGGACTGCGACAAGCTCGCGGGCGAGACCTGCGCGAACACGGGCTTCTGGTGGTACTGGCGCTACACCACCCCGGGCTGGGGCTACACGGTCCACTACGACGTGTATAACATGGACGCCAACTTCTGCAAGATCGGTGCGTCCCTCGGGACGAGTGCTTCGCAGGACCCGGTCGAGCGCTGGAACTACACGCCGGCTCTCGGCGGCACGATCACCAGCGACCTCGCCGCGATCGTCGCGACCTGGGACAAGGGCGGTCTTCCCTACGCGGGGACCGACAACAACTTCAAGAACGCCGCGGCTCCGGGCCTGTGCCCAGGCTATGCGCCGGGCCCGATTCGCTCGTTCATTTGGGATGCCCAATTCGGCGATGTTCCTTGCCCGCAGTACTACTTCGGCGACGGCGCGGGCCCCGTCCAGATCCTCATGGACGCCGGGTTCTTCTGCCAGCCGGGTACGGCGACCGAGAGTGGGTCCTGGACCGGCGTGAAGAGCCTCTTCCGGTAGTTCGTACCGAAGGCTCGAGCGATCCTTGTGATCGTTCCCCGGCCGGCTCGAAAGAGCCGGCCGGTTCTCTTTTGCGCGGAGATGGTGACAGACACCATGGGGAGACGGTGACAGACACCATTCAGGAAAGTGGTGTCTGTCACCATCTCCCCATCTCCGCCGCCACCATCTCCGGACAAGACGTTCCCTTGCCGCCGGCTCCCTTCGCGGCTAGAATGGCCGCATGACACGGCGAGGGGTTCCTCTTCTTCTTCTTCTCTCTCTTCTCGCGTGCGGGACCGAACCTTCGCGCGACCGCCCGAACCTTCTCCTCGTCACGATCGACACGCTTCGAAAGGACGCGGTCGGCAGCTACGGGGCCGCCGGCGCGCGCACGCCGGCTCTTGATCGGCTCGCCCGCGAAGGGATCCTCTTCGCGAGCGCATCGTGCCAGGTTCCGACCACGCTCCCCTCCCACGCCACGATCTTCACGGGGCGCTACCCGGCCGCGCACGGATCGCGCCACAACGGAACGGCGCTCGCGCTGGAGGAGATCACGATTGCCGAGCGGCTCTCCGCGCGCGGCTACCGGACGGCCGGCTTCGTCGCGAGCCGAGTGCTCGCGCGCGCCTTTCAGACGGACCAGGGGTTCGAGGCGTATGAGGACACCTGGGAGAACCGCGAGGAGGGTATCCGCGGTCTTCTCCAGCGCAGGGCGGACAACGTCGTCGCGTCTTTCCTCCGCTGGTTCGAGGCGCTCGACGCAAACGATCCCTTCTTTGCGTGGGTTCACTTCTACGACCCGCACGCCCCTTATGATCCGCCCGCCCCGTTCGGGGAGGCGGCGGGCGGCGCCTACGCGGGAGAGGCCGCGTACGCGGACCGGCATCTCGGGATCGTGATCGACGCGCTCGAACGAAGAGGGCTTCTCGAGGAGACCATCGTGGTCGTTCTTTCCGATCACGGAGAGGGTCTCGGCGAGCACGGCGAGAGCGAGCACGGCCTTCTTCTCTTCGAAACCACGCTCGCGATCCCCTGGGTTCTTCATGTGCCCGGCGGACCGCGCGGGCGGATCGCGAGCGTCCCCGCAGAGACGGTCGATCTTCTTCCTACCGTCGCGGCGCTCCTCGGGATCGAGCCCGATCCGGAGTGGCCGGGCCGAGATCTCCTCCCGCTTCTCGACGAACCGGAGGAGGACACGCGCCCCGTCTGGTCCGAGTCGTTCTACGGGAACATCGGCTACGGATGGGCGCCTCTCCGCGCGGTTCGTGTCGGGGATTGGAAGCTCGTTCGCGGGAGATGGGACGAGCTCTTCGATCTCAAGTCCGACCCGAAGGAGACGAGGAGCCTCACCACCTCCCGGCCGGAGATCGCGCGCGAGCTCGGGGCGCGGATCGACGCGCGCACGGCCGAGGAGCCTTCGTCGGCCGACGCCGCGCACGACCTCACGATGGAGCAGAGGCTGATGCTGGAAAGCCTCGGCTATGTCGCACCCCGGACCTCCGGCCCGGCGGGAGAGGATCTCCCCGACCCGAGGGACCGCTTTTTCGCGCACGAACTCCTCACGCAGAGCCAGATCCGGACGAAGGAGGGTCGCCTGGACCTCGCCCGGAGGGACATCGAAGAGGCCCTTCGGATCGATCCGAAAAATGTGTACGCGATGTATCGTCTTGCCCCATACTTCCACGAGCTCGGCGAGCACGACGAGGAGAGGCGGCTCTACCTGGAGATCCTTTCGGTCGATCCGCTTCACGCTCCGGCTTGGAACAACCTCGGGGCGCTCGCGGAAATGGAGGGGGACCTGGACAGCGCGCTCCGTTGTTACGAGAGGTCCCTTCAAGGGAGCCCGAATTTTGCCGATCCTTACGTTAACCGGGGGAATGTCTACTTCGCCCGGGGAAAGCTCCGGGAAGCGCTCGGGGAGTACAGCACGGCTCTCCGCTTGAACCCGGGATCCGGAATCGCCCATTATGGGAGAGCAAGGGTGTACGACGCCTGGGGGGATCTCGAGAAGACCGTTCTCGAGCTGAAGCTCGCCCTCCGCGTGGACCCGTCGTTTCGAGAGGCGAACGAGTGGCTTCGCGCGCTCCAGGCGGGCGCATCGCCCGGCCGCGCGAACGCCGGAAGTGACATCCAATGAAACGAGCGAGATGGCTTCTGATCGCGCCCCTCTTCCTTCTGGTCGGCTGCGCGAGCCGCGTCGGCCCGCCGCTCGTCGATCCGATCGAGGATTCTCCAGCGGCAAGCGACGAGACGGTCTTCGAAGAAGCGGAGGGGCTGTATCTCCACGGGCTCGATCTCTATCGCTCCGGGCGCTGGGACGCGGCCGAGCGGTCGTTCGAAAAGGCGCTCCGTGTCCTCGCCGAGGGGCCGGACGGCGGCTTCCATGAAGAGGAAACGCGCCGCGCCGCGCGCCTCCTTCACGCGAAGGCTCTCTACTACCGAGACCGCTCCGCCGGGAAGTACGAGGAAGAAGGACCGCTCCCGCCTCTCCCCGCCGACAAGCCGGTCGCCGGAGTCCCCGACACAACGAACGGGTCGGTGGAACGGTGGGTCGAGTACTTCGCGGGGCGCGCGCAGAAGACCTTCGCCCGTTGGCTCGAACGATCGGGACGCTACGAGGCGATGATGAAGAAGATCCTGGAGGAGGAGAACCTTCCGACGGATCTCTACTACGTCGCGCTCATCGAGAGCGGGCTCAATCCCCACGCCTATTCCCGCTCGCACGCGGTCGGGATGTGGCAGTTCATCAAGGGGACCGGCCGCCTCTACGATCTGCAGGCGGATTACTGGCTCGATGAGCGGAGAGATCCGGAGCTCTCCGGCCGCGCGGCTGCCCGGCACCTCAAGGATCTCTACGAGACCTTCGGAGATTGGTATCTCTCGCTCGCCGCGTACAACTGCGGCGAGGGGCGCGTTCTCCGAGAGATCGCGCGCTCGGGAACGCGCGACTACTGGAAGCTGAGCCGCCTCCCGAAGGAAACGCGCGAGTACGTCCCCAAGTTCCTCGCGGCGCGCCGCGTGGCGCAGCATCCGGAGAAGTACGGCCTTCGCGTGGTCCCCGATCCGCCTCTTCGCTACGAGACGATCCGCGTGTACGAGACCACCAGCCTCGACGCCGTGGCGGACTGCGCGGGCGCTTCGCTCCGCGAGATCGAGGACCTGAACCCCGCGATCCGCAAGTCGGTGACCCCTCCCTCGCGAGCGAGCATCGAGCTTCGGCTCCCTCCCGGGACCTCCGACCGCGTGCGGGAGTGCTTCCAGTCGATGCCGATCGGGGAACGCCTCGCCTGGGAAGAGTATCGGGTGCGGAAGGGGGACGTTCTCTCGACGATCGCGCGGCGCTTCGGCACCACGATCTCCGCCATCGAGGAGATGAACAGCCTGAAGAACCACCGGCTCCGCGTCGGGCAGACGCTGCTCGTCCCCCATACGGTCCGGACGCGCGTCGCCTCCCATGCCGAGACGAAGACCGAGACGCCCGCGCCCCCGGGCGATCGAATGGCGTATCGCTACACGGTCCGGAAAGGAGATACGCTCTCCAAGCTCTCCCGGCTTTTCGCGGTGAGCGTCCCCGAGATCCAGGAGTGGAACAACCTCGACTCGCCGCGGCATCTCCGCGCGGGGGATCCGCTTGTTCTCTTCCTGCCGAGCATCGTGGCCGAGAACTTCGGGCTCTCGTCCCACGGAGAGGCGGGGAAGCTTTACTACACCGTGAAGCGCGGGGACACGCTGAACTCGATCGGACGGCGGCACGGCGTCTCCGCGACGGATCTCGCCCGCTGGAACGGGATCGGCCTCCGGGCGACGATCCATCCGGGCGACCGCATCGTCATCCTGAAAGGGAAGGACTCGTAGCCTAGATTATGCACGCGTTTTCGTCGCGAGGACGCGGAGCGCGTGCCGAGAGACCGACCGGTACGAGCCGCTCCCGGAATCGTAGTCTCGGCCCCCCCCGGCGCGCTAGGACTTGTCGCTCCTAGTCGTCGCGACAAGATCCAAGCGCGCCACGGGTCCCTGATGAGGAAGCGGCGACGGAAGGGAGGCCTCGTAGGCCGCGATCCGCTGCCGCAGCAGGTAACGCGTGCATAATCGAGGCTAGGTTCGGCGGAGGTTATCGCCCTCGCAGGATGACCGCTTTCCCGATCGACTCCGCCTTCTCGGTCCCGTCCGGCGTCTTCGCGATCGCTCGGATCAGATAGACGCCGTTCGCGACCCGGTCTCCATCCTCATCCCGCCCGTCCCAAACGCAATCGCCGAGCCGCGTGGGGCCCGACGCACGGCACCCTTCGAACACGCGGATCCTCTTGCCGGTCGGCGTGAAGATCTGGATCGAAAGATCGGCGTCGCGAGAGAGGTCGGCGAAGAACTCGGTTTCCTCTCGCTCCGGATCGAAGGGGTTCGGGTAGTTCATCACGTCTTGGCGAAAGAAGAGCCGCGGGATCTCGGGAACGAAGTGAAGCCGAACGCGCGACTCCGACAGGTTGCCCAAGTTGTCCGTCGCTTGGAAGAGGAGCTCATGCTCGCCGTCCGTCATCTTGAGGCCGGCGAGATCGGCCAGGCGAAAGCGGATCGACCCTTTCCGGAAGCCGTTCCGATCGAGGGTGAAGAAGGGGGAAAGATCGAAGCTCACCGCCCCGTTCACCGCGCACCGCGGCCGCCGTTCCTCCTCCGGACCCTGGTAGATCCCGCTCGCATCCTCGACGGTGACATTGAAACGGCTGTCCTTTCGCACCCACCCACCGTCCTGAAGAAGGACTCCGTCCGCGCGGATCGCGAGGACCGGTCCCTCTCCGTCGGAGGGGGCGAAATCGTCCGGCTCCGAAATCAGAAGGAGGGAATCGCTCCCCCCGAGCGCGTCGCGGGTTCCCTCGGAGGAGAGCGCATAGGCCCCCGCGCGGGCGCCGGACCCGGGGTCCGCGTCGAGGGGGACGAAGAGCTCCTGCGTGAAGCGCCCCGCAAGGGCGTCCGCCTCCCCGCGGAAGAGGAGCGTTCCGGGGAGCGCGTACCGCACCCGCTGGGGAAACGGGTTCCCCGGCCTCCCGGCGCACACGGTATCGACGAAGAGATAGCCGGTCGTGTCGGCGTCCCCGCGAATCGCGAGGGTGACGGCGCCGTCGAACCAGGAAGCCGGCTCCCCGTTCTCGTCGAGGATTTCTCCCCGGAGGCTCGCCGCGGTTCCTCTTCGAAGGACGAGCGAGTCGATTTCGTCCAAGCGGACGGCGAGCTCGGGAACCGCGAGGCGAAGGGCCGGGTCGCCGAGGAGAACGTACTTCTCGTTGTTGATTCGGAGTGACGCGCTCGATCCGGCGAGAGCCTTCGCCGCGAGAACCGCGGACCCAACCGGAGGGCTCTCCAACGGGTCGGTGAAGAGCGCTTCGACGAACGCTTCGGCCAGGCGGAAGTTGGTGCCGCTGAACGTGGGCGCGGAGGCCGCCAGGCACCCGACCGCTCCCGCACGTTCGATCTTGAGGAGGGCCTCGGCCAGACCGTCCCTCCAAGCAATGTCGAAGATCCCCACGTCGCACGACCAGGCCGAGAAGAAGTGGAGAGGATCGCCCGCGCGGAGGCGCCCTTCCGCCAGCACGCGCGTGGTGAGGAGATCCTCGTCGGCCAACTTGTCGAACCCGCCGTGCCCGACGTACGCGGAGAAGAGGAACCCCTCGCGCATCCGCCGGAGATACTCCTCCGTCGCTCCGGGCTTTCCGGAATACCCCTCGAACGGGTAGTCGACGAGATAAAGGCGGTTCCTCTCGTATCGCTCCGCGACAAGGCCTGCGAGTCTCTCGGCATCCCGAGTATGACTCAGCCCATGGCCGCAGTCGAACCGATACGGCGCGCCAAGCATGTGATCGTCCGCGAGAAAAAGAACGCGCGCTTGCCAAGGACCTCGCGAGGAGGGAGCGCCGTAGTCCGCGATCTTCGCGAGGATCGCTTCCGCTTCGCCCGCATTCTGAGCCGGCAGGCGTCCGATCGCCACGTCGGGAGCCCAGTCGCCGCCGCTCGATTCCGCGTCGAGATACGTAAAGAAATCGTCGGTCGAGTACGTGAAGTCGGCGCTTCCCCCCGGATCGACGCGGAGGAACGAGGGGAGAAGGTTGTGATTCTCCCCTCCCCTCCGATTCCGGACATCTTTCGAGGCGTCGCCGACAAGGAGAACATGCGCGGGGCGATCCGCCTCGGGCCGGTTGTGAAGAGCGAACGCCAGGAAGTCGCGGATCGCGACCGGATCGGGAAGACCCCACGAGAAGTTGGCGTAGACGTCCGAGAGAAGGACGATCTCCGCCGATCCCTCGGAGGAGCGGCGCTCGAGGAGAGGCCGCACGCACTCCGCGAGCGAATCGACGGCGATCACGAGGAAACCCGCGCCCTCCTCGGTTCTCCGTAGATCGCGCGGAAAGACCTTCCTCATCGCCACGGGGGAAAGAACCCTCGCCTCGTCCGCGGCGAAGAACGTTCTCGGCGCCTCCACGCGGACCTCTGCGACCGCCGAATCCCCCGACGGGACGAGTCCCGCGACCTCCACGACGCGGTGCGCGTCCGTGACGTCGAAGAGTCGGATCGACTCGGACGAGAACCCAGAGAGAGGAATTCGATAAACGCCCGGCTCCGCGAGGCGGAACCGGAGCGTCCCCTCCCGCGCGCGGAAGAAGCGTTCGTAGCCGATCTCGATCCAGCAGAGATAGACTTTCCTTCGAGAGGATACTTGAATATCGAAGCGATTCTCGCCGTCCGCGATCCAACGCGCGGTGGAATCGTAGTCGAACGGTTGGATCGCGCGGTTCACCGTCCGGCAGCTGTTCCATTCCAGGAGCGAGGAAGGGACTCCGTTCACCCGGATGAGGGCCCGCTCGGTGCCGCAGGCAGAAGAACCGTCGGCGTAGTGGAAGAGGCGAACGAGGACCTCGGCATCCTTCGTTGTGTCCGCGTCGAACGTTTCCACGAAGAAGGACTGCTCGCTCTCCGCGGGCCGGAAACGCGCCCAGAACCAGCCGTCCTCGCCGTAGCGGGAGAGGTCCATCACGAGATCTTCTTCCGCATGGACACGATCGGTGAAGGTGTGAAGGGTGACGGCCCCCGGTCCGGCCGCGTTCGGTCCCGCGTCGACGACGGCGATCCGGCGCGGCTCTTCCTCGAACGAGCCGCCCCACGTGAGCCAGAAGACGTTCGTTTCCGCGTAGGGATGATCGACGTGCTCGAAGGGTCGGGCAGCGTCCGGTTCGAACTCCCCCCGCCAGCCGGAGGCGGGGAGCGCGTAGAACTCGATCGCGTCCTCGACGTCGAAGGAGCCGTCCTCCTCGCCGATCACGCGGATCGCCGCTTGCTCCATCCAATCCGGGCGCGGGAGCGACCGATCGGCGGGAAGCGAAAGGCCGTTCCCCGCGTAGATTCGGATTCCGCGCGGATCCCCGATCGCGCCGCGCGGGTCCAAGATCCCGAGGCTCACGAGATCGCCGTACGTCACCCGGTGGAGTCCTCTCTCCCCGATCTCCATTCGGATCCATTCGGCGCTCGAGCCGAACGAATCGCCGCGGGAGGTCTTTCGCTTTTCTCCGGAGATCGTCTTCCACGAACCGCACGATTGGCCGTTCAGCAAGACGCGCCGGAGCGCCGGATCGAAGGGATCCTCCACGCCGGATTCCGCGGCGGGCTCGCCCCTCTTCCCCTCCTCTTCAGAGAACCGGACGCGAATCGTTGCCCTTCGGAGAATCCGCGCCGTCCCGGTCTCCCGGTCGAAGCGGATCGGGCGGATCGCGATCCCGCACACCCGCTGATCGCGAAGACGAGCGGGAGTCCCGACCTCGATCCACTCGCTCGGGTAGAAGCCGGCCGGAAGATCGGGATGCCAGCCCCCGAAAGCGAGATCCCCGTCGCGAAGTTCGGGCATGGGAGCGACCGGGTAGGCGGTCGTCTCCTCGATCGTCGTCTCGAGGACCTCCGCCGCCGCCGCCGCCCCCGGAGGGAGCGCGACGAGAAGGAGCCGCGACGGAACCGCGGGGAAACCGGCCTCCTCAGGAAGGGAAGAGCCGGGCAATCGGAGGATCACCCGCCCCCCGGGAACCGGATCCGGGCGGAGCTCGGGAAGCTCGAAGTCGAAGACGACGCCCGTCTCATCCTCGGAGAGAACGCGGATGTCGCCGGAGAATCCCGCCGCGCGGGAGGCGCACACGAGGACGAGAAGGAAGATCGCCCACAGACCTCTGCGTCCTTCCATGAGAAGTCATCCTCGTCCGATGCGTTCCGTTGCGGTCCTCGCGGGGGACTTGCGGAAGCGCGGGCCGGCGCGGCTCACCGGCTCTCGCTCGTCCCCGAGAAGCGGATCGAGGCTCCCATCGACGGGACCCATTCCTTGTGCCGATCCCTTTCGATCCGAACGAAGAAACGCCGCGCCGCGCGCGGATGATAGCGGATCTCGAGCGCGGGAAGATCGAGCGTGGTCACTTCACTCGTCAAGAACTCCGTCCCGTGCGGGACGGCCCCCTCGCGGGGATCGTCGATCGAGCCCTCCCCCTCCCGCCTGTGCTCGTGCTCGAGGAGAACCTCCCACGACCTCCCGCGCCGGACGGCGAGTCGGAGAAGGATCCGGTCGGCGTCCGGGCCGATCGGATGGCCGAGGAGCGCGTCTCCGTGCGTGTAGCGGTTCCACGGCATCTCGTGACCGTACACCCAGTTGTGGACGCGGACGTACTCCGCGTCGAGGAAGACCCCCTCGAGGCGCGGGATCTCCTTCGCCCTGAGGCCGACGAGAAAACCGATCTGGTTCGGCTCGGTCGTCCGGTCGTACTGAAAATCGTCGACGAGAAGCTCGCCGAAGAAGTCAAGCGTTGGGTGCGCGCGGAGGTACGCATCGATGCTCCAGAGAATGTTGTCGTCCCGGTCCTTGTTCCAATCGATCGCGTAGTAGACCATGAGCGGGTTCGCGTACTCCCAATCGACGGCCCGGTTCTTCCCGCCGTAGACGACCGTTTCGGAGAGGGCGAGGCGCGCGCGGCTCCCGAGGCGGAGCGAGAGACGATGCCCCGAAAGGTAGCGCCGCGCGGACTCCCCTTCCCCCTCGATCGGAAGATCGTCGAGCGCGGCGACGAACGCGTGCGCGGCGAGCGGCCCCCAGCGGACATCGGCTCCGATCTGGTCGAGCGGCGGTGCGGCGCCCTGAAGGAGGAGCGCGCCGGAGAGCCCGTTCCCCCACGCGACCGGCCGTCTTCCCGCGGTCGCGCGGACGCGGGGAAGCTGAAACGCCGCATAGGCGTGCGTGAAGTGTCCCGTGATCCCCTCCTTCCATTCGCTTCCGAGGAAGGAACGGTCGTCCGCCGCCCGCGTGTCGATCCGAACGCGCTGATGCCAGAACACATGAGGGTTCAAGCGAACGGCGAGGTCTCCGTGGGCGACCGCGCGAGCCGCGCCCCTTCGGCGATCGCGTCCATCGATCGCGAACGTCCCCCGCGCGGAGACGGCG
>JAGUYC010000197.1 GCA_020061515.1 Gemmatimonadota bacterium
CCCCGCGATCGCCGCGGCGAGAAAGAAGGCCGACGCGATCCCCGCGCCGCTTGGGTCGCGAAAGAAGCCCGCGATGCGCTCCGCTCTCCACAGGGCCGCAGCGAGGAGGCACGCGAGGAGAACCAGTCGGAAGAGCCGCGCGCCTCCGAACGCCCTTTTCCGAGCGAGCGACGTCTCGGGCGGAGTCCTCATCGCTCTCCTCCCCCCTGCCGGATGCGCGGATCGATGAGCGAGTACGCGGCGTCCGCAAGCAGGTTCCCCGTGACAACGAGAAGCGCCGAGACGATCGTGTTCGCCAAGATGAGCGGGTAGTCCCGCTGGAAGATCGCCGTCACGGTCACGCGCCCCATCCCCGGCCAACCGAAGATCGTCTCGACGAGCACCGCCCCGCTGAAAAGGTACGGGAGGTAGAGACCGAGAAGCGTGACCACCGGGAGAAGCGCGTTGCGAAGAATGTGGCGGAGGATCACGTCTCTCTCCGGGAGGCCCTTCGCGCGCGCGGTGCGGATGTAGTCCATACCCATCACCTCGAGCACGCTCGCGCGTGTGTAGCGCGCGACCCCCGCCATCGCCCCAAGACCGAGCGCGGTCGCGGGAAGGGCGAGATGCCACGCGCGGTCGAGGATTTTCCCAGGGATCGAGAGAGACTCGTACACGAACTCGATCGACGTCATCTGATCGGCCGGGAACCATCGAAGGTGATAGTGGAAGACGAGCAGAAGCATGAGCGCGAACCAGAAGCTCGGCATGGAGTAGAAGAAGAACGTGAGCACGGTGGCCGCGTGGTCGGCGAGGGAGTACTGCTTCACCGCGGAGAGGACGCCGACGAACACGCCGAGCGCGAAGAGGATCGCCATCGACGCAAGCGAAAGGACGAGCGTGTTCGGGAGGGCGTCTCCGATCACCTCGGCGACGGGGCGCTTGTGACCGAATGAATAGCCGAAATCCCCGCGGAGCGTCCGCGAAAGCCAGCGCGCGTATTGAACCGGAAGCGGGTCGTCGAGACCGAGGTTCGCCCGCATCATGCGAAGGACCTCGGGGTCCGCGTCCGGATTCCAGTAAATCGCCGCCGGGTCGCCGGGCGCGAGGTGAACGACGAAGAAGACGAGCGTCGAGATTCCAAGAACGATCGGCACGGCGGCGAGAAGCCGCCGGAGAAGATATCCGCTCATCGAGGGAGAGAGGCCGGCCGCGTTCCCGGCATGGCTATCCGTCCCCTTCGGAGGCGTGTCCGGCGTCCGGCGCGCGTTCTTCCCCGGACGCCTCTGGCGTCCCGCCGCCGGGCGGCTCCTCCCCTTCCGCGCGGCCGGGAAGGGCTCCCTTTTCGGGATTCTCCACCCACCACTCGTCCAGGTTGTAGGTCCAGGAGTAGGTTTCCAGGCGGACGTTCTTGAATCGTCGATCGATGGCGTAGAGATCATCGATGTTGAAAAGAAATGTATAAGGGGCGTCGGCGGCGATGAGGCGCTGCACCTGGCTCCATAGCCCCTTCGCCCTCTCCCGGTCGAGCTCGAGCGACGCCTCGTCGATCAAACGGTCCACCTCGGGGTTCGAGTAGCTCACCTGGTTGTACTTGTCGGCGATCGAGCGGCTGTGCCAGATCGATGTGAGGTCGACCTTCACCCCTTGCCGCCATCCGTGGCAGTCCGCCTCGAAGTCCTTCCGGTTCGTCTGCTCGATGAAGACGGTGAACTCGAGGGTCTGCGGGCGGACGCGGACCCCGATGTTCGCGAGCATCTCCTGGACGATCACCACGATGTCCTTTCGAAGGTCGTTGTTCTCGTTCGTCTTCATCGTACAATCGAAGGTCCGTCCGTCCTTGTCGAGCCATCCGTCCCCGTCGTGGTCTTCCCACCCGGCCTCGGCGAGAAGCCTCTTCGCCTCCGCGGGATCGAACGGGATCGCGGGGACGTCCGGATCGTACGCCCAGAGGAAGGGGAGAATCGGCCCGTGGAGGACGCGCCCGCAGCCGTGCAGAAGCGCCGAGACGATCTTCTCCCGGTCGATCGCCATCGTGAGGGCGCGCCGGACGTTTCGATCGCGGAAGAGCGCGTGCTCGTTCTGCCAGCCGAGATAGTAGTACACGCGGCTCGGGACGCGGATCACCTCGAGGCGATCGACCGCGAGGAGTTCCTCGTAGGCGCTCGGCGGAACCTTCGGATAGAAATCGATCGTGCCGGTCTTGATCTGGGTGAGGAGGCTCGTTTCGTCCGGGACGATCTTGAAAACGACCCGGTCGAGGTGCGGCCTCCCGAGGAAGTAGTCCTCGTTCGCGAGGATCGTGATCGATTGCTGCGTTCTCCACCCGCCGAAGCGAAAGGGACCCGTTCCGATCGGGCGCCGATTGAACGGATGGTTCCGCATCTCCTCGGGAGGCACGCTCTCGAGGAGGTGCTTCGGCAGCGGCCGCCCGACGTTGGCGTCGGTGAGCTGATACGGGTAGACCGCGTCGAAGTCGAAGCGCACGGTGAAGGAATCGAGCGCGACGACGTCGCTGATGTGATCGAGCCAGCGAATCGATCCGTAGCCGATCTTCTCGTTCTTGTAGAGAGGGATCGAGAAGACCACGTCCTCGGCGCTGAACTTCACCCCGTCGTGCCAGTACGCGTCGTCCCGAAGGTGAAACGTGAGCGATCGATGGTCGGGCGAAAACTCCCAGGAGCGGGCGAGCCACGGAGAGTAGCTCGCCATATCGGGGTTCGTGCGCGCGAGAGCCGCGAAGAGAAGGCCGTGGATATCGCTCCCGGTGGTCGTGGTCGACGTGAGCGGCGAGAGGGCGTCGGCGTCGTTGTCGACGCCGATCACGAGAGATCCGCCGTGCGTGCTTCGCCGGTCCTTCTTCTCCGCGCTCTCTTCGCCCCCGCATCCCGCGAGGGCGAGAAGGATCGCGAGAAGAAGCGCGGTCTCGGGGCGCGCGTGCAGTCGAACCCCTCCTTTCACCGGGCCGGCGGAGGCGTCGGTTCCTTTGCCAGAATCAAACTAGCCCCCGCCGTTCCTTTGAGGCAAGGGAAAAGGGCGCGGCTTGACACCGGCTCCGCCCCGCACCTACCTTCCACACGGGATGGAGGAGGCAGAGTGGGTCTCGAGAAGCCGCGCGCGGACGCTCTTTCGGTCGATGTGGAGGAGTACTTCCACGCGACCGTGTTCGAGGAGAGGATTCCGCGGGGCGAGTGGGAGGAGCGGCGGGGGAGGCTCGACGCGTGCGTGCGCCGTCTGATCGAGCGGTTCGCCGAGTGGAACGCGCGCGCGACCTTCTTCTTCCTCGGCTGGGTGGCGGAAAAGGAGAAGGCGCTTGTGCGGGCCGTCTCCGATGCCGGGCACGAGACGGCGAGCCACGGGTACGACCACCGGCTCGTGCACGATCTCGGACCGTCGGCGTTTCGCGAGGACGTGCGCCGCTCGAAGCGCCTTCTCGAGGACATCACCGGACGCCCGGTGCGCGGCTATCGCGCCCCGACGTTTTCGATCACCTCGCGCACCCTCTGGGCGCTTCCGATCCTCGCGGAAGAATCTTTCGTTTACGACTCAAGCATCTTTCCGATCCGCCACGATCGTTATGGAATCCACGATTTCCCGCGCCGCCCGGTGCGGCTCCGTTTCGGCGAGGGCTCGCTCATCGAGTTCCCCCTCTCGACGTGGCGCATCGGGCGGTGGAACGTGCCGGTCTCCGGAGGAGGCTACCTTCGGCTTCTTCCCTCGTGGGTTCTCGCGAGCGGGCTTCGCTCGATCCGCCGCGAGGGGCTCCCGGTCGTCCTGTACGTCCATCCGTGGGAGATCGACCAAGGGCAGCCGCGCGTTCGGCTGCCTTTCCTCTCCCGCGCACGCCACTACGGCGGGATCGGACGCGCGGAAGAGCGCCTCCGGAGATTGCTCGCGGGAGGTCCGTTCGCGCCCATCGCCGAGGTGATCGAGAGCATCCCGCTTCCCGATCATCCCCTTTCCGTTTGATCGGACCGAGCGCGCGAGCGCTCGCGGGCTCGCGGCGGCTTCGACCTCCTTGACACCTCCGCGGGCGGTTTCTATACTGCGGCAGGCTGTTTCCGGACGGGAACAGATACCGGGCGCCGGCGCGCTCCGGCGAGCGCAGGGAGGTTCTCGTGCCGATCGTCGTTCTTCTCGCGCTTCTTGTCGCGGTCTCCGGGGCGGATGCCGCGGAGACGCTCACGCTCTCCACGCATCCCCGCGGCGCGCTCTTCGAGCTGAAAGGGCCGGTCACGATCCGCGGCGCGAGCCCGCTCCCTCTCCTTCCGGACCAACAGGGAGACTATCGGGTTCGCGTCGAGCTCGCGGGACACGAGACCGCGTTCGGCTCGATCGTTCTCCGGCGGGGTCCCAACGAGCTTCGCCTCGTCCGGTCCGGCGGTCTCGCGCGCGAGCGTCTCTTCCGATCGCTGGC
>JAGUYC010000168.1 GCA_020061515.1 Gemmatimonadota bacterium
CGAGGCCGACGAGGGGAGCGCCGCTCTCCGATCCGCCGACGAGGACGGCGATGCGAAGCGAATCGCCGCCCGAAGGGGCCGGCGCGTTGACGAAGAAGCGGACGTGAACGCGGGCGGGCGGCACCGCCGGCGCCGCGAGGGAGATCCGGAGCGTGTCCGCGATCTCTTGTGCGGTCGCGGCGATCGGGACGCCGCCCCGTTCCGCTCCCGCGAAGGAGAGGAGGTGCACTCCCTCGGGAAGAACGACGGCGATCCGGTCCCATCCCACCGTGGCGATCCCTTCGTCGGGAGTCCACACGGAGAGCGTGCAGAGGACCGAAGGGCTGTGGGCGATCCACGCGTCCGGCCGAATCTCCGCGAAGCCGCCGGAAGCGGGAGGGGCCTCGATCCGGAAGGGAACGCCGACCGCCGTCCCCGTGAGTCCCGACGTGTCGGTCGCCGCGAGCCGGAAGATGCACGATTCGGCGGGGCCGTCCGCGGTCCACTGGAAGACCGAGTCCCGCGTGCCTCCCGTCGCGATGATCTCCGGGAACGTGAGGCCTCCGTCCCGCGAGAGGCGAAGCTCGAGAGCGAGCGGCTCGGCGCTCCCGTTCGGATCGAAGGATGCGACGCGAACCGGAACGGTCGTGCCCGCATAGACCACGGCCGGCGGTTCCTCGCGGAACGAAGGAATCGGCCGAAGGTCGAGGATCCCGCGGCGCAGCGTGGGGAAGACGCGCGTGCGCCCTCCGGTGAACGTCCGGCGCCACCGTTCGCGCCCGTACGGGTCCGTGTCGCGAACCGCTTTCTCCACCGGCGTTCCGAGGTGCGTTCGGAGCGTGTCGTAGACGGGGAACCACCAGAGGGTCTGGTAGAGATAAGGGACCGGGTCTCCCTTCCAGTCGACCGCCGTCCCCCATCCGGTCATTCCGTAGTATCCCTCGCCCAAGAGACAAGAGGCGAGCGTGAAGCGAAGGAACCCGGGGAAGCCGGGATGCGGATACGGGGCGTCCTTGGTCGAGAGATGGTTCGGGTCGAAATCATACCCGTCCGAAGCGTTGAACGTGGGAAGCCCCGAGAGCCGAAACGGCGTGTTTGAGTAGAGCGTGTCGCCGCCGAGGAACCCCTTCTTCCAGTGGGTCATGCCCACCCACCAGCCGTCCCCGTGCTCGTGCGGGTACCCTTCGTGAAAGCGTCCGTTCACCCACCGGTACGCCTCCAGGGGGATGTAGCCGTTCACGGTGAGGACCTTCTCCGGCCCGATGAGGCCGCGGAGCGTCGCGAGAAACGTGTCCACGCCGGCGCTCCACCAGATCCCGAGCTGCTCTCTCGTGTCCGCGATCCCGTCCTGGTTCACGTCGATCGAGTCGACGCCGGGGAGGCGGAGGGACGTCCATTTGTTCATGTAGTAAGGGTTGTCGACGATGTCGTCGATCCGGACCCCGTCGATGTCGTTCGGGAAGCGGAGGACGGTCGCCTCGGCGATGAAGCGGGCGAACGCCCTCGCCATGTCGAGACTGTAGTAGTTGAGGCGGCCTCCTTCACAGAGCGTGTCCATGTCGTTCAGGAGATAAAGGTCGCCGTCCGTGTCGCGAAGCAGCCATCGGTCGGCGTGGGCCGCGACCATGTCGGCCCAGGCGTCCCGGTTATGGAACTCCCGGCTCCCCCAGTTTGAGCAGGTGATCGATCCGCCGAGGTTGATCAGCACGATGAGATCGGGATTGCGGGCGCGGATGGCGCGGAGCGAATCGAGATTGCGGTTCGCCGTGTCCGTGGCGTACGTGTTGAGCTCGATGATGTCGTACCGGGCGAGCTTCGGGAAGTCGGAGGGCTCCAGCCTTCCGGGCATCGTTTGGAAAAGGAGCGGGTAAACCTCCGGGGGGCGGCGCGCCGCCTCGCCGGCCGAAGAGAGCGCGAGCGCGAGGAGAATCCCGAGAAGAGCGCGCCGGCGACCCACGTGAACAACTTCCTTTCGACGAGCCGACCTTCTTTTGGACAGCGTGCGCAGGTCGTGAACAGCGCGGGGGGAACCCCCGTTGCACGGCGACCGCAAGGTCTTCGTTTGCAAGATCTTGGTCGGAGACCGACCGGCCTTTCCCCGTCCAGCAAACGCTTGCAGGGAGCGGGCCACATCGAGAGGGGACCTTCCAAGAATCGGCCTGGAGACGAGGAGAATGAAGGTCTGCCCGGGCCGCCGAGCGAGGGGGGCTTTTCTTCCATCCGGCCTGGGCGCGTGTGATAGAGTCGGGTTCAGCCCCTCGACCGTCGCGAGATCGAGCGAGAAGCGGAGCGGCGAGGCCCGAGGGTGAAAACGCCCGGAGGTGGCCTACGAAGGCCATTGAGGACGTTTTTGCCCGAGAACGAAGCCGCGCCGCTTCACAGCCGATCGCAGCAGGGCGAGGTGATGAACCCGGCTCTAAGGTTCACGGGAAAAAACGACGTTTTCCCGGAGGCGAGAGGAGATTCCGCTCGTGACGAACCCGAATGCAACAGAGGAAGTCGACTTTCCACGAAGGGAATTTCCGCGGGCGGTCGTTCTCCGGCTCGTGCTCCTCGGCGCCGCGATCGGGCTCGCGGCCGCGGTCGCGGAGATCGCCCTCCTCCGGTTCGGAGAGATCGCGCGGGACCAGATGGTCCCCTATTTCGCCTTCTTCCTCGCGTGCGGGGCGCTTCTCGCGGCGGGCGGGGGCTCGCTCTTCCATGCGCTTCTCGCGGCGCGGGGCGCGCGCCGTTCGGTGATCCTCGTGCTCTCTGCGGCCGTCCCCGTTCTCTTCTTCTCGGTCTTCGTTCCGCTGAATCTTCGAGGAATGCCGAACGTGTTCCTTCTCGTGACCGACGCGACCCGCGCGGACCATCTCTCCCTCTACGGCTACGAGCGGGACACGACCCCCTTCCTCCGGGAGATGGGAAGGGAGTCCGTCGTCTTCCGGAACGCCGTGTCGCAAGGGTCGCACACGATCGTCACGACCCCGTGCATCCTCGCCTCCTGCTATCCGAGCGAGCACGGGATGACGAACTATCATCACGTCTTGTCGGAGCGTTTCACGCTCCTCTCGGAATATTTGACCGACAAAGGGTATAAGACCTACGGTTACACGACGAACCCGCACCTCGGGCCGTACAACGGGTTCGCGCAAGGTTTCGACGCGTACGAGTTCGATCCGGGCTGGGCGCACACCCCCGCCGGGATGGTCAACGACCGCCTCTTGATGTGGATCGACGAGGGGAACGAACCGCCGATCTTCGGCTTTCTGTTCTACGTCGATCCGCACAACCCGTACGTGTCCCCTCCCCCGTTCCAGCGGCTCTTCGACCCCGAGTGGCCGGGGGAGCCGATCACCGATTGGTATCAGGGTCCGAACAACAAGCCGGAGGAGCGGACCCTCTTCCATCTTCTCGCGCAGTACGACGGAACGATCGCCTACTGGGACGCGGAGCTGCGCGAGCTCGCGCACGTCCTCGAGGAGCGGGGGCTTTTCCAAAACGCGCTTCTCGTATACACCGCGGACCACGGGGAGGAGTTCTGGGAGCACGGGAAGTGGGGCCACAACCGGACGCTCTACGAGGAGTCGATCCACGTCCCCCTCGTCTTCTCGTTCCCACTTCCGATCCGATTCCCTCCGCTCAAGCGGACTTCGCGGGTCGTCGATCCGGTCGCTTCGAGCGTGGACATCGTCCCGACGATCCTCGAGTTCCTCCGGATCCCGCCCGACCCGAGCGCGCGCGGCCGGAGCCTTCTTCCGCCCGCGTTCGGCCGGAAGGACGAAGGACCGGAGCGGCAGGCGTATCTGGAGCAGATCCTCACGCGATACGGTCCGTACGATCTCCGGGGCCTCCGCACCGAGCGCTTCAAGTACGTCATGACGTTTAACTATAAAGGAGATACGGACGTCGGGGACGCCTTCTTCGATCTTGAGGACGATCCGGGCGAGACGAGAACCGCGTTCGACACCCATCCCGAGGAGGCGGCCAACCATCGGAACCTTCTCACGGCTCTCATCCAGGAGATCTCGCTCCACGCTCCCGAGCGGGTGGACACGATCGAGGTCGACGAGGCCACCCGCGAGAGGCTCCGCGCGCTCGGCTACATCGAGTATTAGACCGATTGCCCTCCGGCTGTCCGTTTGCGCTTGGCCAGTCCATGCTTGACATTCGGGAGGTGCCTCCGCACCACCAACCGCATCGAACGCTCCTTCGTCGAACTCTGCCGAAGGACACGGTCCATCGGCTCCTTCCCCCATTCCAAGAGCTTGGAGAGAATCACCTATGCCATCACCGTCTACCTCAACAACAAATGGGAGAAGCCCCTCTCAAGGGATTTGCGCGGAAGTCTTGACACTACCCTCGGCGGGACCGAAGATGGCCCCCTGGGGCGGCGAGCAGGCACGGTCGACGAGCAAGAGAAAGGAAGAACGACGGCCCGACTGGCATAATGCAACATTGCCCCTCGCTCCCGAGGGGATCGTACGTTGGGAGGGACTGTACCGGAAATGCCGAAACTCCGACTCCTCCTGGTTTCGTTGATCTATCTGTTCTTCGCGGCTTTGCTCTTCGGCACCGTCTGGCACCATGCGATCGTCGCCGAACGTTGTGGAATCGTCCAGATGGTCGACGGGACCGCTCACAATCCCTTCGCCCGAAGAGCTCTGATCCCGACGCTGACGAAAATCGTTCACGCGATTCTTCCCGAGGCTCTCGATCGTTAGATCACCGCGCGCATCTCCCGCTATACGGGGTCGCTGGAAGAACAGTCCGACGGGGCGGCGCTCTCTTCCTTGGCTCCGAAGACCGAGAAGGTACGAGGCCGCGAGTCGGTGATCGTGATTGGCATGGCCTGGAAGTACCTGAGTCTCGTCTGTTTCCTCTTCGCCCTTCGCTACGCCATTAAGGTCTTCTATGATCCTCTCGTCGTGGCGGCCGATTTTCTTCCCCTTGCATCCCTTCTGTTCCTTCCCGTCTTCGGCAACTTCACGAATCTCTGCTACGACTACGCATTGCTCGCGTTCTTCGCTCTCTGTCTGGGGCTAATGGCCGCGAGGAGGTGGACAGCTTACTACACCGTCTATGTCTTGTCGATCCTGAACAAGGAGACGGCGATTCTCCTCCCTCTCATATTCGCCGTCGGTTACTGGAAGAGGATGGAACGGCGAAGATACTCGACTCATCTGGCGCTGCAGGGCGGATTGTACGTGTTCGTTATGGCGTTCCTGGTTTGGCTCTTGCGGAATCGTCCGGGCGGTCTGGTGGAACTGCATTTGAGCTACAATCTGCGAACTCTCGCCGACGTTCGGACGTTCTTCGAGTTCGAGAGGATCGGGTCTTGTCTTCTTTCCTCCGCCGGATTCTCGATTCCGATCCCGGTGGGGCCGAACCTCTTGGTCTGGGGTCCGGCGTCCGCAATGACGTTGCTCGGTTGGAGAAGGAAGCCCCATCTTCTCCGCGCGGCTCTGCCCATTTGTTTCGTCCTGTTGGGCGGATTCGCACTCTTCTTCGGGCTGACGAAGGAAATCCGGGCTCTCTACGAGGCCTTCGTCGTCGCCTTCCTCCTGATGGTCGGCACCTTCGCGAGGATCTGGGACGTTCCCGTTCGGGAAGAGTAGCGCGGGTGGGTCGTGTCAAGAATTCTGCGGGAATCCATGAGGGGTGTCCTCTCTCACTTCTTGTTCAGGTGGACCGGGATGGGATAGGTGATTCTCTCATTCCGCGTGATCACGGTCCTCACCCGGTACCCGGCCCGATAATCGATCCGATCCTCGGAGCGTTCGTAACGCCCGGCTTGGAGCTGGAGCTCCGCCTCGAGGACGAGCGTCCGGTTCAAGAG
>JAGUYC010000076.1 GCA_020061515.1 Gemmatimonadota bacterium
CTTCCGTCGGGCCGCGCCGAGATCCCCGCGCTCGAGCGCGATCCGCCCCTCGAGAACGAGCGCCCCGGGACGGACTCCGTCGCTTCGCTTCGCCTCGGCGGCGAGCGCGGAGGCCTCGTCGATCTCTCCGGTCCAGAACGAGCACCAGGCGAGCTTCTCGCGAACTTCCGCCTCCGCCTCGGCCGTCATTCCTTCGGCTCCCTCGAGCGCGCGGCGGAACTCCTCGATCGCTTCCTTGTAGCGATTGGTTGAGAAGTAAATCGAGCCGAGGTCGTCGGAGAGCGCGCGAGGAGTCGCCGCCGGCGGGATGCCGAGCATTCCGCGGATCTCGTCCAGATTTCGTCTGATGCGAAACGGCTCCTCGAAGCGCATCCTCTTCCTCCCCGGCTTCTCGACCGAACCTAGCGCGGCAGGAACCCGGCGACGATCCAAAGAACCCGCGCGAACGTTCGTGCCGATCCCGCGGTCCCGGCCGTCGACTCAAGCTCCGCCGTCGGACCGCCCGGCGCCGTCACCGGAAAGTCGTCCGGGTCGGTGTCGCCGTTCGTCGGTTCGAAGACCGGCGTCGGTCCCGGTCCCGGCGGAAGCCGAATGAAGCCCGCCGCCGGATTCGACGCGAGGAAGAGGAGGAGGAGGGCCGCGAACACGGCCGATGCCTTTCGTCTCGACATCCCCGGCCTCCTTTGGGGCCGAAGCCCCCGTAAAGAAACGAGTTGGGCGCCGGGCCGAGCCCCGCGCTTTCGCCCAACCGCTTAGTAGAATTATACGCACGATTTTGACGAGCGGACAGGGGGCGGGCGCGCCCGTCTCGCTTCTGAAGACGCGGCGCGGGAGGGGAACGTTTGTTCCTCCCCTCGGCGCGCCGGGCTCGAACGCCCCCGAGCACAAGAAGCCTGTTTGTCTATGGAAGAGGCAGCGTCAGGACCTCTGCGCAAACACCCAGAGAGGAAATCTTTCCCGTTTGTTTTCTAGATGGACGGTGACAGCACGCGTGATTCTCTCTAGCCTGGATGATGCGCGCGTTTTCGTCGCGAGGATGCGGAGCGCGTGCCGAGAGGCCGACCGGTACGAGCCGCTCCCGGAAACGTAGTCTCGGCCCCCCCCCGGCGCGCTAGGACTTGTCGCTCCTGATCGTCGCGACAAGATCCAAGCGCACCACGGGTCCCTGTTGAGGAAGCGGCGGCGGAAGGGAGGCCTCGTAGGCCGCGATCCGCAGCCGCAGTAGAAGACGCGTGCATCATCCAGGCTAGGCTCTCGGCATCGGCAAACGAGTCTCGGCAGAAAGTGGGAGGGCGTTTGCCTTCACCGGAGCAAGACCATCTTCCGCACCGCCGCGAACTCGCCCGCGGCCAATCGTGCGAAGTAAATGCCCGAGGCGACGTCCCGGCCCGATTCGTCGGTGCCGTTCCAGGTCGCGTCGAGCTCGCCGGGACCATACACGCCGTCCGCGAGCGTCGCGACTCGGCGTCCCGCGATGTCGTACACGACGAGCGTCGCCCGCTCCGCACGCGGAAGCGAGAAGCGGATCGTCGTCGTCGGGTTGAACGGGTTCGGGCGGTTCGCGAAGAGACGGTACTCGTACGCCGGAGGCGGCGCGTCCGCCACCCCCGTCACGGCGCCGCATCCGACCGGGCGCGCCCCCACGAGCCCGCAAGCCGGGTTGTTGTCCGGAGCGCACGGAGAACCGCTCATGATCGCGTACGGGTCGTCCGCGTTTCCGAACTGGCAGAACTGCGGGTCGGCGGAGAAGTTGTTGTTGATGCCGCCCTGCCCCGCGAAGCAACCGACGTAGTTCCCGCCCGAGTTCCCGTACACGTCGCAGCAGGAGAGCGAAATCGTGCCGCCGCTCGCGCAGGTCGCGGTCTTCGCCCCGGTGTTCGAGCACACGATCGTGTGTTCCAGCGTAGGATGCGCGGCGATCACGTAGAAGACCGAACCGGACGTCCCGTCCGTCGCGACGTTACCCGCGAACGTGCACGAACGGAACGCGGGAGCATCGGATCGGATGAAAAGGGCGGATCCGTTGTACGCGACGCGATTCGAGACGACCAGGCAGCTCTCGATGATCGCGTTCGAGCTGTCCAGGCTGATCCCCCCGGCGGCCGCGAACGCCGCGTTCCCCTCGAATGCGCAATGCCGAATGATCGGATCGCAGTTGTCGATGCTGAGCCCGCCTCCGAGCGACGAGGCGTAGTTCCCCCGGAACACACAGCGATCGAAGGTCATGTCCGAGTGCAACACGTATGCCCCGGCGCCGTTTGCCGAGTAGCCGCCCATGAACGTGATTCCGATCACGGTCGTCGTGCTGTCCAGGCCGGTGCACGAAAACACGCGGCCCAGCGAGTCCGCATCGATCACGACGCTCGCCGGATTCATCGTCTCGCTCCGGAGCACGACGCCCGACTTCATCGCGAGATCGTGCTCGTGATACGTGCCGCTTGACACGATGACCGTGTCCTTCGCCCAGGCTGCCGCGAGGCCGTCCGTGATCGTCGGCTGATCGCCCGGCACGAGCCAGGAACGCGGAACGCGCGCCACGCCGACCGTCACCATGGCGACATCGGCCCCTCCGTAGCAGTCGGTCACCGTGTACATGAACGCGTCCTGCCCCGAGAACGAACGGACCGGCGTATAGAGGAGGAGCGAGTCGCCGGGGAGGATCGTCACGGAGCCCGAAGTCCCCGCCGTCGACACGAGAGCCACGCGAAGATCCTGCATTTCCGGGTCCGAGTCGTTCACGAGCACACGGATCGTGATCGGCGTCGCCGCGTCGGTGCTGTCGTGGTCGTTCGTCGCTTCGGGGGCGCCGTTCGCGCTCGTGCTGTCGCGCGCGACGAGGGCGAAAAGGTTCGTCTCTTCCACCGGCTCGAGGAAGAGATCCCCAGGCGCGTCGAGCCCGGAGAGGCAGTCGAACGAAGTGCGAGCGAGGACCCCGCCCGACGTGATCACGGCGAACGAGTCACCCTCCATCGGCAGGAAGCCGGGAAGGAGCGTGACATAGAGCGCCCCGCCGAGCGTTGCGTTCCCGATGATCGCGAGCCGGTCGTGCTCGGATCCCGGCGTCGTCCCGCCGATCTCGACTTCGATCTCGCCGGTCGCGGTCTGCGAGAAGTCCCCTATAAAGGAGAGCGTTCCGATCGAGCCGCCCGGTCGGATCACGCCCCCGCCCGTGAAGACGCCGCCCGTGTTGTCGAACGTGCCCCGTCCCGCGAGGACCGCGTTCTCGCGATGATCGAAGAGGCCCTCGTTCACGACCGACGCGATGCTGTCGAGCGCGACAATTCCGTAGTTCGTGAGCGAGGCGCCCGTCGCGACCGTGAGCGTCCCCGCGACGAACCAATCACCGCCCACCCGGTTCGTCGCGACGCCCTCTCCCCGCAGCGGTCCGTCGCCCGGATCGAGAAGCATCGCCGCCGCGTCGTGCACGATCACCGAACCCGAGTTCGTGAACTCCCCTTCGACCCAAAGCGTCCCGTCGTTCACGTGGATCGCGCCGTCTCCGGGATCGCTCGAGAAGTTCTCGAAGACCGCGGTGACGTGACCGACCGCGCGGCTCTTCACGAGGTCTTCCTTCACGAAGAGCCCGTAGTTGTGAAGCGCGCCGGTCCCGACGATCTCCCCGGTCCCCTGAAGGCGCACGACACCCCCGAAGGCGTTCTTGAGAACCGTTGTCTCTCCCGCGATCGCGAGGACGCTCCCGTCCTCCACGATCACGACGTTCGTGTTCGTGAGGAAGTCGGCGCGAAGAGGACCTTCTCCCGGATCGAGCTGGAGCTCGGCACCGGTTTGCACATGAAGCGATCCCGCGTTCTCGAAGATGTCCTCGACCGCGAGGATCCCCTCCTCGACGCGCACCGCTCCGTCCCCCGGATCGTCGACCAGGTTCTCGAACGCCGCCGCGATGCGCGAGAGAGCGCGGGTAAACGGCGACTCGTCTGTCTTCCTCACGAGGCCGTAGTTCCGGAAAAGGCCCGCGCCGGTGATGTCGCCTCCCCGAAGCTCGACGACTCCGGGATCGAGATTCAGGAAGACGGTCGTCGGCTGGTGCAGCTCGATCGCGGCGCCCGACCCGACCAGCACGTATCCGTCGTTCGTGAGGATGTCCGTGCGAAGGGGGCCGTCCCCGGGATCGAGGAGCAGGGCGGCCATGCTGTACAGCTCGATCAAACCGTCGTTGGTGAAGGGCCCCTCGATTTCCAGAACACCCTGGACGTAGAGCGCACCCGCTCCCGGAAACTCCGCTCGGTTCTCGAAGGGAATCGCGATCCGGCTCGTGACGTCCACAATCTGCTTCCACATGTCGCCGCCGTTCACGAAGGCTCCTTCTCCGATGAGATCGCCTCCGTCCAGAAGCACTTCGCCCACGTTCGTGAACGATGCGCCCTCCGCGAGGCTGAGCGCGGCGCCGTCCTCGATCTCCATCACGTAGGAGTTCGTCCCCTCTTGCATCACCTCGAGATAGTTCGATCGGATCGTGAAGGTGGGGCTTGATCCCAAGCCGCCGACCGTGATCCGAAGAACCGTCGCCGGAGAGGAGAGATCGACGGAGAAGGTCCCCTGCTTCGTGATCCGCACGTCGTCGCTCGGGCCCGGAACACCGATCGGATCCCAGTTCTCCTCGTCTTCCCAGTTCAGGCCGTCGCCGAGGCCGGTCCAGTTCTTGACGAACCCGCAACCGACCGGTTCCGCGCCGATCAGCCCGCACGTGTCGTTCGCGCAGGGAGAGATTCCTTGAAGCATGTAGGGTCGATCCGGATTCGCTTCGGGTCCGCAAAACATCGGGTCAGCGTGGAAGTTACCGAGCGTACTGTCGAAGCCGTCGATGGGATCGACCCAGTCGCCGCCTTCGTTCCCATAGATGTCGGAGCAGAAGACGGAGATGATTTCGCCCTGGGAGGCCACGCTCGGGCCGTTCCGATTGAACGCGACGATGCTATTGCGAAACTCGATCCGGCCGAAAGCCCCGCCTTCCAGGCCGGCTCCTCCCTCGTTGGTCGCGGTGGTCGCGGTGTTCTCCGCTACCGTGCAGCGGGTGAGAAGCAGATCGTCCCAGCTCTCATCGCCGCTGTAGTAGATGCCGCCGCCCGCGGGCGCGCGATTGCCGCTGAGAACGCAGTCCGTAAGCTCCGCGCCCCCGTCCACGACCCACACTCCGCCCCCGTTTCCGGATGTCGCCACGTTGTCTTGGACGACGCACCGCAGGAGGCGCGGGGAGCCGTTGTCGAACAGGAGTCCTCCGCCCCAACCATCCGTCGAGTTCTCGATGAAGCGGCAGTCCGCGAACTTCTGCCAGGAATAGGACGTTCGGACGGCCCCGCCGCCTTCCCCGGCATGGTTCCACTTGAAGGTGCACCCGATCACCGTGTCTTCGGCGGCTCCCGCGAGGCAGGCGGCTCCGCCCAAGTCGGCGGCCGTGTTCTCAATGAAAAGACAATGGGTCACCCGGACGCCGGGCGCGTCTCCGTAGCCATAGTCAAACGCTCCACCGTGTCTTCCCGCCCTGTTGTCTTGGAAACGGCAGGAGTCGAGGATCACGGTCGCCTCCAGCACAGAGAGCGCTCCACCGTCAAGAGCGGCGCGATTCCCCGTAAAGACGCAACGACGGAAGGTCGGATAGGAGTTCCAGTCGACGGCCACGGCGCCGCCCGATCCTTTCGCAGAATCGTTCTCGAAGATGCAATTCTCGACGAGGGCGCCGGCGTAGGATGTGATGTACATGGCGCCGCCCATATCATCGTCCGCGCCGCTCGCGACGCCGTTTCTCATCGTGAGGTCGCGGATCGTGATCATCGACTCCTCGACGATGCGCAGGATCCGGCCGATCTGTTGCGCGTCGATGACGACATCGGCCGGATCGCCGGTCGCGCCCGCCAGCGTGATCCATCCCGGCATTTCGAGATTGAACTCGTAGTACGTGCCGGCCGCGACCATGACCGTGTCTCCCTCGAAAGCGGAGTCGATCCCCGCGGCGATCGTCGGCGTCTCGGGCGAGGGCACGTTCCATGTGCGGGCGTCGGCGTTCTGGGAGACGGTGAAAAGCGGAGCGAGAAGAACGAGCACGAGGGTGGGACGCACGGAACACCTCCCGGGGTTGGAGGGCCTGCGGGCGCAGGCTCATGTCCTGTTCGGCTCCGGCGGTTCGGCTGGGCGCCGGGGCGTGGGTCGCTCACACGGCGATGCCGCAATCCTATCACATGTAGATGTTTAAGCGCAAGGAGAGAAAAGACTTGCGGAGGCCCCGATCTGTACCCCCGCTCTGTACCAGGTACACCCGCAGGGGATCTGTACCCGGTACGCTCGCGGGGTGCATCCGCGGCATGCCTTCCGCGGGCGAGCCGGGGGCGGATTCGACACCCGATTCTCCGCCCGCAAGCAACGGGCTTCTTCGAGAATCTCCTCCGCGCCGCGCTTCGTGTGATAGGGTGCGAGGAGTGGAGAGTCCGCACCGCTTCGAAAGGAGGTCCGCCTGATGACCCAATTCGGCCCCGCCGAAGATTTCCAACTCCCTAGGTTTCGCATCCCGCGCCTCCCGACGGGAAGAGCGATCGGACGGGTTGTTCTCGTCCTCCTCATCATGATCGTAGGGCTGACGAGCTTCTACACGGTCGAGCCGGAAGAAGTCGGTCTCGTGCTTCTCTTCGGCAAGTATGTGCGCAGCACGGAACCGGGTCTTCACTTCAAGCTGCCGTTTGGGATTGAACGGGTCGTCAAGGTTCCCGTCCAGCGCCAACTGAAGCAGGAATTCGGTTTCCGGACCGTTCGATCCGGCGTCCGCAGCCAGTTTACGACCGAGAATCATGCAGAAGAGGCGAACATGCTCACCGGCGATCTGAACGCCGCCTTGGTGGAGTGGGTCGTTCAGTACCGCATCGTCGATCCGTACAGGTTCCTCTTCAGGGTCCGCAACGTTCAGGACACGTTTCGCAGCATGAGCGAGGCGGTGACGCGCAAGGTCGTCGGGAACCGCACCGTCAACGAGGTTCTGACCGTAGGCCGAGCCGAGGTGGCTTTGGAGGTCGAGCAGCAACTCCAGGAACTCTGCGACCAATACGAGACGGGCATCAAGGTGGACCAAGTGGTCCTACAGGATGTCAACCCGCCCGATGCAGTCAAGCCTTCGTTCAACGAGGTCAACCAAGCTCAACAGGAGCGGGAGAAGCTGATCAACGAAGCGCAAAGCGAATACAACAAGGTCGTTCCTCGAGCGAAAGGCGAGGCGCTCGAACTCATCCAACAGGCCGAGGGATACGCGCTGGACCGCGTGAACCGGGCTGAAGGAGACGCGACCCTCTTCGTTGCGACCTATGAGGCGTATCGGAAGGCGCCCGAGGTGACCCGACAACGGATCTATCTGGAGACGATGCACGCGATTCTGCCTCAAGTGCAGCGCAAGATCATCATTGACGGCAGCCTGAAGGGGATCCTGCCGCTGCTCAATCTCGATGCGTCCGCAACGCCGAAAGGAGGCGCGGAGCGATGAAGTTTTCGGTCGGCATCGGTCTTCTTGTTCTGCTCCTCCTGCTGGGGGGGCCCTTCTATCAACTCCAGGAATCGGAACAAGCCATCATCACCCAGTTCGGCAAACCGGTCGGAGATCCGATCGTCACTCCCGGTCTCAAGGTCAAGGTCCCGTTCATCCGCAAGGTTCACCGGTTCGAGAAGAGGTTCCTCGAGTGGGACGGAGACGCCAATCAGCTTCCCACGAAAGACAAGCGCTTCATCTGGGTCGACACCTATGCGCGGTGGCGGATCACGAACCCTCTGCTCTATTTCCAACGCCTTCGGGACGAACGAGGAGCGCAGACTCGCCTGGACGACATCCTGGACGGCGAGACCCGGAACGCGATCGCGAAGTACGATGTCGTGGAAGTCGTGCGCAGCACGAACCGCGAGCCGTTGAAGGGAGAGCTGGAGTTCGGGGCGGAGGTTGTTCTCGATTCGATCCGGACCGGACGTGAGAACATCCGCCGGGAAGTTCTCGCGAAAGCCCAAGTGAGAACCTCCGATCTCGGGATCGAGATCCTCGACCTGCAATTCAAACGGATCAACTACGTCGAGGAGGTTCAGCAGAAAGTTTACGAGCGAATGATCGCGGAGCGCCGCCGGATCGCCGACCAATTCCGCTCGGAAGGGGAGGGGGAAGCGGCGCGCATCCGCGGAGAAAAGGAGCGCGAGCTGAAGCGGATTCAGTCGGAGGCCTATCGGACGTCTCAGGAGATCCGAGGCAAGGCGGACGCCCAGGCAGCGCTGATCTACGCAGACGCGTACAATCGCTCTTCGGAGGCGCGGGCCTTCTTTCAGTTCCTGAAGACGCTCGAAACGTATCGCGCCACGATGGACGAAGAGAGCGCGTTGATCCTGTCCACCGACGGGGAGTACTACAAGTTCTTGAAATAGCCGGGCCGAACTGCGGCGGCTCCCGGTGCACGACCGTCTTTCGAGCGATATGTACCTGGTACACCCGCGGGTGTACCAGGTACAGACACCTATCGAACCAACAGGAGCTTCCGCACCGACCGGAAGTTCCCCGCGGTCATCTGTGCGAAGTAGACTCCCGACGGAACATCCCCGCCGGCGGCGTCCCTTCCGTCCCAAACGACGTCGTGGCGCCCCGCCGGGCGGAAGCCGCTCGCGAGAACGGACACGAGGCGCCCGCTCACATCATAGATCGACACGCGAACCATCCCCGCCTCGGGCATCTCGAAGAAGACACGCGTCGCCGGGTTGAACGGGTTGGGCGCGTTCGGAAGGAGCCGATAGGCGCGCGGGAGATTCGCATCGGCGGCGATCCCGGTCGAGAGAGCGTCCTCGACGATGAGATGGACGGTGTCGGTCGCGAGCCCGGTCAGGAACTCCACGTAGCCGGACGGCCAGAAGATCGTGATCGTGTCGATCAGACTTGCGGCGCCGAGCCCGAATTCCGCCGTGAGCGAGCCCTGCCCGGATCCCTCGCCTCCGGAAACCTCGCGAACCTGCGCGAGACCGCCCGCGGCGATCCGGACGCGCGCGCCGACCGCCGAGCGGTTCGACGCGGTCCCCTCGAGGTTCAGGTGGACCCAATGGTTCCCGCGCGACGCGGCGTCGTTCCGGAAGAGGCGGTTCGGTCCGTCCGCGTTCGCGACGAGAAGATCGAGATCGCCATCGTTGTCGTAGTCCCCGAAGACGACCGATCGCGCGTCGCCCGCGTCCCCGAGCGCCTCGCTCTCGATCTCGACGAACGCGCCGCCTCCGTCGTTTCGATAGAGACGGTTCGGTCCGTCGCATCCGATGTAGAGATCGAGATCGCCGTCGTTGTCGATGTCGCCCCACGCGGCGCTCCGTCCCGGCGCCTCGTTCGTCGGGCCGCCCGCGACCGCCGTGAAGACGCCGCCTCCGTCGTTCCGGAGAAGCTCCGAGGTTCCCGGCGCCGCGCCGACCCGGAAGAGATCGAGGTCGCCGTCGTTGTCGAAGTCGCCCCACACGGCCATCGCTCCGGCCGCGCTCCCCGCGAGAGGCCCCGCCGTCGCGTCGGCGAACATCCCGAACCCCTCGTTCCGATAGAGGCGCGAGAGGCCGGGCGTTTCATGCGTCAAGTAGAGATCGACGTCGCCGTCGCTGTCATAGTCGCCCCACGCGGCGGCGCTCCCGCTCCCCGTGTCGCCGAGGGGCGGATAGGTCGCGTCGGCAAAGGGGCCGGGCGCCTCGTTTCGGAGAAGCCGGTCCGCCGACCCTTGGTTGACGAGGAAAAGATCGAGTCTTCGATCATCCTCGAAGTCCCCCCACGGCGCGCTCCGGCAGTCACCCGCGTCGCCGAGCGCCCCGGCGGTCGCGTCCTCGAAGAGCCCCCCGCCGAGACCGCGAAAGAGCGCGTTCGCGCCGTCGTTCGCCGCGTAGAGATCAAGGATGCCGTCGTTGTCGAAGTCTCCCCATGCCGCGCCGGCGCCGTCCCCGCTCCCGCCGAGAAGGCCCGGCGTCGCGTCGACGAAGCTTCCCCCGTCGTTTCGAAGGAGAAGGCTCGCGCTTCCGCGGTTCGCGAGGAAGAGATCAAGATCGCCGTCGTTATCGTAATCCCCCCACGCGGCGCCGAGCGTGCTGTCCGGCCCCGCGAGCGCGCCCGTCGCGACATCGACCCAGTTCGGCGGCGGCGGACCTTGGAGAACGAGATGGTGCGTGCTCGCGATCGAATAGACTTGCGGCGAGGCGAGCGTCCTCTTGTGGCTCACCGTCACGCGATACGTCCCCGCCGGAGCGGCCGCGACGACCACCTGCTCCGCGTTGTCCCGGATGTTGTCCCCGGTCGTCGCCGCCCCGTTCGGGTTCGACGGATCGAGAACGTAAGGCGAGTAGGTCGAGCCGCCGATCCGCTCGAGACGGAGATCGAGATCGTTCACGAGCATGAGGTCTGGCGGGTCTACCGCGGGGGCCACGGGCGTCCCCGGCGGATCGGTCCACGCGATCGAGAGGCGAACGGGCGCCGCCGACTCGAGAGTGAAGAAGAACTCGTGCGCCTCTCCGTGCGCGAGCATCTCCTCGCGGATTCGGCCGGCCGACGACGAATCCGCCTGGATCAGCTCGGCCGCCTTCCTCGCGTTGATGAGCCCCCATCCGAACGAGTAGTCCGGCCCGTCCGCCGCGCCCGCCTCGTCCGCCGTCTGCATGAGGATCGCCTTCATCGTCGAGGCGCGCGGCGTCGCGCCGTGGGTCGCCTCGTAATACCGAACGAGAAGGTTGGTCGTGCCCGATGCGTTCGGCGAGGACATCGAGGTCCCGCTGTACGTCGCGTAGGCGCTGTTCGAGCTGTTGTGCGACGAATAGAGCGAGATCCCGTTCGCGACGAAATCCGGCTTGATCCGCCCGTCGTCCGTCGGGCCCCAGCTGCTGAAATAAGCCATCACAACGTCGCTCGGGTTCGTGTATCCGCCCGGGATGTCCTGAACGGCGCCGATCGCGAGGATGTTCTTCGCGTTTCCGTTCCACGAGACGCAGTCGTGGCCGGTCGCGCCGCCATCCGGATTGCGCGTCTGTGTGCTCCACTCCCAATCGTCCGTGTTCGGATCCCAGTAGTAGTGGCCGCCGCCCGGCCCGGGGCCGTCGTCGTCCCGCTCGTTCCCCGCCGACTTCACGATCGAGTAGTAAGGCGCGTTGTAGGCGATCTCGTCCCACTCTCTCGTGAGGTCCGAGTAGAAGCCGAACGCGTAGTCCTCGACCTCGCTCACCTCGACGTCGCCGTACCAATACCAGTTGCCGGAGCTCGAGCTGTAGTACCAGCCGGTGATGTACCCGTAGGAATGGTTCGACACGTTCATTCCGGACGCGGCCGCGGCGGCCATCTCGGACTGATCGTTGTTCCACTCGTAGCAGGCGAGCGAGCCTTGGAACGACATCCCCTTCGCGCTCGGATCGACTCCCGCCGCGATCATCGTCCCCGCCACGTGCGTCGCGTGGTAGCTCGTGCCCGATGCGCCGTCCATCTGCGTCGCGCGCCCTCCGAACTCTTGATGCGACGTCCGCACGCCGCCGCCGTCCCAGATC
>JAGUYC010000057.1 GCA_020061515.1 Gemmatimonadota bacterium
AACCCCTTCAACCCGTCGACGACCTTCTCCTACCAGGTGGGAGCGGATGGCGCCGCGAGGCTCGCCGTCTACGACGTCCGCGGGCGCGAGGTCTCGGTGCTCGCCGAAGGACGGCACCGGCGGGGCGCCCACGAGGCCTCTTGGGACGGGCTTCTCCCGGACGGGTCGAGAGCTCCTTCGGGGGTCTATCTCGCGCTCCTCTCCGCGCAAGGAGAGGTCCTCCACCGAAAGGTCGTGCTCGCGCGCTGAGGGCGGGACGCGGCCGGAAGATCGCCCCGCGTCCTCGCGCGAGAACGCGTGTATAATCCAAGCGAGCGTGATCTCCTCGATTGGGCGGCGCCGCCGCGCGGGAGTGCAGATGAGCGCGATCGACTGGAGCCCGGTCCGCCGGGTGATCGACGAGCAATCGAGCTTTCTCGTCACGAGCCATGTGAACCCCGAGGGGGACGCGATCGGTTCCGAGGTCGCGCTCGCGCGCTTTCTTCGCGAGCGGGGAAAGTCGGTTCGAATCGTGAACCCGAGCCCCACCCCCGAGAACTGCCGCTTTCTCGACCCGAAGGGGGAGATCATCCTCTTCGATGCCGATCGAGCCGGGGAGCTTCTCGCCGGGATCGAGGCGATCTTCATCGTGGATCTTTCGAGCTGGACGCAGCTCGGACCCTTCGCGGACACCGTGCGCCGATTCGAATCGATCCGCGTCTGCATCGACCACCACCGGGCCCCGGACGCGGAGATCGCGCCGCTCTCGGTGATCGACGAGACCGCGGCGGCCGCGGGGCTTCTCGTGTACGAGCTGATCCGCGACGCGGGGGGGCCGATCTCGCTTCCGATCGCCGAGGCGCTCTACGCGGCGCTCCTCGTCGACACCGGCTCGTTCCGCTTCTCGAACACCGATGCGAGGGCCCTCCGCGCGGCGGCCGAGCTCGTCGCTCTCAACGTGCGCCCCGAGCGCGCGTACCGCGACGCGTTCGAGAATCGGCGGGGTGCTTTCGTCCGTCTTCTCCCCCTCGCGTTCGCGACGCTCGGAACGACGAGCGGCGGAGAGGTCCTTTGGGTGAGCGTGACGCGCCGGATGCTCGAGGAAGCGGGCGCCGACTTCGAGGACACCGAGGGTTACATCGAGCTCCTTCGAGCGGTGCGCGGCGTCGAGGTGTGCGCGCTCTTCAAGGAGGTCGGCGCGGGCCGAGTGCGGGTCTCGCTCCGCTCCACGGGGAAGGTCGATCTCCACCGCTTCGCCGCCTCGTTCGGCGGCGGGGGGCACGCGAAGGCGGCGGGCCTCACGTTCGAGGGGACTCTTGAACAGGCCGTGCGGTTGGTCACCGCGGGCCTCGAGGCGCTCGTGTCCGGTTGACCCGGTCCTTCCTCGGGGCGGTGGAAGACCGTCTTCTCCTTTGCTACACTTCCGGAAGGGATCCCCCCCTGCGCGGAACGAAAGAACGATGAAGCTCATGAGAGGAAGATTCCTGATCGGGACGGGCGTCGTCCTTGCCGCAGTGCTGTGGCTCGCGTTCACCGGGTTCGACGAGGGGAAAGCCTACTATCGCACGGTGGAGGAGCTCCGCGAGGAAGGAGCCGCGAACGCCGGAAAACGCCTCAAGGTCGGCGGGAGCGTTGAGGCGGGGAGCATCGTGTGGAAAGAGGACGGTCTCCATTTCCGGCTCACGCAGAACGAAGCCGCGCTCCCCGTGCGGTATCTGGGAGAGAGTCCCGTGCCGGACACCTTCAAGGACGGCTCGCAGGCGGTCGTCGAAGGGACGGTGGGGAGCGACGGAACACTTGAAGCCGTGAAGATTCAGGCGAAATGCGCCTCGAAGTACGAGGCGGAATACGGCGACGAATCATCCGGCGCGGGGGATTCCCGGTCTTGAACGAGCTGGGAAGCCTCGCGCTTATCACCCTCTATCCCGTCACGCTCTTTGGCGCGGCCGCGAGCTTTCTCGGGGGACGGAATCGGCGGAAAGGTCTCGTCGCGGCCGGGGAGCGGAGCCTCGTCGTTTCGTTCCTCCTCTTGACCCTGTCCGTTCTCTCCCTCGTCGCTCTCTTTCTTCGGGACGGCTTCTCGAACGCTTACGTCGCCAACCATTCGAACATCGACCTTCCGATCTTCTACAAAGTGACCGCGCTCTGGGCCGGGCAAGAGGGATCCCTCCTCTTCTGGAACTGGCTGCTTTCTCTCTACGGGATCGCGGTCCTTTGGTCGAACCGGAACCGCAATCGCGATCTCATGCCCTACGTGACCGCGATTCTCCTCATCTCCGCCTTCTTCTTCACGAACATGAACCTCCTCGCGGCGAACCCGTTTCGTCCGCTGGTGATGGATCACGCGGGAACGCCGATCCCCTACGCGCCTCCCGACGGAAGAGGCCTGAATCCGCTTCTTCAGCATCCGGCGATGGTCGTCCATCCGCCCGTTCTCTACCTCGGTTTCGTCGGCTTCGTCGTCCCCTTCGCCTTCGCTCTCGCCGCCCTCTGGACTCGAGCGCCCGGCGTGGGCTGGCTTCTCGCGACGCGGCGCTGGACTCTCTTCGCATGGCTCTTCCTGAGCGGCGGGATTCTCCTCGGCGCGCGCTGGGCCTACGTGGAGCTCGGATGGGGCGGCTACTGGGCGTGGGACCCGGTCGAGAACGCCTCGCTGATGCCGTGGCTCACAGGGACGGCGCTTCTGCATTCGGTGATCATTCAAGAGAAGCGCGGCATGCTCAAGGTGTGGAACGCCGTGCTCGTCGTCACGACGTATCTCCTCTGCGTCTTCGGCACGTTTCTCACGCGGAGCGGGATCGTGAGCTCCGTCCACGCGTTCGCCCAGAGCCCGGTGGGGCACTACTTCGTCGCCTTCCTCGCTCTCGGCGTCGCCTTCTCGTTCGGGCTGATCTGGGTGCGGAGGGATTACCTTCGAAGCGATGCGACCCTCGATTCAATTCTCTCGAGGGAGTCGAGCTTCTTCTTCAATAACCTCATCTTTCTCGTCGCCTGCTTCGCGGTTCTTTGGGGGACGCTCTTCCCGGTCCTCTCGGAGGCGGTTCGCGGCGAGCAGATCTCGGTCGGCCCGCCCTACTTCAACCGGATCAACGTGCCGATCGGTCTCTTTCTGCTCTTCCTCACCGGCTTCGCGCCTCTTCTGGCGTGGAGGCGGACGTCGTGGCCCAATCTGAGAAGGTCGTTCGCATGGCCGGCGGCGCTCATGCTCGCCGCGGGGATCGTCCTCTTTCTTCTCGCTGTCCGCGCGCGCTACGCGCTCATCTGCTTCAGCTTGTCCGTCTTCGTGGCGACCACGATCGTGATGGAGTTCCATCGCGGGGGCCGCGTCCGCAGGAGGCAGCTCGGCGAGTCGTGGCCGCGCGCGCTCGCGAACCTCTTCCTTCGAAATCCCCGCCGTTACGGAGGCTACGTCGTCCACTTCGGGGTCGTCCTTCTCTTTGTCGGCTTCGCCGGTTCCTCGTTCAATCGGAGCCGAGCGGAGGAGCTTTCCCCGGGCGGCGAGATGGCGATCGGCGGTTACACGCTCCGGGTCGAGAAACTCGAGGAGGGGGAGACCCCGAACTACGACTTCGCGCGCGCGCGCGTGGCTTTGGAGCGAGGAGGGCGCCCGGTCGGCGTCTATCATCCGGAGAGGCGGTTCTACTTCGCGAGCGAGCAACCGAGCACGGAGGTGGAGATCCACTCGACCGTGCGGGAGGACATCTATCTCGTTTATGCATCAACGGGAGAGAAGGGAGGAGCGGTGATTCAGGTCTATCGGAACCCGCTCGTTCTCTGGGTGTGGGTCGGAGGGCTCGTCTTCGTTCTCGGAGGGCTCATCTGCCTCGTCCCCACGAGGCGCGAGGGATCACCCGCTCCAAAAACGAGCGAGAGCGAAGGAGGCGCGCCGTGAGCATCCTCCTCCTGTTGCTCCCCGTGCTCGTCGTTGCCGTGCTTCTGCCGCCCCTCTTCCGTCGGGGTCCGGAAGTCGGGGTGGAGCGAGAGGACCGGATCGCCGCGCTGCGCGAGCGGAAGCGCGCCCTTCTCGCCGCAATCCGCGAGCTCGACTTCGACCGCGAGATGGGGAAGCTCTCGGAAGCCGACCACGAAGCGGAAAGGGAGCGGATGAAGCGGGAAGCCGCGGAAATCCTCTCGGCGATCGACCGCGAGGAGGCGAGGAAACATGCGTAAGGCTCTCCTCTCGTCGCTTCTTCTCGTCTCGTCGGCGCTCGCGGCTTCGGGAGAAGGGGTTGTCCGCGGGCGGGTCGTGAACGGGACCGGAGGTCCGCTGCAGGGGCCGCTCGAGTTCCGGCTCGCCTCCTTCGGCGAGAAAGGCGGCGTCTGGGAAGCGGACGACGCGGCGTCCGGCTTCCATTTCGACGGCCTTCCGACCGGAGAGGAGAACCCGTACCTCGTGCATGCCTCCTATCTCGGCGTCGTCTACAACAGCCGCTTTCATCTTCGTTCGGGGGCGGACACGACGATCGTCTTCGAGGTGTACGACACGACGAGCGCGCTCTCCGGCATTCGAGTGGACGAGATGGAGATCGATCTTTCGCTCGTCGAGGATCGGATCCGGATCGACGAGGTCTTCCGCGTCCTGAACGAAACCGCTCCGCCGCGGACGGTGGTCGGCGCGCGCGGGACATTCCGCGTGTTTCTTCCCGCGCCGATGAGCGCCGTCTCCGATCTCGTCCTCGCCGCCTCGCGCGGGATCATGCCGGTGCGGCGCGATCCGATCCCGACGGAACGTCCGGACGAGGCGGCGATCGACTACCCGATGAGACCGGGAATGACCGCGGTCGCGGCGAGCTTCGATCTTCCCTATTCGGGGGAGTTCGCGTTTGAGGCGCGGGCGCCGTACGCGGTTCCGCGCATCCTGATCGTCGCGCCCCCCGACATGCGAATCGAAGGAGAAGGGCTTTCTCCCGCCCACGCCGGTACGCGCGGGGCCGGCGTCTTCACGATAGAGTCGATCGCGGCGGGCGATCGGATCGCCTTTCGCGCGGTCGGCGGATCCCCGGCCGCGCCCGCCGCCGACGCAATGCCCAAGGGGCGCATCTTCACCGGCGCGCCCCCCTTCGCCGCGATTCGGCTTCCCCTCATCGCGCTTCTCGCGTTCGTTCTCTTCGCCGCGCTCGGCATCTCGCTCCGAGCCTCTTCGGGGAGAGTCCGGTGATCTCCCCTCCGACGATTCTCGGCCGTGGGATCGTGCGAAAGTTCGGCTTTCTCCGCGCGCTCGACGGAGCGGCGCTCGATGCGCGCGCCGGGGAGGCGGTGCTTCTCGTCGGGCCGAACGGGGCGGGGAAGACGACGCTTCTTCGTGTTCTCGCCGGCCTTCTCCTCGCGAACGAGGGGGAGGTTTCGATCTGCGGGCAATCTCCGCGCGCGAACGAACACAATGTGCGCCGGAGGATCGGGTTCCTATCGCACGGTCTCGCGCTTTACGGCGACCTCACCGCGTCGGAGAACCTCGGCTTCTTCGCGCGCCTCTACCGCGTGGAGAACCGTGCGGAGCGAGTGCGCGCGGCGCTCCGCGAGGTCGGTCTCGAGTCGTGGCGCGACGAACCGGCGCGAAGCTTCTCGCGCGGGATGAAGCAGCGACTCGCCCTCGCGCGCGTCTTCCTTCACGATCCGGACGTGCTTCTTCTCGACGAGCCGTTCACGGGGCTCGATCTCGATTCGGCGCGCGCGCTCGCAGATCGGCTCGCCTCCGCGCGCGCGCGGGGGGGCGCCCTCGTTCTTTCGAGCCACCATCTCGAGGTCGCGGCTCCGCTCGCCGACCGCGCGGTTCTTCTTCGAAGGGGACGGGTCGCGGGGGAGGCGGATCTCGGCGGGCTCTCCGCTTCGGAGCGCGCTCCGCGCGTTCGGGAGCTTCTCGCGGGGGAATCTTGATGGACGGCCTCGCGCGCGTCGGCGCCCTCCTCGCGAAGGATCTTCTCCTCGAGCTCCGGACGCGGCAGGGGCTCTTCTCGATGACGCTCTTCTCGATCCTCTCGGTTCTCCTTCTCGCCTTCGCCTTCGAGCCGACCCGCGAGGAGACGCGCCTCATCGCCCCCGGCCTTCTCTGGATCGCGTTCGCTTTCGCGGGGACGATCGGGCTCGAGCACACGCACGCGGTCGAGCGCGATATGGACGGAATGGAAGGACTTCTCCTCGCGCCGATGGACCGTGGTCTCATCTACGTCGCGAAGCTTCTTGCCGGAACGCTCTTCATGTACCTCGCGGAGCTTCTTACGCTTCCTTTCTTCGTCGTCTTTTTCAACGTCGATATTCTTCCCATGCTCCCGCAGATGCTTCTCCTCAATCTCGCGGGGACGTTCGGTTTCTGCGCGGTGGGGACCCTCCTCGTCGCGGTCACGGCGCGCACGCGCCTCAAGGGCGTGATCCTTCCGGTTCTCCTCTTCCCCGTGGCCGTGCCGGTGCTCCTCGCGGCGGTCGAGGGGACCGCGGCGATCTTCCGGGGGGAATCGTACGCGGCCGCGCTCAAAATCCTGATCGCGTTCGACGTCGTTTTCGCAAGCGTCGCCTTCCTGATGTTCGGCTTCGTGTTGGAGGAATGAGCATGAACGGCGCCCGGAACCGGATCGACCGCGGGTTGATTCTCCTTGTCGGCCCGGCGATGGTTCTGAACCTCTTCCTGATCTTCTATCACGCGCCCGTCGAGAGGACGATGGGCCTCGTCCAGAAGATCTTCTACTTTCACGTCCCCGCGGCGTGGGTCGCGTTCCTCGCCTTCTTCGTCGTGTTCATCGCTTCAATCGCGTATCTCGCCTCGCGGCGCGCCTCGTACGACCGTCTTGCCGAAGCCTCGGCCGCGGTCGGCGTTCTCTTCTGCACGCTCGTTCTCGTGACCGGACCGATCTGGGCGAAACCGGTGTGGGGGATCTGGTGGACCTGGGACGCGCGCCTCACCTCGACGCTCGTGCTCTGGTTCCTCTACGTCGGCTATCTGCTTCTCCGTTCGTACGTGCCGGACGCGGCGCGGCGGGCGACCCTCTCGGCGGTGCTCGGGATCGTCGGGTTCCTCGATGTCCCGATCGTCTATCTCTCGATTCGCTGGTGGCGGACGCAGCATCCTTCGCCTGTCTTCGCGGGCGGGGAAGGATCGGGTCTCGACCCGAGGATGCGCGCCGCGTTCTTCTTCTCCCTCGCCGTGTTCACCCTTCTCTTCGTGGTGCTTGTCCGCCTTCGCATGCGACTCTGCGAGGCGGAGGGGCGCGCGGAGGCGTTGCTCGATGAAAGGAGACGGTCGCTATGATCCGTCGCTCGGCGCGGTTCGCGCTCTTCCTGCTCCTTCTTTCGTGCTTCTCTCCGGCCGCGGGTGCTCGGGCGGAGACGCCGGCGGAGAAGCCTCCGCGCGAGTGGCGCGCGGAACGGAAGCCGGCCAACGTCCCCTTTCTCTTCTCCTCTTTCGCTCTCACCTGGGTCGCGATCTGGATCCATCTCCTCGTGATCGATCGCGGACAGCGTCGGCTCGAGAAGACCCTCGCCCGTATGGAGGATGAGCTCGCATGAGACGCTTCATGCACGAAGGAAGAAGGTCCGCCGGTTCCGAACCGCGGCTCCGGTCCGCGCGCGCCGCCCGAGTCGCGGCGGGCGCCCTTCTCGCCGCGTTCCTATCGGCTTCTCCTCTCGCCGCGCAGTGGCCTCCCTGGCTCGTGAAGAAGGAGACGAAGCCTCCGGTCTATCCGGAGATCGCGGTCGATGCGGCGTGGCTCCGCGATCGCCTCGACGAGTTCGCGGTTCTCGACGCGCGGGCTTCGGGTTTCGACGAAGGGCACATTCCCGGAGCGCTTTCGGTGCCTCCCGAAACGATCGCCGCCGCCCTCGCGGCCGGCGGGTCGCTCCGCCTTCCGCCCGCGGACGAGGGGAAGAGGATCGTCTGCTGCGGCGCGAGAGAGGATCCCGCGGCTCCGGCCCGCCTCTTCTGGCTTCTCGATCTCGGCGGGCGCGAGGGGGTTCTCTTCCTCGACGGGGGGTACGAGTCGTGGGTCGAGGCGGGAGGGAGCGTCTCGCGGAAGGCAGGCTCGGTCCCTGATCTCGAACGCATCTCGACGCTCGATTCGACCCGCCTCGCGACCCTCGCCTATGTGCGCGAGCGCTACGGGACCGACGGCTTCGAGGTAATCGATCTTCGGGACACCGTCTCCTGGGAGGGGAAAGATCGTTCACGAACGAAGGATCTCCGTCCGGGACATATCCCGCACGCGCTTCCGTTCGATCCGCGAACGGTGATCCGAAGGGACGGGAGGTTCCTTCCCGGGCCCGAGATCCGCTCCGTCTTCGCGGAGGTCGGCCCGCGGCCGGCGACCCGCATCGATCTCGAGTCGGAGATCATCCTCGCCGACGACGGGACGAGCGGGCGGGGCGCGCTCGCGTATCTTCTTCTTCGGATGGCGGGGATCGAAAAGGTGCGCTGGTTCCCGGGCGGCTATGCGGAGTGGGCCGCGGATCCGTCCCTTCCGGTCGTTCGGATCGTCGAGGCGAAGGAGGTCCGGGAGCGGCTCAAGAAAAGAGATCGCGCGCGCAAAGAGGATCGGGATGATCTTCTTCTTCTCGACGTGCGGAACGGGCGCGACTACGAGATCAACCACATCCCGGGAGCGGATTGCCTCGCTTCCCATCTCTTCGCCGATTCGCTCGACGCGTATCTGGAAAAGGCGCGGCCGGACCTCGACCGCGCGGCGACCCCGCTCGCGACCTACTGTTACGGTGAGGACTGCATTCGAAGCCGGCAGTGCGCGACGTGGGCCGCGCGTGCCGGTTTTCGCGAGCTTCTCTGGTTCCGCGGAGGGATTCGGGAGTGGAAAGAGCGCGGGTTTCCCGTGGAGGGGAAGTTCAAGTAGAAAGAAAGCCGCCCGGTCCGTCGAGACCGGGCGGCAAGCCGCTCGCGTCTTGTCCGACTAGAAGAGATCGCTGAACAGCTTCTTCACCTTCCCCCAGGTGGTCTCTTCCGTGCCCGTCGGTTCCGGCACCACGATGATATCGAGACCGACCCGATCGATGTGAACCCACGAGCCGGCAATCAGCACGTGGTCGCACTCGCTCACGACGCCGTCGCCATTGTCCTCCCAGTCATCGACGTGGGCGACTTGGCAGTAGATCGGGTAGACCATGTGCCAGTCTTGGCAGATCGGGCTGCCGGTCGGGTCGCCGACCGGCTCCCACACATGGCCGTCCTCGGTGAAGTAGGTCGGCCCGACCCAGATGATGTGATAGCGGATTCCATCGAGGATGATGTAGTCGCAGACCGAGACCACGCCGTCCCCGTTGTCTTGGTACGCGTCCTGGTGGTGCGGGATGCAGTAGTTCGGATAGAGCTCGTGCCAGGTCGCGCAGTCCCCCGGAATCCCTTGGAACAGCTCCCCGCCTACTTCGAGGTCGAGGTGGATCTCCGTCGGTGTCGCCCGCACCGGGCTCGTTTCCCTTCCGGTCGCGAGGAAGATCGCGATCGGGGCGATGAGCAACACGAGCGGCACGATGAGATACCCACGTTTCATGTCGTTCCCTCCGTCTCCACGGTTGATGGTTTCGCCGGCATCGCTTCTCGGAGGCCGCACAAACGGCTCGGAGAACTCGGCGCTCCGGCACCGCTCACGCGGCCTGCTCCGGGGAACACGGCGACCGCCCTCAAAGCTGGATCGGCAAGGAGTCGTTGGGTGGGCACGCCGGTTCGGCCGGCCACGCCGGAGCCTCACCTTGCGTGAGGTTTCGGCCACAGCATCAACGTAGCACCGAGAAGGGAAGGCGGCAAGCCGATTTTCAGCCGTTCACGCGGGAAATCTGACTTGTAACCCATTTCAAATGAACGGGTTGTGGTCCGCACAGCCCGGCCGCCCGAAGGGTCCGACTTGCGGCCCGGCGCGGGATCCGCTCGGAGTCGGGACGGAAAGTCCGGTGCTCGATCGCGGATCGGGGATCCGACTCAGCGATAGACCCTGCGAAAGAGGCTCTTGATCGTTCCCCACGATTCCTGCTCGGTCCCCGACGGGAGAGGCTCGGCGGTGATGTTCAGCTCGATCCGGTCGATGTGGCAAGGGACCTCGTTCATCCAGACGATGTCGCACACGCTCAAAACCCCGTCCTGATTGTCCTCCCACGCATCGATGTGACGCGGCGTGCAGAAGAACGGATAGATCTCGTGCCACGTCTCGCACGTCGGGTTCTCTCCGGTCGGTTCCACTTCCGGCTCGAGCGCGACCGGCTCTTGCAGACGGGTCACCCAGTAGGTCGGGCCGACCCACTTGACGTGATAAGGAAGCTGATCGAGGTAGATGATGTCGCAAGGGGAGAGAAGACCGTCGCTGTTGTCATCGAACCCGCTCTGATGGCGGAGAGTTCCCGGATTTGGGTGGATTTCTCGCCAGACCGAGCAATCCGGCGGGATGTCGTAGCCGGGCGGTCCTCCCTTCGTCACGAGGAGCTCCAAGTACAACTCGCCCACCGGCGCCCGCGCCTCCGGCTGGTTCGCGCCGACCGCGAGGGCGAGCAGAATCGCGAGAAGACCCGCGGCGAGCGCGAAGAAGACCGGGCGTTTCCTCTGCTTCATTGAAGATCTCCTTCCCGGGAATCCGAGATGCGATTTCCTGTCGTCACGGCGAACGCGAGACCGGGCCGATCCGCCGGCGGAAACATCCCGTTCGGATCGATGCGCGCGCGAAGCCGTTTCACCCGCTCGCGCGGACTCGGTCTTGACTTCTTTCGGATACGCCGCTTCGTGCGTGCCCGTCAAGACGAAAGTAGGCCCGCCCGGCCCGAAAGCCGGACGGGCGTATCATGTAAACCAAAAATGTCTAAAGTACCTTGCGGAAGAGCCCCTTCACCTTCCCCCAGGTTCCCTGCTCGGTCGCGGTTCCGCCGCCGGCGGGTACGACCGTGATGTTGAGCCGGACGTCGGCGATGTGGCAGTCCTGTCCGTTGATCCGCACCCAGTCGCATGGCGAGACCACGCCGTCCCCGTTGTCCTGCCAGAACTCCACGTGCGACTCCTGGCAGAACTGCTCCGGCGGGTAGATCGTGTGCCAGATCTCGCAGGTCGGGTTCCCGCCGCTCGATGGCTGCGTCGGTTCGAACGCGCTTTGGCCGGTCGCGCACTCCACCCAGTAGGTCGGCCCGGCCCACACGACATGCCAGCGGGTTCCGTCCCCGAGCGTGATGATGTCGCAGGGTGAGACCTCGCCGTCTCCGTTGTCCTCGTAATCGGTCTGGTGGTGCGGGGTGCAGAAGGCGGGGTAGATCTCGTGCCAGGTCGAGCAGTTGCCGGGAATCCCCTGCGTGGTCTTTCCGGGTTGCGGGACGAGCTCCAGGTGGAGCTCCACCTGGTCGGCGTGGACGGACGGCGCCTCGCGGCCGAAGGCCAAGAGGAGAGCCGCCGGCAGCACCCAAACCAGCGTGATGAGAATGTTTCGTTTGCGATGCGTCATCGCCAAACCTCCTTCCCGATGGCCGGGGCCTCGGGATGCGCGGGTTCCTTCGGAGACGTCGGGCTACGGGGGGAGCCGGCGCTCAGGTCGGGGGGAACGACGAACGGGAACGACCCCGGCGGGGCCGCTCGCGTCTCGATCGATCGTCTTCATCCCCGGGGGGTGGGCTCGCGAGAGGTACCATTCCTTATTGAAATCATAAGAGAGGCTACATGACTCGAACGGGACGGGTCAAGCCGGAAATCGTCTATCGACGAAGGGACGTTCCAGAAGGAATATTACTTGATTCGTGATGGATTTCGGGCGCTTGCGTCGCCGATCGGGCCGGCGCAGGATGGAAGGGAAGGAGGCCGCGAGATGAACCTCGGCGCGCACCAGTCGATCGCGGGGGGCGTCGATCGGGCGCTCGAGAGGGGGCTCTCGATCGGATGCCGCGCGGTCCAGCTCTTCACGAAGAACAACAACCAATGGGCGGGGAAGGCGATCGGGCCAGAGGAGGCGGCGCGGTTCCGCGAGGCGGCGCGGGCGTTCCGCGCGGAGTTCCTGATCGCGCACGTCGCCTACCTCATCAACCTCGCCTCGCCGGGCGGAGAGGTGAAGCGAAAATCGCTCCCCGCGTTCCGGGACGAGCTGGAGCGGGCGGAGCTTCTCGGTCTCGCGGGGGTCGTCTTTCATCCGGGGAGCCATCTCGGCGACGGCGAGGGAATGGGGATCCGGCGGATCGCGGCGGCGCTCGATCGGGTTTTCCGGGAGACGCGGGGCTTTCGGGTCCGCGCGCTCCTCGAGACGACCGCGGGTCAGGGGACCGGCATCGGCCATCGCTTCGAGCACCTGGACGCGATCCGCGCGCGCGTGCGCGAGCCGGAGCGGCTCGGGGTCTGCCTCGACACGTGCCACGTCTTCGCCGCCGGCTATTCGATCCACGAACGGAAGGGTTTTCTCGAGACGATGCGCGCGTTCGACCGGATCCTCGGGCTCGAGAGCCTCCGCGCCGTTCACCTCAACGACTCGATGAAGCCGCTCGGGAGCCGGCGCGACCGGCACGCGCACATCGGCGAGGGAGAGATCGGGCTCGACGGGTTTCGTTTCTTTGTCAACGATCGGCGTCTCCGCAAGGTGCCGATGGTTCTCGAGACGCCGAAGTCCGAGGATCTTCACGAGGACGTGAAGAATCTCCGCGTCCTCCGCTCGCTGAGGAAATAGGACTCCAAGGACGCAACACCGGATATTTCGCGGCGGGTTCTGCTCCGGACTCTTGGAGTCGAGTCACGCCACCCTCGTTTCAGCGCATTCATTACCGCGTTCCCGGAGCGGCGTGGTAGAAGTCGTGCGGCGCGCGGAGCCGGCCTCGCGGAACGACTCCGGGGCGAGAAGCCCCCGCCCCGCGATCGAGCGGCCGCTTTTCCGGACGGCGGCGATCCCCCCGCGCGCGAGGAGGAGAACATGAAGCAGTACGGCGCGGAGTTCTTCGGGACCTTCTGGCTGGTTCTCGGCGGATGCGGGAGCGCGGTGCTCGCCGCGGCGTTTCCCGAGGTGGGGATCGGTCTCCTCGGTGTCTCGCTCGCCTTCGGTCTGACCGTGCTGACGATGGCCTTTGCGATCGGACATATCTCCGGGTGCCATCTGAACCCCGCGGTCTCCGTCGGCTTGTGGGCGGGAGGGCGTTTCCCGTCGAAGCAGCTCCTTCCGTACATCGTCGCGCAGGTGCTCGGTGCGATCGTCGCCGGCGCGGTCTTGTTCGTGATCGCAAGCGGGAAAGCGGGGTTCGATGCGTCGGCCGGGTTCGCCTCGAACGGATACGGCGAGCATTCCCCCGGCGGGTACTCCTTCGGGTCGGCTCTTGTCTGCGAGATCGTGATGACCATGATGTTCCTCGTCGTCATCCTCGGCGCGACGGACAAGAGGGCTCCGCAAGGATTCGCGCCGATCGCGATCGGGCTTTGCCTCACGTTGATCCATCTGATCAGCATCCCGGTGACGAACACCTCGGTGAACCCCGCGCGGAGCACGGGCGTCGCGGTGTTCGCGGGCGGTTTGGCGTTGTCGCAGCTCTGGCTCTTCTGGGTGGCTCCGATCATCGGCGGCGTGATCGGCGCGGGCATCTATCGCTTCATCGGCGGATCGAAGGACTGACGCGCGTCCGCGAAGAAGACCGGGTCTTCTCGCGCTTCACAGCCCGGCCGGGGACGTAGTTCCGTTCGTTGCGTTGCCTTCGGAGGATCGTCCGGTCCTCCGCTCGGTCTTCGCTTCGGGGGGCCGTGAGGGGCCGCGCCGCGAGCGGAACGAACGCGACTATGTCCCTCGAGTCCTTTCGGTTTCCGTTGACGCCCCGCGGGGCGGGCTGCTAAACTAATTATCAGTCTGGTACATAGGCGCAGAACATGATGCCTGGAGGCGGAGTCGGCCCGGCATCGCGGTGCGTTTACCCCGAGCGTGTCCTTTCTGTGCCACCGCGCGCGACCTCCCGTGATCCGGCAGCATGTCCGGCGGCACTGTGGTGTTGTCGTGGGCATTGCGTGACCGAAGCCTGGAGGTGTTTCATGCGCGGGTTCAGCATCAGGCGGCCGTCCACCCGAATCATCCTCTTCCTCTCGTTCCTTTTCTTCCTGCCGTTCCTGACGGGCTGCGGGGGAGGCTCCGTCGATCCGGACGGGAACGGGAACGACGGTCTGCCGGAGCAGATCGAGGTCGAGGGGTGGCCTCCCATCCCGGTCCCTCAGACCTATCCGGTGGATCCCAACTTCCCGACAAAAACGGGGGAGCTCGTCTACGCGAAGACACGGGCCACCGACTTCCTCCCCCTCGTCGAGTCCGCCCGTTTGGATAGCTGCCGTGACTACAGAGGGGGCGCATGGGTACCCGTCGCGTTCGATCGAGGATCCTACTACTCCATACCAGAGGTAGTAAAGGATGTGTATCTGAATCCGTTCCCTGTCATGAGGGAAATCTACAACCGATTCGTGTTTGTGTGGGGAGATACGAGCCTCAGCAGGCCCTGCCAGATCGGTTGCACTATTGGCGGTCAGTGGTTTTGGGCGCGGCCCTACTTCAGGGTGTCGGCATCCAGCGACACTCTATACGGCGTTGGTTTTCCCCTTTCCTCGAAACCCTACGTCTCGATCGTCCGCTACTGGGAGAGACAGGGAATCAAGCAGGTCCCCAAGACGGCGGGAACGAGCACGACGGTCAGCTGGCAGGTCAAGACCGGGATCGAGACGACCCACTCGGAGGAGTTCACCACGACCTGGGGGGGAGAGGCGGGCCTCGGCATCGAGGGCTTCGAGGCGAAGGTGAAGAACGAGTTCTCCAGCACGGTGAGCGACATCGAGACCTGGAGCTACGAGGAGATCCGCGACACATCGGAGACGAAGGAGCTTCCGGCGATCGACAACGCCGACCGGATCTGGGTCTTGTGGGTACCGGTCGAGGAGTACCGCTTCAGCGATGCTTCGGGGCGGTACTTCACGGATGCGAACTGGAAGTTCGTCGAAGAGGGTCTTGGCGTGAAGAACTATCGCATCCCCTATGAGGACGTGTTCTTCTACGAGTAGAGGGGCGCTCTTTCGGGGAACCTCCGGCGCGGGAGAGACGTGGGGAGACCGGGCCTGTCTTTGGGCTCATGCCTCTCGCGTCCATCGGCTTCGGGTGTTCGTCGCGCAAGCGAGAGGAGGCGTAGCCCGCCCATGAATGGAATCCGCGCGGCTCTCGTGCTCTTCCTGGTCGCCTGGACCTTCGCGCCCGGCCCATCGGCGGCGGACGGGACGAAGGGGGTGCGGGGCGTGGTCTGGATCCAGCCCGCGATCGGCATGTCGATCGGAGACGACCGGGTGAGCGGCCGGCTCGACGCGGAGGTCAGCGTCTCCGACATCCCCGCCCTTCCGCTCATCGGATCGGTGAGCGCGACGATTCCCGTCCGCGCCGACGTCACGTTCGAGAACCCGGCGGGGGTTCTGTTCGGCGGAGAGCTCCTCTTCCGCCGCTTCGGGATCGAGGTGAACGCGATCTACCTGCCGGCGGCCGCCACGGCGGAGGGGAGCGTTCCGATCTGCGGTTGGCTCTTGACCGAGGCCGAGTGCGAGATCATCGAGCGAGGGAACATCCTCGTCCCCGGGATCCCGATCCCCGACTACGTCCTCGTCGAGGAGGAGCTCGCGAACGTGGCGGTGACCCTCGGCATCAACTACCACCTCGCTCCCGGCGGACGATGGGATCTCTGGGCCGGACCGATCCTCGTCTGGTCGATGTGGGACGAGTACGACTTCTCGGACGTTCGGATCGACGTCACCGCATCGCTGGAGAGCCTCTTGAAAGGCGAAGTCGACCAGTTCGATCTCGCCGGCACCGCCGAGATCGCCCCGGAGAGCGCGCTCACCTTCGGCGCGATGATCGGGGGGCGCCTCGACCTCTGGCGCGGCTGGTGCCTGCTCGGCCAGCTCCGCTACTTCGCGGGCGACGACCTTGTCCTCCCCGGCGGGAGCGGAAGGTACAGCGCGGCGGGGTTCAGCATGGGGCTCGCCCGCCGCTTCGGCGGCTGATCGATCGTACGCCGGGGACGTAGTTCCGCTCGTTCCGTTGCAGCGGAGGGTCATTCGGGGCGCGACGCGAACGGAACGAACGGAACTACGTCCCTGAATCCGAGGCGGGCGGCGTGCCGTGCTCGGCGACGACCGTCGTCCCGATGCCGCCGCGCACGTTGAACTCTCCGACGACCCGCATCCACCGAGGCTTCACCGCCGCGACCAGGTCGTCGAGGATCCGGTTCGTCACGGTCTCGTGGAAGATCCCCTCGTCCCGATACGACCAGAGGTAGAGTTTCAGCGACTTGAGCTCGAGGCAGAGGCTGTCCGGAACGTACTCGATGCGGAACGAGGCGAAATCCGGCTGTCCGGTCATGGGGCAGACGCAAGTGAACTCCGGGCAGTCGAATTGAACGCGATACGTGCGGCCCGGATGTTCGTTCGGCCAGGTGACCAGCTCGCGGCTTGGCTTCTTCGGCATGGCGTTCCTCCGGCGCGAGTATAAGCGATCGAGGAGGCCGCGGAATAGCTCCTCGCTCCGGGTCCGCTCGTGCGCCCCGCGCCGGGTCTACGCGATCCCGTGATCTTTCTTATACTGGAGCCAGTTCTTCTTGAGGGCGACGAACGACTCGAAGTCGGGCTGGAGGAGAAACGGGTTCGTGCGGCGCTCCTCGCCGATCGTCGAGGACGGACGCACTCCGTAGTCGTGGCCCGGCCAGACCTCGGTCTCGTCCGGAAGGACGAGGAGCTTTCCGTGCAGGCTCTCGTACTCGGCGCGCGCGTCCTCGCCGAAGCCGGTCCCCCCGACCTTGCCGACGAAGAGCGTGTCTCCCGAGAAGAGCTTCCCCTGAACGAGAAAGCAGACCGAGTCCGGCGTGTGTCCCGGCGTGTGAATCGCGCGCGCCTCGAGGTCGCCCACTCGAAAGATCTCGCCGTCGGCGACTCCCTTCGCCCCCCGCTCGGCGGCGGATGGGTGGATGCGCACCTCCGCGCCGGTGAGCGCCCGTAGCTCCTCGTTCCCGTTCGTGTGATCGGGATGGTCGTGCGTGCAGAGGATCGCGCGGATCGCGAGGCCGCGCTCCTTCGCGAGATCGAAGACGCGCCGCGGGCTGTAGGACGGATCGACCGCGAGGGCCGAGCCTCCGGGGCGATCGCCGACCAGATACGCGAAGTTCCGGTCGCCTCCGACCCGGATCTGCTCGAAGATCATCGAGCGTCCTCCTCCGGCGACTCGAGCCCGAACTTCCCGAGGTGAGCCGCCGCCTTGTTCTTCGCGATCCACCGAGCGACCTGGCCCGCGTTCCTTTTCATGTCGGCGCGCGCCGTGCAGATCATCCAGCACCGGAGCTCGCAAGCCCGCACCTCGTCCCGGATCTTTTCCGCCTCGGCCGACTCCCAGATTTCCTCGAATGACTTCTCCCGCACGTTGCCGAGCACGCGGTCGAGGACATTGCAGGGATAGACGTCGCCGTTCGGCCCGACGAAGAAGAAATCCTGGGCGGCGTTGCAGACGAACGGACGCCCCGCACCCGCGGCGTACCGGAAGAGCCCGTGGGCGAAGAACGCGCGGAGCCAGTTCTTGGGCCGGCTCGAACGGAGCATGTCCTCGACGACCGGACCGAGCCGTTCGCGGAGCCTTTCCACTCGGCTGAACGCGTTCTCTTCGGTCATAAAGTAATGCGACGAGTTCTGCGCGACCGCCATCGTGAACTGGATCCCCATCTCCTTCGTGAGCCGGTAGACCTCAGGAAGATCGTCCACGTTGTCGTCGACCACGGTGAAGGCGAGGCGGATGTTTGTCATGCCGAGCTTCTTCAAGCGCTCCGCCGTGTCCATGCACTTGTCGAAGCCTCGCGGGATTCCGCGGACTTTGTTGTGGAGCTCCCCGGCGCCGTCGATCGAGATGCCGACCCCGACCGTCGGATCGATCTTCAACGTCTCCTTCATCGCGCGCTCGATCCGGTCGGGAAGAAAGCCGTTGCTCGAAAGGACGATCTCCGCGCGCGGGGCCCGTTCCTTCACGACCCGCACGATCTCGGGGATGTCGTCCCGAAGGAACGGCTCGCCTCCGGAGAGGTTCACGTAGCGGAGCGACGACGGGAGGAAACGATACTCCTCGGCGGTGAGATCGTTCTCCGACGGGTTCTTCCAGATGTTGCACATGATGCAGCGCGCATTGCACCGGTAGGTGGTGGCGAGAACGACGTCGATCGGCCGGTAAACCAAGCGCGACTCCTTGCTGCGGCTTGCGGGGGCCCGGCGGCCGCCGCCCGAAACGCTACG
>JAGUYC010000192.1 GCA_020061515.1 Gemmatimonadota bacterium
ATGAGCGCGCCGCGTGTCTCCCCGCTCCGCCACGCCCTCCGTGACTTTCTCATCCACCTGAAGACCGAGCGCGCGCTCGCGGCGAACACGATCGAGAGCTACCGCCGGGACCTCGAGCGCTACGCGCGTCTTCTCGAGGAGGAAGGGGTGGCGGAGCCGGAGGCGATCGGCCCCAAGGAGGTCGCGCGCTTCGCGGAGCGGGAGGGACGCGAGGGCCTCTGCGCGCGCACGCTCGCGCGGCGCCACTCGTCCCTCCGCGCCTTTCACCGGTTTCTCGTGCAGGAGAAGATTCTCGCGAAGGATCCGACCTCGGTTCTTCTCCCTCCGCGCCTTCCGCTCCGCCTTCCGCACGCGCTTCCGGTCCGGGACGTGGAGCGGCTTCTCGAGGGGATTCGTCCCGCGGGGCCGATCGCGATCCGCGACCGGGCGATGCTCGAGTTCCTCTACGCGACCGGGCTTCGCGTCTCCGAGCTCGTCGCGTTCCCCGTGCGCGGTCTTCTCCGCCGGGAAGGATACGCGCGCTGCGTGGGAAAGGGGGGAAAGGAACGGGTCGTTCCGGTCGGACGCCGCGCGAAGGAAACGGTCGAGGCGTATCTCGACCGGGCGCGGCCCGCACTCGTTCGGGGGATGACGACCGAGGCGCTCTTCGTAAACCATCGCGGAGGGCCCCTCAGCCGAATGGGGGTCTGGAAGATCCTTCGAAGGCGCGCGCGCGAGGCGGGGATCGAGGGGAAGCTCTCGCCGCATACGCTCCGCCACTCCTTCGCGACGCATCTTCTCGAAGGAGGGGCCGGCCTTCGCGACGTGCAGGAGATGCTCGGCCACAGCGACGTCTCGACGACCCAGCTCTACACCGCGGTCGACCGGACCTACCTGAAGGAGGTTCACCGGACCTTTCACCCGCGCGGGTGACCTCCCGGCGGGAGCGGGGCGCGCGCCGCGCGGAGCGGGAAAAGGGTGGAAAGACCGGCGGCCGCTGTGCTTCAATACCTCGGCACGGGGAGGGCGCGATGGCTCCGATGACGGAAGAGGTCCGAGGAACCGGCTACAAGGTCGAGCTCGACGCCTTTCAAGGTCCCTTGGATCTTCTTCTCTATCTTATCAAGAGAGACGAGATCGATATCTACGACATCCCGATCGCGCGGGTGGCGGAGCAATACCTCGCGCACATCCGTCTGATGCAGATGCTCGATCTCGAGGTCGCGGGGGAGTTCCTCGTGATGGCGGCGACCCTGATGCGGATCAAGGCGAAGATGCTTCTTCCGCGCACGGACGTCGAGGAAGGGGAGGAGGAAGAGGACCCGCGCGAGGAGCTCGTCCGCCGAATCCTTGACTATCGAAGGTTCAAGGCGGCCGCGGAGGGACTCCGGACGCGCGCGGAGGCGCGGAGCCTTCTCATCGGGCGCGCCGCGCCGGAGGACGAGGACGGCGAGCCGGACGAGCCGGAGGGCGTGCTCATCCCGGTCGATTTGGGAGGCCTGCTCCGCCTCTTCGCGGAGGTCATGCGGCGGACCCCCCGCCTCGAGCCGTACGAGGTGATCCTCCACGAGTACACGCTGGAGGAGAAGATCGAGCGAATCGAGAACGTCCTCCGGACGGCCGAAGAGGTCGAGTTCGAGCGCCTGTTCGAGCCGGAGGCGAAGAGGGCGGAGATCATCGTGACGTTCATCGCCCTCTTGGAATTGCTTCGCCTCCAAAGGATCTGCCTCGTTCAAGCGGGGCTTTTCGGGCGGATCCGAATCCGCCGCCGAACGGAAACCGAAGATGGAAACGGGAACGGAAACGGGGACGAACCTCAGCACGAAACGGGTTCTTGAGGCGCTTCTCTTCGCCGCCGACGGACCCTTGAAGCCGAAGGAGCTCCGAGCGGTTCTTCCGGAGACGCCGCCGCGGGAGATCGCGGAGGCGTTCGCGGAGCTTCGGGAGGAATACGACCGCGAGGGGCGGAGCTTCCAGCTCGCCGAGGTCGAGGGGGGGTGGCAGCTCTTCACGCGCCGGGAGTTCTTCTCCTGGGTGCGGAGGATGCGGAGCGACCTCCGGACCATGCGCCTCTCTCGGGCCGCGGTCGAGACGCTCGCGATCATCGCCTACCGCCAGCCGGCGACGCGCGCCGAGATCGAGCACATCCGCGGTGTCGACGCGGGGGGCGTGCTCCGCACGCTCCTCGACCGGAACCTGATCACCCTGAAGGGGCGGGCGGAAGGCGTGGGGCGTCCTCTCCTCTACGGAACCACCGATTTCTTTCTCAATCATTTTGGACTCAAGGGTCTGGAGGAGCTTCCGAAGATCGAGGAGCTCTCCGAGATCATGAAGGCGGAAGAGCCGCTCTCGGTCGAGGAGGAGGTCGAGGAGCTGCTCGCCGCGCGAAGAGAGCGGGAGGAGGGGGCGGGCGGATCGGAGGCGGACGAGAATCCGGAGCTCCCGCGGGAGGGTCGGGTAGAAGGGGGAGAGGGGGAGCCGTGCGATGAACCTCCCGCCGGAGAGTTCTAAGGAAGAGGGGATCCGGATCAACCGGTTCCTCGCCTCCGCCGGGCTCGGGTCGCGGCGGAAGGTGGAGGAGCTCATCCTCCGGAAGCGCGTCACGATCAACGGGCGTCTGGTTCAGGATCTCGCCGCGCGGGTCGATCCGGAGCGGGACCGGGTGCGCGTCGGCGGACGGATCGTCGTTCCGCCCCGCCGGGTCCTCTACGTCCTTCTGCACAAGCCGGTCGATTGCCTGACGACGACGCGCGACCCCGAGGGACGCCGAACGGTCTACGATTACCTGCGCGGCCTCCCGGCTCCGGTCCTCCCCGTGGGCCGGCTCGACCGGATGAGCGAGGGGCTTCTGCTTCTCACGAACGACGGACCGCTCGCGTTTCGCCTCACGCACCCCCGTTATCGCGTCGAGCGGATCTATCGGCTCTGGGTGGATGGAGAGATGAGCGACGCCCAGGTGCGGCGCTTCCAAACCGGCGTGCGGATCGAGGGGAGGCTCGCGCGGCCGAGCGAGGTCCGCCTCGTCCACCGCACGCGGAAGCGTACGGTTCTCGAGGTCGTGCTCGCCGAGGGGCGGAACCGCGAGATTCGAAGAATCTGCCGGGAGCTCGGGCTTCGGGTCGAGCGCCTCGTGCGGGTTCAGCTCGGGCCCCTCTCCCTCCGCGGGCTCGGGCCCGGCGAGTGGCGCATTCTCGGGGAGAGGGAAGCGGACCTCCTCCGGAGGATGGTCCGCCTCGGGGTAAGCTGACGGGGATGATCCTTCACCTACGAAAGAACGTGTCCGCTCGGGACAAGAAGGACCTTCTTCGAAGGCTCGCCCTTCGGGGAGTGCAGGTCCACTACTCGCCCGGATCGGACGAGGCGATCCTCGCGGCGATCGGCGACCGGAAGGCGATCGAGGAGGAGAACCTCGAAGCCCACCCGGCGGTGGCCCGCGTCCTTCCTCTCGACACTTCCTTCAAGCTCGCGAGCCGGGAGTTCCGTCCGGAGCGGGCGGAGGTGCGCGTGGGAGATCTCGCTTTCGGCGGGAAGCGGATCCACGTGATGGCGGGTCCTTGCTCGGTCGAGAACCGGGAGGACCTCCTCGCGCTCGCGCGGGAGCTGAAGGAAGGGGGAGCGAGCGTGCTCCGCGGCGGCGCGTTCAAGCCCCGCACGTCTCCCTACAGCTTTCAAGGGCTCGGCGAGGAAGGGCTCCGGATCCTCGCGGAGGCGCGCGCGGAGACGGGTCTCCTCGTCGTGACCGAGGTGATGGACACGCGCGACGTCGAGCTCGTCTGCCGCTACGCGGACATCGTGCAGGTCGGCGCGCGGAACGTGCAGAACTTCGCCCTTCTCAAAGAGGTCGGCCGGACGAGGAAGCCGGTCCTTCTCAAGAGAGGGATGATGACCACGATCAACGAGTACCTCATGTCGGCGGAGTACGTCATGTCGGGAGGGAACTACGACGTGATCCTCTGCGAGAGAGGAATCCGCTCCTTCGATTCCGCGACGCGCAACATGATGGACCTCGCGTCGGTTCCGCTCATCCACCACTGGAGCCACCTGCCGATCATCGTCGACCCGTCGCACGGGACCGGGCATTGGCGGTGGGTGTCGCCGCTCGCCCTCGCCGGCGTGGCGGCGGGAGCGGACGGGCTCATGGTCGAGGTGCACGCGCGGCCGGAGAAGGCGTACTCGGACGGCGACCAGTCGCTCCTTCCCGAGCGCTTCCGGAACCTGATGAGCGACCTCCGAAAGATCGCCGCCGTGGTCGGAAGAACCCTCGCATGAACGCCGAGACCCGCTTCCGCGTGTCGCCGGGGCCTGCCCCGCGCGGCGCGATCGCCGTCCCGGGGGACAAGTCGATGACCCACCGGGCGCTTCTTCTTG
>JAGUYC010000223.1 GCA_020061515.1 Gemmatimonadota bacterium
CGCGAAGAGGAGCGCCCCCCCGATCGCGCCGGCGCGCCCTGTGCGCGCCAGGAACCGGCGTCTCGTCAGTTCGCGTTCGGCCATCTCTTTCGCTCGCACGCCCGCCGCGTGCATCGGGGATTCGCTCTGATCTTCGCACAATTCCCGTGACACGGCAATCCCCGACCGAAGACGCGGCGCGCTCGACAGAGGCGGTCGACTGGCGTGTTCGAACTCCCTACAATGGAGGTGGAGCGAAGCGGAGGAGGAGAACGACCCGATGCGTTTCGAGGACGACCGCTACTGCTACCTTTGCGGACCGGAGAACCCGATCGGCCTTCGCGTCAAGCCGAACAAGGCGGACGGCCGATGCGAGATCCGGTGGATGCCGGAACGGGAGTACCAGGGCTTCCGGAATATTCTTCATGGTGGAATCATTTCGGCTCTTCTCGACGAGGCGATGGCGCACGCGGTTCTCACGGTCGCCCCCGGCGCGGCGACCGTCGCGCTGTCGGTGTGCTTTCGAAAACCCGCGCGGACCGATCGCGAGGTCCATGTCCGGGCGCGCGTCGAGGAGCGGAGAGGACGCCTCGTGCGCGCGTCGGCGGTTCTCGTCCAGGAAGGGGAGGAACGAGCGTCGGCGGAGGCGAGGTTCGTCGCGCTCGCGAAACCGGACGCTGAATGACGCCCTTCAAGCCGTTGGTTTTCAATAGGTTGAGTCGTCCGCTCGAGGCGAGGGGCCCGCGTTGCCCGCGTGGCGAGCCCGTGTTTCGCGTGGACTCGCCGCGCCGGCTCCTGGTAGAATCGTCGCGGGTTCGTTCGTCGATCCCCGGGATTCCGGAGCCCTCCGCGAGGTCCGGACGCTGATCTGGACGGGCGAGAGGCGGACCCGGTGACCGTCTTCTTCGGCGGGAGGAGCATGCATGGAAACCAGAGTTCGCCGGATCGACTACTTCCACGCCACGGTCAAGGACCGGCCGGGTGAGGCGTTCGAGATTCTGAGCCGCCTTCGCGCATCGGGAGTCAACCTTTTCGCGTTCAGCGCCGTTCCCTGCGGGCTCGGCAACACGCAGCTCGTCCTCTTCCCCGAAGACGTACACAGCCTCGCGCGGGCGGCGGCCGACTCGGACATGGTTCTCATCGGACCGCACCGCGCGTTCCTCGTTCAGGGCGACGACAGGTTGGGAGCGATCTCGGAGATCCACCGGAAACTCTTCGAGGCCAACGTCAACGTCTACGCATCGAACGGGGTGACCGACGGCAAGGGCGGCTACGGCTACATCTTCTACGTGAAGCCGGAGGAGTTCGATCGAGCCGCCCACGCGCTCGGCGTCTAGGCCTGATCCCTTCGCAGGTAAAGGATCAGACCCGAGCCTCCCCCCGAACATGTGTCAGGCAAACCGGGGATCGTGCTCCGTTTCTTCGGAGATGGGATGGTCGCCCGCCGCCTTCTGCATGAATCAGGCGACCCCTGTCGACTGCTTTCTCGCCCGACGGGCCGCCGCGGTGGAGAATGAACGAACACCGAGAACTCTGGTGGAAATCGCCGACGGTCGAGCTCGCGAAAGTCGAGCACCTCCGGCTTCACGACGGCTTCACGACCGCTCGCGGCGCGCGCATCCCCTCGATCCAGGTGAGCTTCGAATCGTGGGGCGTTCTGAACGAGCGCAAGGACAACGCGGTTCTCATCGCGCATCCCTTGACGGCCGATTGCCACGCGACCGGATCGTTCGCAGGCGAGCCTCCCGGATGGTGGGAAGGCGTGATCGGTCCCGGGAAGCCGATCGACACGCACCGGTTCTTTGTCGTCTGCCCGAACCTCTTGGGCGGATGTTACGGAACGACCGGTCCGCGCTTTCAGGCGCCGGACGGCGACCCGTATCTCGATCGTTTCCCGCTTCTTTCTCCGAACGACATGATGCGAGTCCAGCATCTCTTCGTGAAGCAGCTCGGGATCGAGCGGCTCCGCATGGTCGTCGGACCGAGCATGGGCGGAATGATCGCCTGGGAATGGGCGATCGAGGCCGGAGAAGATCTGGACCTCGCGGTGATCGTCGCCGCGCCGCTCCGCACCACCGCGTACCAGATCGGATTGAACTGGCTGCAGAGACGCGGAATCGAGCTCGATCTTCGAGAAGACCGGGCGATGGCGGATTGGGGGCGGATGGTGGCGCGCGGCGTCGGAATGCTGAGCTATCGCTCACCGGTCGGACTCGAGGAGAAGTTCGGGCGCGTGTGGTTCCGCGAGCCCGGCTCCGTTCTCGGGGAGCGCGGGATGTTCAACATCGAGTCGTGGCTCCGGCATCACGGAAAGCGGATCGTCCGCCGGTTCGATCCGTACACGTATCTTCTCTTTAGCCGCGCGATGGACCTTCACGACATCGGCGAGGGACGGGGCGGGCTCATCGCGGCGCTTGACCGCGTCCAATGCCGCGTGCTGGTCGTAGGCGTGAGCAGCGACAACCTCTACCCGCCGGCCGAGGTTCATCAGGGAGCGGACATTCTCCGTCATCTCGGGAAGCAAGTCGACTACGCCGAGATCCGCTCGCCGCACGGACACGACGCCGTGTTCATCGAAACGACGCCGATCGGGGCGTGCATCCGCGGGCTCTTCGAAAGGAAGCCGAGGATCGTGCCGACGCCGGCGGAGCGGGAGATCCGCGCCGTGCGGATCGGGATTCTCGGAGCGGGGCGCGTCGCTTCGTTGTTCGCGCGGCTCCTCGCGGATCGGCGCGAGGCGACCCGCCGCGACTACGGGCTCGAGTTCGCCGTCGCCGCCGTCGCGGACACCGACCCGGAGAAGAGACCCGGACCCGAATTCGAGGGCGCCGATTTCGGACACGACCCGGAGGCTCTCGTCCGGAGGAAGGACATCGACGCGCTCGTCGAGGCGACGAGCGGAACGGCGGCGCACGCGATCATCGAACAAGCGATCGAGCGGCGGCTTCCGGTCGTCACTCCGAACAAGTCCCTCGTCCGCGAGCACGGAGCGCGGCTCGAATCGCTCGCCCTCGAACGCGGCGTGCGTCTCGCCTATCAGAACGCGATCTCCGCCGGCTGGCCGCTCCTCTACGCGATCGAGCGCCCGCTCGGCGGCATCATCGTCTCGTCGATCGAGGCGATCCTCTCCTGTGCGGCCGGCGCCGCTCTCGAACGGATCGAATCGGGAGCGTCCTTCGACGAGGCGGCGCGCTTTCTTCGCGAGGAAGGCCTCTCGGAGTTCGACCCGGAGCTCGACACGTCCGGCTGGGACTCCGCGCAGAAGCTCGCCGTCCTCATCTCGCGCGTCGAGGAAGCGCGCACCACCGCTTCCGATCTGTTCGTGAAGGGAATCGAGACGCTGGACCCGGCGCTCGCGCGGGCGGCGATCCCGCTCGGTCTTCGCGTGCGGCTCGTCGCGGTCTTTCGCTCTCTTGCGGAAGGGAACGAGGCCGGCGTTCTCCCGGCGGCCGTCCCCGCGGAAGGGCACCTCGGTTCGGTCCGAGCCGAGGACAACGTGGTGATCCTGCGGAGCGGCGAGGCCGGCGAAATGGTTTACATAGGAAAGGGCGGCGGGAGTCTTCCCGTCGCGACGGCCGTCTTCAACGATCTCGTCGGCCTCTTCCACCCGAGCCGGAGTTGGAGCGGGCGATTCCCCCGCGCGTCCAGAAAGCCGGCCGCGCCGCGCTTCGGACGGCATCTCGCCATGCGGGGAGGAACGGCGTTCTTCTCGGAGGCTCCCGCGCCGGGCTCCGTCCCCGTCCTCGATTCCCTCTCGGCGAGCGGATAAGCTCCCGAGTTCTCGAAACGGCCGACAGATCCCTCGCGTTCGGCGAACCGGTTCCTCTCGACCGCGCGAGCATCCGCAAAGGAAGAACCGCTCTCGTCCTCACCTCGCGCGAAAGCCGCTGCGGACCCTCCGCTGGAAGCCTTCCAGGTACAAGTAGAAGACGGGCGTGACGAAGAGCGTCAGGAATTGCGAGAAGAGAAGTCCTCCCACGACCGCGAGGCCGAGAGGCTGTCTCGACTCCGCTCCCGCTCCGTATCCGACGGCGATCGGAAGCGTGCCCATCAGCGCGGACATCGTGGTCATCATGATCGGGCGGAAACGGATGAGACACGCCTGGAAGATCGCATCCTCGGGACTCTTCCCTTCCACTCGCTCCGCCTCCAGCGCGAAGTCGATCATCATGATGCCGTTCTTCTTCACGAGGCCCACGAGCATGATGACGCCCACGAACGCATAGATGCTGAGCTCCACGCGGAAGAGAAGGAGCGTGAGAAGGGCGCCGAACCCCGCAAACGGTAGGGCCGAGAGGATCGTGATCGGATGGATGAAGCTCTCGTAAAGGATTCCGAGAACGAGATAGATGACGAGAACTGCGACGAGAAGGAGAATCCCGAGGCCTCGCACGGAGGATTGAAAGGCCTGGGCGGTCCCCTGGAAACTCGTCGCGATCGTCGGCGGAAGGACGTCGCGCGCAAGCTCCTGCACGCGCCCCACCGCCTCTCCGAGCGCGGCGCCCGGTTCGAGATTGAACGAGATCGTCACGGCGGGAAGCTGGCCGAGATGGTTTACCGATGAAGGTCCGACCGACTCGGTGATGTCCGCCAGCCCGCCGAGCGGAACCAGCCGCCCTTTCGAGGAGCGAACGTACAGCGTCGAGAAGGTCGCCGGATCGAGGCGGTGTTCGGGGAGCAGCTCGAGAATCACCGCGTATTGGTTGTTCGGCGCGTAGATCGTCGAGATTTGGCCCGAGGAGAACGCGTTCCGGAGCGTTTCCTCCACTTGCCGGACCGAGACGCCGAGAGCCGAGGCTCGATCCCGATCGATGTCGATGTTCACCTGCGGGTTCCGGATCCTGAGATCGCTCGTGACGTCCGTGAGCCCCGGCAGATCGCGCATGCGCCTCTCGAGTTCGCCGGCGCTCGCATACAACTCGCCGGTATCCGACCCCTGAAGCGTGAACTGATATTGGCTCTTCGTGAGCTGTCCGCCGATCCGAAGCGGCGGCGGGTTCTGAAGGAACACTCGGATTCCCGGAATCCGGCCGAGCTTCGGCCGGAGCCTTTCGATGATCTCTTCCGGCGAAAACGATCTCTCCGACCGCGGCTTCAGACGGACGAAGAGGACCCCTTGCGTGCTCGATCCGGTCGCTCTCCCTCCTCCCCCGACGTTCGACATGAACGCCTCGACGTTCGGGTCCTCGGCGAGGACGGCCGCGGCGGCTTTCTGGTACCGCACCATCGTCTCGAACGAAGTTCCCTCTTGGGATTCCGTGGCGCCGAAAAGCTGTCCCGTGTCCGCGTTCGGCATGAAGCCCTTCGGGATTGCCCGAAAGAGGAAGATGCTGAGAACGAGAACGAGAGCGGAGTAGGCGAGCGTGATCCTGCGATGGCGAAGGGACCAGGAGAGTCCCCTCTCATAGACGGCGAGCATGGTTTGAAAGGCGCGCTCGGAAGCAGCGTAGAGCCGTCCGTGCCGGCCTTCTCCGGACGCCCGCAAGAAACGGCTCGCCATCATCGGCGTCAGCGTGAGCGACACGAAACCGGAGATCAGGATCGCGACCGCGATCGTCACGGAGAACTCCTGGAACAACCGTCCGAGGATGCCGCCCATGAAGAGAACGGGGATGAAGACGGCGACCAGGGATACGGTCATCGAGAGGATCGTGAACCCGACCTCTCGGGAACCGTTTCGAGCGGCCTCGAAGGGCGTCTCTCCCTCCTCCATGTGGCGCACGATGTTCTCGAGCATCACGATCGCGTCGTCCACGACGAAACCGAGCGAAAGAGTGAGGGCCATCAGAGAGAGGTTGTCCAAACTGAAGCCGAGAAGCCGCATGACCGCGAAGGAACCCGCGATCGAGAGCGGAAGCGCGAGGGAAGGGATGAGGGTGGCCGAGAGATTCCGAAGGAAGAGGAAGATCACGAGGACGACGAGCACGAGCGTGAGGAGCAGCGTGAACTTCACGTCCCGCACCGATTCCTGGATCGACTCCGACCGATCGAAGAGCACGTTCATTGAAACCGCGCCGGGGAGCTTTTCCCGGAAGCTCGGAAGAAGGTCGCGCACGGCCCTCGCCACCTGGACCGTGTTCGTGCCCGGCTGGCGCTGAACGGCGAGAACGATCGCGCGCTGATCGACATACCATGCGGCGACCTTGTCGTTCTGCACGCCGTCCAAGACGCGCCCGACATCCTCGAGGCGCACCGGGCTGCCGTTCCGATACGCCACGATGACCGGCCGGTAGGCTTCCGCCTCCATCAGACGGCCGCTCGATTGGATCGTGAAGGCGGTCGCCCGCCCGTCGAGGGAGCCGGTGGGGAGGTTCACGTTCGCGGCGCGAATCGCGTTCTCCACCTCGTCGATTCCGATCCCTCGGCTCGCCAGCGCCGCCGGATCGAGCTGCACGCGAACCGCGTATTTCTGCGATCCGAAGACGAGCACTTGCGCAACCCCGTTCACCATCGAGATCCGCTCGGCCAGCATCGTCTCTCCGTACTCGTTGAGGGCGTAGAGCGGCAAGGTCGCGGACGTGAGCGCGATGTAGAGAATCGGCTGGTCGGCGGGGTTGACCTTCCGATACGAAGGCGGGGCCGGCATGTCGGGCGGGAGCTGCCGGAGCGCGGCGGCGATCGCGGCTTGCACGTCCTGCGCCGCCGCATCGAGATCCCGCCCGAGATCGAACTGCAGCGTGATCTGCGAGACGCCGAGCGAGTTCGTCGAGTTCATCGACTCGAGACCGGCGATCGTGGAGAACTGCCGCTCGAGAGGCGTGGCGACCGAGGAGGCCATCGTCTCGGGGGATGCGCCCGGAAGGGACGCCGAAACTTGAAGCGTCGGGAAGTCGACGTTGGGAAGATCGCTCACCGGAAGGGATCGATACCCGACCGCGCCGAAGGCGAGGATGCCGAGCATGACGAGAGTCGTCATCACCGGCCTTCGGATGAAGAGCTCGGAGAAGTTCATCGAACCGCCGCTCCGGCCGGCTCCGCCTCGGACTTCACGGCGACCTTGGCTCCCGGAAAGAGCCGGATCTGACCTTCGGTGACGACCCTCTCGCCTGCGCGCACGCCCTCCTCGATGACGATCCCTCCGTTCCAACGCGCTCCCGTCCGAACCGGACGAAGCTCCGCCGCGTCGTCCGGCCCGACGATGAACACATAGCTCCCCTGTTGTCCGGTCTGAATCGCTTCCTCGGGAAGGACGACCGCGTCCTGTTGCGTCGCGAGCGTGAGCCTCACCTCGACGAACTGCCCCGGCCAGAGAGCGCGGCTCTCGTTCGGAAACGTCGCCTTAAGAAGGATCGTTCCGGTCGCCTCATCGGCGGCGTTGTCGAGAAACGTCAGGTTTCCTTGGGCGGCGGACGAAGGCTCGCCGGGGAGCGAAGCCTCCACCCGCAACGTTCCCTCGTCCGCGTGCCGGCGAATCGCGGAGAGCCTTCGCTCGGGAACGGAGAAGCTCACATAGACCGGCGTGATCTGATGGATCACGACGAGAGAACCCTCGTCGTTCGCTCGCACCAAGTTGCCCGGGTGGACGAGGATGTCCCCCGCTCGGCCTCCGATCGGCGCCCGAATCGAGCAGAAATCGAGATTGAGGCGCGCGGTTTCGAGGGCCGCCTCGTCCGCGCGCACGGCCGCTCTCCACGCTTCGGCGTCGGCAAGAGCCTCGTCGTATTGCTTTCTCGTGACGTAGCCTTTCTCGACGAGCTCCGCGTAGCGTTGGGCCGTCGCCACCGCGCTCGCCGCGCGCGCCGCGTCTCTCGCGGAATCGGCTTCCGCCTGGCGAAGCGCCGCCTCGAAAGGACGCCGATCGACGACGAAGAGAAGATCTCCGCGCCGCACCTCCGCGCCCGGTTCGAAGACCGCGCGCTCGATCTCTCCCGCGATCCGCGGGCGCACCGATACGGCGCGGTACGCC
>JAGUYC010000308.1 GCA_020061515.1 Gemmatimonadota bacterium
ACCTGGACGAGCCGCTCCCGGAAACGTAGTCTCGGCACTACGTTGAGGAAGCGGCGACGGAAGGGAGGCCTCGTAGGCCGCGATCCGCGGCCGCAGTAGGAAACGCGTGCATAGTCCAGGCTGGGGAGTAGAGAGGGTAGCGCCGACCATCGGGGGGGATTCGAGATGTTCGAGTTGTTCGCCTTGTTCGTCCTGATCGCGGTCTTCGCCGTCGCGGTGAAACTGTTCGGCCTCGTTCTCCACGTGCTCCTCTTCCCGCTCAAGCTCGCGGCGGGCTTGTTGTTCGGTCTTCTCTTCCTCCCGATCCTTCTCCTCGCCCTCCCGTTTCTTCTCCTTGCCGGGATCGGCACGGTGCTGGGAATCGGCGTTCTCCTTCTCCTTCTTCTCGCCGCCGGTCTCGCCGCCCTGGCCGCGGTGCTTTAGAACGAAAAGAGAAAGGACCCCGAGCGATCGCTTGCGGGGTCCTTGCTCGAAATCGAGAATCGGTTCCCTTCCCGCCGCTAGAACAAGAAGTGGATGTTGAAGGTCGCGGCCGCGATATGAGTCTCCGTTTCGGCGCCGCCGAGACCGAGCGCGAGCGGGTAGAGCGCCGCTCCGACGGTGACTTGGTCGGTTACGAGCGTGGAGAGCCCGAGGAAGAAACCGAGATCGACCAGGGTCGCCGCCTTGAGATCGTCGTTGATGGTCCCGTTCGTCACGAACGCGATCGAACCTCCCATCTCGACGGGAATCCCGTAATACTCCCACGGCTTGAAGGCGATCTTCGACCCGAAGGCGATCTGGGCGTCGCCGGAATCGACGAGCCGGAATCCGCCCTCGAAGAAGTACCGATAGGAATCGTAGCGGAGGGTCCCGAGGCCGTCGGCGATCGGGTAGAGCGAGTAACCGAAACCGACCCTTCCCGCTCGCGAGGCCGACTCGCCGGGAGAGGGGAGCGCCAGAATGAGACCGCAAACCGCAATCCATCCGACCAAGAGCTTCGCTGATTTCATCGTTCTCTCCTTGCCGGTCAACCGAGTCCTTGTTCCTCTCAATCGCATGCCGCGTCGATTGTAGGGATCGCCTTCGTCGAAGGCAAGGTCGATCGACCGGGCGGTCGGGTTCCTCGCGGCTGTGATACAATGATGCGAGGAGTGCCGGACTCATGAGGTGGGAGCGCTTCACCCGCAGCTTCAGCCGCATCGTTCTGGTCGTGATCGCGGAGTACGCGATTCTCGTGCTTCTCTTTTTTCTCGCGATCCGCCTGTTCTCACCGAGCGCCGCCCAGATCGCGAGCGCCGCGGCGATCCTCTTCGGCATCCTTTCGCTGCTCAACTTTCTGCTCGCCCCGCGGCTCTCCGGCGGACGATCCCCCGCCTCTCTCGCCAAGCATCTCGTCCTTCTCCGGGACGATTTCGTCTACCTCCGATGGTACTTCGACGAGATTCTCGAGACGATGAGCTCGGCGGTGATCGTCCTCGATCGTCTCCTGACGGTCCGCTCCCTGAACCACGCGGGACGAAGCCTCCTTTCGCTCCGCGAGAAGGAAGAGCTGATCGGCCGTCCCTTCCGCATCCATCCGCTCTCGAAGGAGGTCTACTCGGGAGATCTCTACACGTATCGAGGAAGAGCGCTCATCGACGTTTTCGAGGCGTGCGCCCGCGAGGGGACTTCGATTCTTCTCGAAAAGGTACCCTATCGCCGGAACGAGGCCGAGGACCCGGTTCTTCTCGACATCCTCGTGCACCCCTGGAAGAATCGGCGCGACGACACTGAACGGCTCGTCATCCGCCTCGACGAGAAACGCCTGAACGGGAGCCGGGGGACGCCGATCGATCTCCAGGAGCTACTCGCCCTCTCTCACTCTCCGCCCGCGCCGGAGCCGCGGGAAGAAGAATACCCGGCTTCGGCGGAGCTTCGCGAAGACTGCGCGACGGTGCGCGACCACCTTCAGGCGCTCCTCGCTTCCTCGCATTCGATCGGGCAGGTCTTGGGACCGGACGAGCGGGGCGCGCGAGCGGAGCTTCTCCTCTTCGAGATGCAGGTGAAGCGGATCCTCGACATGATCGAGCGGATGGAAGTGCAGATGGGAGGAGGCGCCTCCTGAGCGCGCCGGGAAACGATCGGCCGTCCTCGCCGAAACTCTCGAGAAGAGAACAGATCTTTCTCGCCGCCGTCTTCCTTCTCTCTTTCGCCCTCCGCGTCCTCTACATCCTCGAGATCCGCGACAACCCCTTCTTCGAGAACCCGATTCTGGACGAGGAGATCCATTTCGATTGGGCTTCGCGGCTCGCGCGAGGCGAGCCCTGGATGCCCGGCGAGCCGTTCTTCCGCGCGCCTCTCTATCCCTACTTCCTCGCCCTGCTCTTCCGAATCGGCGGGATCGACTTCCTGGTCCCGCGTCTTCTCCAAGCGGCGTTCGCCGCGTTGAATCCGATTCTCCTCTATTTGTTCGGGCGGCGGCTCTTCTCGAAGACGACCGCCGCGGCCGCGGCCCTCGCGCTCGCGGGGCACGGAATGCTCCTCTACTTCGACGCCAGCTTCCTTCTCGAGACGCTCCTCCTCCCACTTCTTCTTCTCGCGCTCCTCTTCCTCGCAAGGGCCTCCTCGGAGCGCTCGCGGCTCGGCGCCTGGTTCGCCGCCGGCGCCGCGCTCGGGCTCGCATCGATCACGCGGCCGAACGTCCTTCTCTTCGCGCTCTGCATCCCCGCGTGGATCGTCTCCCTCGGAGGAACGAAGAGACGCGCGAGGGCGGTCCTCTTCCTTCTTCTCGGGATCGCCCTCCCGATCGCGCCGGTCTTCCTACACAACCTTTCCGCGGGAGAGCCGGTCCTCGTCAGCTGGCAGGGAGGGATCAACTTCTACATCGGAAACAACCCGGGCTCGGACGGCATGACGGCGATCGCCCCGGGAACCGAAGGGACTTGGTGGGGAGGATACCGGGACATGATCCGGATCGCCGAGCGCGCGAGCGGCCGGCCGCTTGCCCGGCGGGAGATCTCGGCGTATTGGACACGCGAGGGAGTTCGCTTCATGCGTGAAAAGCCACGCGAGGCGGCCGCGCTCCTCGTCAAGAAGACGTATCTTCTCTTCAACGATTTCGAGATCAGCAACAACCAGGGGATCTACTTCTTCCGGAGATACTCGAGGATCTTCTCGGCGCTGCAGGGTCTCGGGTTCGGGATTCTCTTCCCCCTGGCGGCGGCGGGAGCCGTTCTCGTCCGCTGGGACCGGCGACGTCTTCTCTTGGTCCTGCTCCTCGCCTCCTACTCCGCCTCGGTAATCCTTTTCTTCGTGACCGCGCGCTATCGCATGCCTCTCGTTCCCCCCCTCCTCCTCCTGGCCTCGGCCGCTCTCACGCATTGGACGGCCGCGCGCGGGGACTTCCGGGAGAAGAGGCGAATGCTCTCGCTCGCGGCCTTCGCGGTCGCGGCGCTTCTCTCGAACTCGAACGTCTACCGGCTCGATCGGAACGAGACGGCGCAAGGGCACTATAACGTGGGCGTGGTCCGCTTGACGGCGGAGAGGTTCGATGAGGCGGCGGTTCACTTTCGGAAGGCGCTCGCGGACAAGCCGCGCTACGTGAACGCGCGGTACAATCTGGGCCTCTCGCTTTCGTACGGAGGCGACCTCGACGAAGCGCGGAGGGTGCTCGAGGCGCTGATCGCGGATCATCCGGAGCACGCGGAGGGGCGGCGGGCGCTCGCCCCGATCCTCTGGAGACAGGGGGAAAAGGAGGAAGCTCTCCGCCAACTCGATGAGGCGATCCGTCTCAAGCCGCGCTTTTCGGACGCGCTTCGCGCGCGGGCCGCGCTCCTCGAAGAGATCGGCCGAACGGAAGACGCGGAGCGGGATCGGAGGCTTGCGGCGGAGATCGAAGGACGCGCGTCCTCGTGACCGTAGACGCCGCCGAAGGCGTGCGGCGAGAGGCATCCCCCCTCTCCGGATTTGCGGACTCTCCGCCCCCTCGGTTATACTCCCAGCGGAGCCCGACCGCGCGCGGGATGAGAAGCTCCGAAGGAGAGCGTTCCGGATGCGTCGAACCGTCGCCTGTCTCCTCTTCCCGATCCTTCTCTCCTCCGCGCACGCCGACGACATCGATCGGAAGGCGGATGCGCTCTACGGGCGCTTCATGCCTCCCTGCTGCTACACCGGACTCCTTCGAGACCACCATTCGGCCGCCGCCGACACGATGAAGCAAGAGATTCTCGGTTTTCTAAAAGAAGGGAAGAGCGAAGAGGAGATCGCCGACCACTATGTACGCCGGTACGGCGAGAGGATCCTCGCGGTCCCCGCCCTGCGGGGCTTCAACCGCCTCGCGGTTCTCGCCCCGATTCTCGCCCTCGCGGGGGGCGCGCTCTTTGTGAGCGACCGGATCCGGCGAAGACGGAGAAAAGCGGGAGGCGCGCCCTCCACGGCGGAACCCGCGGGGATCGATTCCGGGATGAACGAGAGGATCGAGCGGGAGATTCGGGAAGGACACTAGCTCAAGACAGGCGGCCTAGCCTTGATCCGTCAAAACCGTCCGAGCTCTCTTGGCTCGGAGACGGGTGAAGGGGGCTGCCCGGCGAGCTGGGCAGCGCGCCGGGCCTGCCGATCCGCTCACGACCCGTGGCCCCGGTGCGCGAGGACTGTTTGAGCCGGTGCCCCCTTCCCCCGGCTCCGAGCGGCCGGCC
>JAGUYC010000006.1 GCA_020061515.1 Gemmatimonadota bacterium
GGACCTCCCGGCAGGGGGGGATTCGGTCGAGAAGGGGGAGCCGATGCGAGAGACCCGCCGCGCGGAGGGCATCGCCGAGGGCGCTCGTCCCCGTCTCGCGCCGGGTCGTCGAGAGGACCGGAACGCCGAGGCGCCGCGAGAGCTCCTCGATGTCGACGAGGCCGAGACCCGCGAGGGTGACGCCTCCGAGAAGGACCGCCTGAAGAGCGGGCGCCCAACGCATGGCGCCGATCCACTCGGTCAGGTAATCGGTCGCCCCGTCTCCGTCGACGGGGAACGATCCGATCGCGATCCCCTCGACGAGCAAGGATCCCTCCATCACAACGCCGACGATCGGGACGGGGTCCTTCTGCCCCTTCCGAAAAGGCGCGTCGTCGATGCCGAGCGCGCGCGGAGTCTTTCTTTGCATGTCAATGAGTTCCCGGCTCTCGGTCAGAAGAGATCGGCTCCCGGATCTTCCCCCATCGGAAGGCCGAAGGAGGCCGGCTGGCCGGTCGCCTCCAACACCGACACCCACATTCTCCCCTCGGGCGAGACGCGCTTCTTCCGGACGAGGACGAGCGGAATCGGAACGTGGACGAAGATGTCGTGTTGATAGCCGATCGTGACGTCGGTCTTTCCGGCCATCCCGGCATGCGCCGCGTGGCGGGCGAGCGCGTTGCAGAAGACGCTGTCGTCCGCGTCCGCGGGGACGCTGCGGATGATGTAGCTCGGGTCGATGTACTTGAGGGTGACCGGCTTCTTAATCGCGGCGAAGTGCGAGACGATGCTCTCCTTGAGAGAGACGCCGATGTCGTGGGGCCGCACGTTCCCCGACTTGTCGCGAAGGACCGGTTCCTCGTCGAAGAGATGCTGGCCCGCGCCCTCGGCGACGACGATCACCGCGTGGCCGCGCGCGTCCATCCTCTTTTCGAGCGCCGCGAGGAACCCGTCCGGCCCCTCGAGCCGGAAGGGAACCTCGGGGATCAGCGTGAAGTTCACCTCCTGGCTCGCGAGGGTCGCGCCCGCCGCGATGAACCCCGCGTCTCTTCCCATCAGCTTCACGAGCCCGATGCCGGAGCGGGCGCCCTTCGCTTCCATGTGCGCGCAGTCGATCACCTCTCGCGCCTTCTCCAGCGCGGTGCTGTAGCCGAAGCTCTTCCGGACGAACGGGATGTCGTTGTCGATCGTTTTCGGAACGCAGACGACGCCGGTCCGTTCCTTGCGGCGCTCGATCTCCTCCGCGATCGCGTGCGCGCCTCGGTGCGTGCCGTCCCCCCCGATGCAGAAGAGGATGTCGATGCGTTCTCCCCGGAGGAAATCGACCATCGTTTTCGCGTCTTGCTCGCCGCGCGAGGTGCCGAGCGCGGTGCCGCCGCGGCGATGGATGAACTCGACGAAGTCGGGATCGAGGCGGATCGGGGGAAGGCCGACGGCGGGGTTCAGCCCCTCGAATCCGTAGCGGATGCCGAGGATGTCCCGCACGCCGTAGCGATGATGGAGCCCGAGGACGAGCGCGCGGATCACGTTGTTGGTTCCAGGGCACAGCCCCCCGCACGTCACGATCGCCGCCCTCGTCGTCGCCGGATCGAAGAAGAGGCGCTCTCTGGGCCCCGCCTTCTCGAAGAAGAGGTCCTCGCGCGGGTCGTCTCCGGGACGAAGCTCGATCTTCGCGCGGACGATCGTCTCGTCGAGGATGAAGTTCCCGATTCCGTCCCCGCTCACGGTCGAGAAGTTGAGAGGCGAACGAATGGGAGGCTCGCCTAGCGTTCGCACCCGGAAATCATCCGGCGTGAGCATCGGAATCTCCTTTGAACGAGCGGGCCGGCCGGGTTGTCCTCCGGCCCCGCTCACGCCCGCGGATCAGAGCACGAGCCGAGAGATCCGGCCGGGAGCGCCCCGCCGGCTACCGCCACAGCATCTTGATGCTTCCCCAAGTGGATGATTCCGTGCCGCGCGCGAAATCCTTCGGCATTCGGTTGATCGGATGCCGGTCCTCCTGCCGAACGACGAGATGCCGATCCGCCCGCGCCGGATCCGGCCGCGTGACGAAGACCTGATCGGAGAGAACGACGTAGTGCATGATCCCCTCCGGGTCCCGCGGATCGTCGACCGTGACGAGGAGATCGACGAAGGTCGTTGTCTTGTGCCAAATCTCACCGGGCGGCCTCTCGGGATCGGAGGTGTCGTCCACGACGGAGCTTTTCACGTCGAGCACGAGCTTGATCCGGTTGACGCTCTGTCCCCGAGGGTTCGCCCTGCCCGCGAACATCCGCCCCGCGATCGCGAGCTCCTCGTCGAGAGTCCAGTACTCGAACGGGTCCTCCGGATCGATGTCATCCGGAACGGGCGTGAAGCGATAGCGCGAGTCGAGAAGGAATGCGTAGCGCAGACTGTCTCTCGTCGAATACGCGGCCGAGAAATCCCTCTCGATCATCGCGCCCGGCGTCTCGTGGAGCATGAGGGCGGTGAGCGCGATATCCACCCGGAAGACATCGTCCCCTCCGCCGATGGGGACGACGACCGGCAACGTGCTCGCGTGGCTCGCGCGAAGCGAGGTGACGGAGGAGGGAACGCCGGAAATCGCGAACGCGCCGTACGCATCGGTGATGGACGTCTCCGCTCCCGCTTCGACCGTCGCCCCCTCGAGCGGCGTCCCTGCCTCGTCGTCCAAGCGGACGATCCCCTTCACGGTCCGCTCCGCGGGAAGGGGGAGCGGTGCGTAGAACGCCGCCTTCAACGCGCCCCAGCGGCTCGTCTCCGCGGACCAGCCCGCCGTTTTGCCGGCCGGTCCCTCCTCGATCTCATCGTAGATCTTCCACGATCCGTCGGCCGAATCGACGCGCAGGTGGTAGGTCTCGATGACCGGAACGATCACGGTGTCGCTCGATCCGTCCGCGGTGTCTTGCCGGATGATCGCCGCGCCCAGAATCGCCGCCGCGCGGTAGTCCCGCGCGCCGCCCGTTCCGGGGATGAGCGTGAACGCTTCGTCGAAGATCGCGAGATCGAATTCCAATACATGAATCTCCGCGCGCGAGAAGAGCGAATCGATGACCGCGCTCTCCGTCTTCTTCCCCCAGAACGAACCCGGCAGGTCCGTGGGGGCATCTCCCGCGACGAACGCGAATCGATAATCCGGGTGCAAGAGGCGTTCGTACGCCTCGGCGTCCCGCTCGGCGAAGACCCGCGGAAGGCTGTCCGCCAAGACAGCGCGCGCCTCGGACGGTTCCCCCGGTCCTCCGACGTTCCCCGTATCGCAGGCGGAAACGCAGAGAACGCCGACGAGAAGGACCACGGACAGGAAAGCGCCGGGAGATCTCTTCCTGCTCTCCGCTTGGCGCCGGGCGAAGGGAGGGATCGATCGACGGTTCATGGTGAACCTCGCGGTGAAAGGGCGGAAGCCATTGACGCTCTCATCCTACCATGCCCGAGCGGACCCGGGAAGGCCGATCCGTCTCTCCTTGACGCGCCGCTCGTTCCGAGGCGACAATACCCCCATTCGTATCCCGATACGGCTCTCATCCAGACGAAACGGAGTTCGATGAAGAAGAGAAACATCCAGCACGGTTTCGCGGGATCCGCGCCGGGTTCGCGAGGGCTCCGTCTTTTCCGCGGCTCGGCGGTCGCCGCCGTCTGCCTCCTCCTCTTGCCGCTCCTTCTCCTTCCTGCAACGGCGTTCGCGGCGGAGCAGGCGGCCCAAGGGGGCGAACACACGCACGGGACCGACCTCGGCGAACGACTCCCTCTTTGGAGCGTGATCCCCTTCGCCGGGATTCTTCTCTCGATCGCGCTCTTTCCACTCCTCGCGCCCCACTTCTGGCACCGGCATTTCCCGAAGATCTCCTTCGCCTGGGCGGCGGTCTTCGCCGTTCCGTTCCTTCTCGCCTACAAGTCGGACGCGTTTTACGAGATTCTTCATATTTATATCGTCGACTACATCCCGTTCATCCTCGTCCTTTGGTCGCTCTTCACGACGGCGGGAGGGATCTGCATCTGCGGGAACTTCCGCGGGACCCCGCTCGGGAACGTCGTGGTTCTTCTCATCGGCACGATGCTTGCCTCGTGGGTCGGGACGACCGGCGCCTCGATGATCATGATCCGTCCTCTTCTTCGGATGAACAAGGAGCGGAAGCACAAGGCGTATATTATCATCTTCTTTATCTTTCTCGTCTCGAACATCGGCGGGTCGCTCACGCCCCTCGGGGATCCCCCGCTTCTCCTCGGGTTCGTGCACGGGGTTCCTTTCTTCTGGACCATGGGTCTTTTCCCGGCGATGGGCTTTGTTGTTGTTCTTCTTGTCGCTCTCTTCTTCGCGATCGACACGTACTATTTCCGAAAGGACGGCGCGTTCCGCGGGAACTTGGAGGGCGTGCGGACGAACGGGGTACGCGTGGACGGCCTTCACAACCTGCTCTTCCTCGGGGGAATCCTCTCGGCGGTCCTGATCTCGGGAATGTGGCACGCAGGGCACGTGTCGGTCTTCGGCATCCACGTCTCGTACCAGAACATCTTTCGGGACTCGATGCTGATCCTGATGGGGCTCTTGTCCCTCTGGACAACCAAGCGGGCGATCCGCCGGGCGAACGAGTTCAGCTGGTTCCCGATCAAGGAGGTGGCGTACCTCTTCGCGGGGATCTTCATGACGATCGTGCCGGCCCTTGCGATTCTTCGCGCCGGCGACGACGGGCCTCTCGCGTTTCTGATCGAAGCGGCGAATGAGCCGGCCGACTATTTCTGGATCACGGGCGTCCTCTCGAGCTTCCTCGACAACGCGCCGACCTACCTCACGTTCCTGAACACGGCTCTCGGGAGGTTCTACGAGGGTGTTTGCGAGATCGACGCGATCCACGCGCTGATCGCGGAGCGGGGGGTCTACCTGAAGGCGATTTCCTTGGGCGCGGTCTTCATGGGTGCGAACACCTACATCGGGAACGCCCCGAACTTCATGGTGAAGTCGATCTCCGAAGAGGCGGGCGTGCGGATGCCGAGCTTTTTCGGGTACATGTTCAAGTACTCGATCCCGATCCTCATCCCGTGCTTCCTTCTCGTGGTGTGGCTCTTCCTGTAGAATCGCAGGGAAGAGGAGGACGTCATGGATCGCAGGTTTCGCGCGGTTCTGGTTCGTGGGCCGTACCCCTTGGTGCGCGGCTTCGTTTCCGGTTTTCTCGCGGGTAGTGGGACGCCGGGGAGGGTCTACTACTGCGAGCGGGACAAGATCGAGGCGGACTTCGGCGGCGAGGAAGGCTTGGCGGAGAAGCTCGCGGAATGGATCGGTCTCCAGAAGTACATGACGACCACCGTCGTTGTCGAGGAGAGCCTGCACGGCCCGATTCTCGATGCTCTCAAGAGCGCGGGCGAGGAGCTTCGTCTCGAGGTCGCGGCTTCTCGCGCCGTGAAAGAGGCCGGATTGGAGGCGCGTTTCCAGACCTTCTCCGAAAGCGAGGGGATCGAGATTCGCCGGGCGGTCGAGAACCCTCCCGACGGCGTGAGGATCCTCCCCGGTTTCACGCTCCGGGAAGATCGGCGCGAGGAGGCGGCGGGAATCGAAGCGTACGCGCCCGCTCACCACTATGAGCTCGAGGGATCGTTCGCTTACACCGGCCCTGTCGACCGGATCGTCGAGCAAAGGAAGCGTCTCGCGGACAATCCTCTGATTCGTTGCGGGCCGGTTCGTCTGGCGCTCGAGTAGCGTTCCTCGCGACGAGGAGAGTCCCCTCGCTCTTTCCGAATCGATCGCGCCCGGCCGGAGGCCTCGCCGTGAGCCGTCTCCGAAACGTCGTCGCCGTCTTCTTCGCCGTTCTCCTCGCTCTTTCGGCGGGCTATCTTGCGCTTGTCTTCCACGCGGACCGCACGTTCGATCGCGCGCTCGTGCGCGCCCGCGCGATCGAGGTCGAAGCGATCGAGATCGGTGAATCGCGCGAGGGGATCGCCGAGGTGCGGATCGCGGGAGACGAAGGCGAGCGGGCCTTCGGTCTCCGCCGCGAGGTTCCCCCGGAAGAGAACCTTCGGCTACGCGTTCTTCTCGTCGGCGGAATCGGGACGGGAGAGAACGCGGCCCGACTCGTCGTTCCGTTTCCGGGCGCGGAGATCTACTCGTTCGAGTATCCGCTCGCGGCGCGCCTTCCGCGGGGGAGCGCGCTCTCGAAGGCCGCGTCGATTCCTTCCATCATCAAGGGAACCGCGGAGAGCCTCGTCTCTTTCGGTCTCGCGAAGCGCGCGATCTTCTCGCGAGGGGACGGCGCATCGAACGTTCTCATTGGGGTCAGCCTCGGCGTCCCCTTCGCCGCGGCGCTTGCCTCGATCGGAGAGAAGCCGGACGCGGTCGCGCTTCTCTATGGAGGAGGCGACATCGGCCCGATCATCGCGCGGGCTCTCCCTTCGGGTCCGCCTTCCCTTCGCGCGCTCGCCGGGCGAATGCTCGGGCGCCTGCTCGCCCGTCTCGACCCGGCACGAACCGCGGGCGGGATCGCCCCCGCGCCGCTCCTCCTCGTGAACGCCGAGGACGATCCGCGAATCCCCGCCGCCTCGGTGCGCGCGCTTCACGACGCCGCGAAGGATCCGAAGACCGTGGTCCTTCTCGGCGGAGGCCATGTTCTTCCGGAGAAGGAAACGCTCCTCGAGGATCTCGTCCGAGAGGTCGCCGCGTGGCTTCGGGAACTTCAGATTTCGCAAGATGTTGGCTAAATCGGCGCGCCGGATGCGGAGTGAGCGGTCCTCGTGCATTTGATCTTGCGCGCCCTTCCGCCGCTCGCTATACTTCCCCGAAGAACTGAGTCGTCCTGGGTGCCGCTATCGTCTAGGGGTTAGGACATCTGGTTCTCAGCCAGAAAACCGGGGTTCGAATCCCCGTAGCGGTACCAGTCTCGTAACTGATTGCCCTTCAGTGAGTTCCGTTGGGGGGCATCATCGTTTCTCGAACCCCTCTTGTAAACCCCGCGAGCCGGTGCGAAGATTCGGGCAGGAGACTCCAGCAATCCAGCCAGAAGGTGGGTTCCTGCGAATGCGGCTCGGAGTTGGTCTCTTTTCGCTCCTGATCGTGGTGGGTCAATCCGAGGCCGGCGACTACGACTATCTCATCCAGAGACGCACCGAGTTCGAGCCCCGGTCGATCCCGGATTCGGTCCTGGCGGTGATCCTGACCTATGATCTTGCCGCGCTCGTGATCCTCAACAAGCCGAGCATCCCGAATATCATCATCCGATCCAGGCTGCCGGTGCCGCGAGAGGCGATGATGGCCACGCTACGGACCTACAACGGAGGACGCGAGCTTCTGGAGAGAGAGGACGCCGCGACGGCCTTGTTAGCCTTGTACCGGAACACGCCGGTCGGACACTCTGCTGATCGATGGCCCAGGACTTCTCTCAAACACGTCCACGTCTTTACGCTGAGAGAGATCGAGATCCTCGCCTCCGACAGGAAGGTCATGGACCGGGCCACGCAGGGCGAGCTCCGGGCATTCCTCCGCACGGCGATCGAGAAATACGATGAGTGTCAGTTGTACAAAGACCGCTACAGCAATGTGGGCCAATACTCCTGCCTGCTGATCGGTGAATGCTTGCGACGACTCGGCTCTCCCGAGTTCGCGGAATGGGTCGAGATTCCCGAGAACGCGAAAGCGATGGAAGGGCTTCCCTTCGGCCCCGTGAGGAACTGGGAATCGATGCTCACTATGGGCCGGGGGTTTCTCGCCGGATCGCTCCCGGACAGCCCGGACATGCAAGGCTCGCAATCAGCGCCTCGACGATTCGAGTAACGTCCCCGTAGCGGTATGCCTGTGAGAGCCGCCTCGAAGCAGAGACGGTTTTCCTTAGGTCTCGTCGTCAAAGTGCTTATTGTATGCAGGGCAGGATCAGCAGCGACGATTCGACAGGGGAGGACTCGACTGTGACCGACTCTCCATCAATTCTACCACCACCAGGATGGGGAAACGACTCCCTGTCGGAGTACATTGATGTGGCCCGACAGAATGTGTTCGCGACCTTTCACAACCTGAAGCACATCTACGAACGCGTGCGCGACATATCTGACGTATTCCAATGGTTCGTCGGCCACCTCAACAACCCTAGAGAGTGGTTTGCCGTCTTCTTCGTCATCAGAGCGGAGTGCTCATATCGCGCTGCTGCTGAGCTGGCCATGAGCGGGAAAGCCGTAGAGACCTTCGTCGTTCTCCGTGCCTGTCTTGAGGCAGGCTTGTACGGACTCTATTTGAGCCGGCATCCCGATAAGCAAGAGGTTTGGCTTCGGAGAGGTGAAGATGAAAAGGCCCGGAAAGCCTGTAGGAACGAGTTCACGACTCGGCGACTTTGGGATTGCCTGAACGAGGTCGATTCCGTGACCCACAATCGGGTCAAGAAGCTCTACGACATCTCCCTCGATTTCGGCGGCCATCCAAACGAGCTGGCGATCACGAGTATGCTCGAATCCACGACGGAGGATGGGCAGGTTCATTTCAATCAGCTTTGCATGACTGACGATGACTACCGGCTCCGGCATGCCTTGGCAATGACGGCCAGGACCGGAATCTGTGTGCTGGACGTCTTCCGTCATGTGTTTCCAGAACGGTATGAGATCCTGGGTATTCCTGAGAGGATCGATCGCCTAAGGACGAATCTCTAGCTTCACGACTTGCAGCCGGAGCCGGCCAGAGCAATCACGCGGCCGGAAACCATTGCAGTATGACCTCGATAGAAGTGAGGGTTGATTGAAATGAGGCGCGTGATCCTATCTGGCCTGTTGCTTGCAGTTCTCAATCCAGGGCACACAGATGCTGCATTCGAATATCCGGTTGTCGTGACGCAGCCCATCCTGACGGCAGATCAGGAACTGTGGCTGGTGCCGGTGACCTACATGCGGTACTCGGGGAGCTTCGATCTGGCTATGCCGATTCATCTCGTCTGCCACGCGAACGTGGTGAAGAACGACAGGGGTGAGCCCGAGAACCGGAACTGTGCAAATCAGCTTGGCATCAAGATGAAGGTCAACCGTACGGAGAGGCAGATGTTCGACAACTGGAACCAGGGGGGGCGGAGTGACACTCTCGACGTCGTCCTTGACGTTTCGGCAGCGGTGGGGGTGGAGAAGTACGAGGGAATCCCCGTCAGCGCGATCATCGAGGCAACCTTCGAGTGCATCCTCATGAGCGGGGCACGCAGCAAACCGCTCCTCGACTACGTGAGCTTCTCCGTCGAGGGCTCCCCGGAATACGAGTACATGAGGGGTCTCTACCCCCTCGACGACACGGCCCCCTGCAAGGCGAGGAAGGCTCCCGACTATGACTTGAAGAAGGGGAGATTCGCTGACCATTGGCGGGCGGTCGGGGATCAGTAGGGCGGGTTGCATCCCTTCGGCGCAGATAGGGCCGACGGACCGGCATTCCTCGAGCAGCGCCTCCAGTGTTCGAATCACCTCTTCTTCGCTGTGCCAATCCGCGCGAAAGGGCTCTTTCGCCGAGAGGCCGGAGGGCACTTCGTCATTCGGGGGCGATCTCCAAGATCTTGACGTGAACCTGAAGGCGGCGGATCGACGGACGATAGAGAAAGGTCGGCCCGTCTCCGTACGCGAACCTGACGACTTCAAGTGTTCCTTGAAACAGGGTCGCCTCGGAGGCGGATCGAAGGCGATCCGCGATCGTCGCTTCCGTCCAATCGGGCTCGGAGATTCCGGCGAGGTGGTTTTCGGCCGTGTGAAAGCGATAGATCACTCGAGGATCTCCGTCCGGGCATGAAGCAAGAACCAGCTCGTTCTCGCCGCCCGGATCGATTCGGAACCGGCACTCCCCGTCGGTCTTCACGATCCGCCCCGGAGGAAAGCGTTCGTCCAGGAGGCGAAACGCCTTCGCTCTCGATTCCCTCGCGCACACGGCGCACGAGTCGGCGGCGCTCTTCGCGAGAAGATCGAGGGCATGGGCGAGGGTATCGTCGCGCGCGCCGCGGCGCTCCTCGCGAGGGAGCACGCTCGCCCGATCGTCCGCTTCGAGCTCGGGAGCGCGTCCGTTCTTCGGCGCAATCGAGCACGCCGCCGGAAGAAGAAGGAGCAAGAGGAGAAACCTTCGCATTTCGTCCTCGTCAGAAGAAGACGTTCCAGCGGGCCGCCGATTCCACTCGGAAATCCTCGCCCCGCGCTTTCCCTGCGATTTCCACCGAGAAGCTCCAATCGGGGGCGATCCGGAAGTTCTGCTCGAGTCCCGCCGAGAACATGTTGTCCTGGTCGCCGAGCCCGTGGTAGAGATCCCGCGCGAAGAGATGCAGGTTCCACCATCCGGTCGCGTTCTTGAAGATCCCGGTCGAGCCGCCCGCCCCGGCCGAGTAGCTCCGCTCGAGCGCGCCCCCCACGTGGAGATCCGCTTCAAGCATCAAGTACCACATCCCCAGGAACCCGCTCTCGTACGCGCGTCCGAAACCCGGGTTGAGCCGATAGACGAGATGCTCCGACCCGTTCTTCATCGTCCTTCGGAAGAGATCGGTCTTCACCTTCCACGAGACCGGCTTGAAGAAAGCATCGCGGGGCGCGATGGAAACGATGTCGATGAGATCGATCGCGTCGACCTTCAGCTTCCGCTCGCGCGCGCGGTACCGAAGAGCCGCGTCGAGAAAGACGATCTGCGAGCCGCGTTTGTAGCCGCTGGAGTTGTCGATGAGCGCGTGATAGGCCGGCCTCAGGCGGATCTCCTGGAAGGGCCGATCCTCTTCGAAGCCGAAGCCGGCGCTGAATCGGTTCGAACGATGCCCCTCGTCCGGCCGTCCGGGAGGCGGGATCGAGTCGCGCGACGCCGCGCCCTCCCCGAGCGCGCTCCGCGCCCGGAGCGTCCCGATGAAACGCTCCGCGTATTCCTCCTTCGACATCTCCTTCTTCGCGTATCGGTACTGGAGGTACTCGGCGGCGAGGTCGACCGCCACGGTCTTCTCGACGGCGGGGATCGCGCGCGCCGCGAACGTCTTCGGGTCCAGCTTGCCGCGGGCGATCGCGCGCGCGTCCTCTCTTCGCTCGTCCGGGAGGAGAGAGGCGAGATGCTTCACGCGCGTCGATTTGGACGGCCGGTAGACGACCTCTCCGATCAGCCCGGCCTTCTCGATCTCGCGGATCGTGTCGAGCGGGATCACCCACCACGCGCACTGATCGGTCAAGTGGAGACCGGGCCTCGCCGCATCCAACAGAAAAAGCAGGTTGTAGGAGCAGTTCTCGCTGAAGAAGAAGTAGTCCGAATAGATGTCCTGAAGCTCGTACATGTGCAGGAGAAGCCGGCGCACCTCGCTCTCGGTGAGATTCAGGGAATATTCCCAGATGTCGCGATCGTTGACGTCTCGATATTCCTGGAGTTTGGCGTAATAGGGAAGGATCGAGAAGTATCCCCTGTAGAGCCCGAGAAGTCCCTTGGCGATGTAGAAGAGCCCGAACGTCTCGTCGGTGATGGCGGAGTAGTTGATCGCGTAGGAGAGGAGATCGCTGTCATACGCCGTTCGGACCGTGAGGAGGGTGTGTCCGTACATGGAAGCCGGGCTGTTCATGTAGGACGTAGGAAAGATCAGGGTGACCGACTCGGGCCGGATTTGCTCCATCAGCTTTTCGAACGGGGCGCACGCGGGAACGGGGAGCCGGCTCTCGTCGATCATCAAGCGTTCCTTGAGCCATTCGAAGCGGGCGGGGAAACGGCAGACGGGATGCCTCTCCCCCTCCACCGCGGGCTGGAACAGCGATCGGATCGTCTCTTCCATCTCGGCCTTCGGGTCGCGTTTCCCGTTCTCGGCGAGAAAGAAGCTCGGATCGTCCACGAGGCTTCTCTCTCCGAAGATGCCCTTCTTGTAGTGGAGAAGCGTGTGCCAGTAGGGGTCCCGGTGAAGCTCCGCGCGGAAGGCTTCTTCCAAGAGGGCCGATCGATACAACTCCTCCGAGCCGAAGGCCGACGACGCGAAGATCGCGATGGTCGGGACAAGAAAGAAGAAGGGGAGCATGCGGAACTTCATGATCGTCCGCGCGCTCCCCTTTTCGCTATGCAATCGACAAGATCCTTAGCCTAGCCTGGATGATGCACGCGTTTTCGTCGCGAGGGTGCGGAGCGCGAGGCGAGAGGCCGACCTGGACGAGCCGCTCCCGGAAACGTAGTCTCGGCACTACGTTGAGGAAGCGGCGACGGAAGGGAGGCCTCGTA
>JAGUYC010000064.1 GCA_020061515.1 Gemmatimonadota bacterium
GAATCGAAGCCCCAGTAAACGGCGGCCGTAACTATAACGGTCCTAAGGTAGCGAAATTCCTTGTCGGGTAAGTTCCGACCTGCACGAATGGTGTAACGACTTGGGCGCTGTCTCAACAAGGGACTCGGTGAAATTGCAGTGGCGGTGAAGATACCGTCTACCCGCGACAGGACGGAAAGACCCCGTGCACCTTTACTGTACCCTGGCATTGGGTTTTGGCTAATCATGTGTAGGATAGGTGGGAGGCGTTGAAACCGGGACGCTAGTCTCGGTGGAGCCAACCTTGAAATACCACCCTTGCTTGGTTGAAATCCTAACCTCGCGCCGTTATCCGGCGCAGGGACATTGTCAGGCGGGCGGTTTGACTGGGGCGGTCGCCTCCCAAAATGTAACGGAGGCGCTCAAAGGTTCCCTCAGCGCGGTCGGCAATCGCGCGTCGAGTGTAAAGGCATAAGGGAGCTTAACTGCGAGACCTACAAGTCGAACAGGTGGGAAACCAGGACTTAGTGATCCGGCGGTTCCGTATGGAAGGGCCGTCGCTCAACGGATAAAAGGTACGCCGGGGATAACAGGCTGATCTCCCCCGAGAGTTCACATCGACGGGGAGGTTTGGCACCTCGATGTCGGCTCATCGCATCCTGGGGCTGAAGCAGGTCCCAAGGGTTTGGCTGTTCGCCAATTAAAGCGGTACGCGAGCTGGGTTTAGAACGTCGTGAGACAGTTCGGTCCCTATCCGTCGTGGGCGCAGGATATCTGAGGGGAGCTGACTCCAGTACGAGAGGACCCTGTTGGACGAACCTCTAGTGCACCAGTTGTCGCGCCAGCGGCATAGCTGGGTAGCTATGTTCGGAAGGGATAAGCGCTGAAAGCATCTAAGCGCGAAGCCCACCCCAAGATGAGATATCCCGTACCGTAAGGTACCTAAAGGCCCCTCGTAGACTACGAGGTTGATAGGCCAGAGGTGTAAGCGGTGTAAGCCGTTCAGCCGACTGGTACTAATCGGCCGTGAGGCTTGATCCTTAAATTATCGAACTGTATCCTTCGGGAGAAGGCGCCTTATCATCGATCGCTATCGGTTGATCTTTGAAAGATTTTCTCGGCGGCGATAGCGGAGGGGTCACACCCGTTCTCATTCCGAACACGGCAGTTAAGCCCTCCAGCGCCGATGGTACTGCTTCGGTAACTTTGCGGAAGAGTAGGACGCCGCCGGGAATATTCCGTGCGGGGGTTCTTCGGAAGAAGGACCCCCGTTTTTTCATGCGGGGCGGGGAGCCCGACGCGGCGGCCGTCCCGTGCGATCTCAGTCCGCGAAGAGCCGATTCCACAGCTCGAACGTGAGAAAGAACGCGAGCGCGCTCGAGTGGCAGCGCCGTCCCGATGCGTGATCGAGGACCGCGCGCTCGAGGAAGTCGCGGTCGAAGCAGCCGCGGCCGAGCGTCTTGGAGTCGAGAAGAATCTCGCGAACGTACCCGCCGAGCTCTCTCATCAGCCACGTTCGGTAGTGGACATACGAATGGAACCCGAGGAAGAGCCTCTCGATGTGCGAGGATCGGATCCACCGATCGAGAGCCGCGGCTCTTCCGGGATACTCAAAGGACGCGTGAAACGTGTCCGCGAGCCCGAGGCCTCCGGCGTAGATCCTCCAGAGAGCTCCCCCTGGGCCGGACCGGGCGAGCGGCTCTTCCCCCAAGTTCACCGGGATTCGAAGAAGGCGCGGTGCGTTCCGGTCGAGGATCCGCTGCTGAAGGGCGAGTGAGGGTTCCTTCCCGAAGAGCCCGCGAAGACGGTGCCGAACGCGGTCTCCGGTCGATCGATGGAGAAGACGCTCCCCGATTCTCGCGCCCTGCGGGCATCCGGGCGCGCGGAACATGGTCTCGACGAACTCCTCGTCGGTGTACGGCGTCCGGATCCAGATCTGCGAAAGCTCGAGCGCGTGGTTCCCCGCGATCGCTCCCTGACGGAGCTCCTCGTTCAAGAGAAAGAGGAGAATCTCGCGGTTGCCGATGCGCCCTTCCCGAACTCCGGCGAGGAACGCGCCCGCGCCTTCTTCGGGGGTGTCGTCGAGGAACGCGCGGAAGTCGGCGTGGAAGAAGCGGCGGTCCGGAAGGCGGTTGCGAAGAAGAGAGGAACCGCGGACGATCTGGCTCGCATGAGTCCCCGCGATGCGCGCCGCGCAGAACTCCCGCGCCCTCGCGTTGAGGAGGATCTCGTGCGCCCGCTCGATTCCGGCCATTCCGTCGGAGAGAAGAACCGTGCGTTCCGCATGTTCCGGGAAACGCCGGAGGAAATCGCCGGGGATGCGGACGACGTGATGCTCCTGCCCGGATGCGGCCGCGACCCTCTTCGCGAGGCGCGCATCGGCGCAGGTCCGGCCGGGGCCGGTCAGCGTGAAGCAGGGGACGCGCCGGCCGGGAGGGAGGAGAGCCACGAGGGTCCGCGTGTCCCATCCGCCGGTGAGGGAGAGGCCGGCACGGCCGTCCGCGCACGCCTCGCCGACCGCCCGGCGAAGCGACTCTTCCGCCCGCAGCCCGTACTCCTCCTCTTCGAGCTCGGGAAGATCGAGGAGCCGTCTCGGGTCGGCGTATCGTTTCTGTGTCAAGCATCCTTTCTCGAACGACCAGAGAGATGCCGGGGGAATCCTGCGGATCTTCCGAAAGAGCGTGCGGTCTCCCGTCACCGTCTGCAAGCGGAAGAACTCCCGAAGGCTCGTCTCGTCGAGAGTGCGCTCGATCGAACGGGTGGCGAGAAGCGCCTTCACCTCCGAGGCGACGAGGATGGATCCCGCGACTTCCGCGTAGAAGAGGGGAGCGAAGCCGAGTCGATCGGTCGCGATCCACGCCCGCCCGGCGCGCGCGTCGTAGAAGAAGAGAACGAAGCGCCCCCGGACTCCGTCGAGGAACGCCTCCCCTTTCTCCTCAAAGAGACGAAGGAGAAGATCGAGATCGCTCCCGCCCGCCGGCGCGCGTCCGCTCGAGGCGCGCGTGCGCCGAATGCTTTCTCCATTGAAGATCTCCCCCTCCATCATTCCGAGAAGAGTCCGGTCCTCGGACCACGCGGGCTGGGGATCCGGGCTCGGAACCGGAGGGCCGACGCGCGCGGCGCCGACGGAGAGACGGGAGTCCGCGAACCGATGCGCCGTGTAGAACGGTTCGTGGAACATGCTGCGGATCATCGCCTCGATCCGGTCGGGGGAGAAGGCCGGCCCGATCACCGCCGCGAGTCCGGGCATCGGTCGTCCCTCCCTTCTCTGTCGAGGCCGCAGTCGCCGGGCACGCGCGGCGGAAGCCGCCCGCGTTCCACTGCTTCCGCGCGAAGCGCGCGCGTCATGCGGACAAGCCGTCCGCGCTCTCTTCTCAGGGCATCTTCATCGTACTCTCATCGTCCCTTCGGTTCCTGCTCAAGAATCGGACGGCTTCCTCGGCGAGACGCGGCGCGTCCGCGACGCAGTGGTTCATGCTGATCCCGCCGTAGGAGTTCCCCGCGAGAAGGAGACCGGGGTGAAGGGAGAGCCGCTTCCGAATGCGCGCGAGCCTCGCGGAATGCCCGGGGATGTACTGCGGGATCCCTCCCGGATAGCGATAGACGCGGTGCGCGATCGGCGCGGCGCGAAGACCCATGCACGCGGCGAGATCGCGCCGGACGATGTCGAGAAGCTCCCCCTCGTCCGCACGGAAGGCATCGGGATCGTGCGCGCCGCCGATCATCGTGCGAAGGAGAACGCGGCCCGCCGGCGCGCGTCCCCGCCAGGTGGAGCTGTCCCAAAGACACCCGAGAATCCTCGGCCCCTCTCCGCGGGGCACGAGAAAACCGAAGCCGCGGGGCGCTTCGTCTATATCTTCCTCGCGGTAGATCGTCGCGACGACGGCGAGCGAAGCGGACGGGATTCCGGAAAGGAGCGAGGAGAGATCCTCGTCGAGCGCGCGAACGATGCGCGCCGCGGCGGGGGAGGGACAAGAGAGGACGACCGCCGCGGCCGGGATCGTCTCGCCGCTTGCGAGGCGGATGCTGTACCCGCCGTCCTCCCGCACGTCC
>JAGUYC010000336.1 GCA_020061515.1 Gemmatimonadota bacterium
ACGCGAAGCTCCCGCAGCATGCGCGGCGCGCGGACGAGCTCCGCCGGAGAGTAGCGCGCCTCGACGCGCGCGAGGCGGATCTCGGTTCCTCCCTCCGTCCGCACCGTGACGTTCTCGAGAACGATCCCGCTCACGATCGATCCCCCGAGGCGCCCGATCCGCACATCGGCACCGAGCGCCCGCGAGACCCGGCGCTCGAGAGTTTCGTGCGCCGTCTCGGCGATGTACGAGCGGCGGAGCGTCCCCACGACGGCGAGCCCTCCGATCAGAAGGACCGCGACGATTGCCGTATGAAGGATCTTCCGCCCTCGCGCCATCTTAGAACGCCTGCCCGATGCTGAAGTGAAGGACCGAATCCGATTCGCGCTTTCCCGTTTCGGTGACGCGCGGCTTCACCTTGCGGCCGTAGTCCATCCGGAGGGGCCCGACCGGCGTGTAGAGACGAATTCCCGCCCCGACCCCGTAGCGGAAATCGTCGACGGCGACCTCCGACTCTCCCGCGTGAAGCCGCCAGTCCTTCACGCGGATTCTGCCGAGATCCTCCCACGCGTTTCCTCCGTCCGCGAAAAGAACGCCTCCGAGGCGCCAGAAGAGCCGGAGCCGAAGCTCGGCGCCGGCAAGGATCAGGTGCTTCCCCGGACCGATCGTGTTCTCGCGGTAGCCCCGAACCGTGTTCGCGCCGCCGGAACGGAAGCGCTTGTAATCGGGAAGCGCGCCGTCCCCCGCGAGGGATCGGATCGACCCCGCCTGCAGCCGCCCCGCGAGAACGACTCGCTCCCCGAGCGTTCGATAGGCGGTTCCGCTGATCACTCCCTTCACGAACTCGTTGTCCCCGCCGAGCACGCTTCCCGCGATCTCGGCGTTCGCATGGCCGCGTGCTCCACGCGACGGGTCGAGAAGGTGGTCGCGGCCGTCCCGCTCCAACACGATCCCGAGGCTCCGCGTCACGTCCGGCTCGAGGAGTTCCGGGTCGACCGGCTCGGTCGGATCGGCCGCCTCGGCGTACTCGAAGGAATAGACCACCGACCCCTTCGCGATCCGGCTGAACTCCCTCGAAAGGGAGAAGCTCGCGGTCGTCTCGTTCAATCGATAGCGCGCGACGACCCGGTCCGCCGCCCCTTCCTGCTTGATCGTGAAGTTCTCGATGTTCAATCGCTCGTGGGCGACCTTCCAGAGGCCGACGGTGCGCGTGCGAAACATCCATGGTTCGATCAAGCTGACCTCGTATTTCTGCTCGATCGGCCGGTCCGAGTAGAGGTCGGAATAAACCACCTCGAAGGCGAGGCGTTTGCCGCTTCGCAGCCAATTCCGGTTGCTCCAGTCGAGCGAGGCGCGAAAGCGATCCTCCGTTCCGAAGCCGCATCCGAACCCGAACGAGCGCACGTTCTTCTCCCTCACCTCGACGCGGATCGGGACCGTGTTCTCCTCCGTGAGCGGCTCGCGGAAGATCGCGACGTTCGCATAGAAGCCGGTCCGGAAGATCCGGTCGCGGCTGTCGAGGAGACTTCCTCGCCGGAACCAATCCCCCTCGCGGAAGACGAGCTCCCTGCGCACGAAGTGCTCTTGCGTCGTTTCGGTCCCGGCGACGGCGATCGGCCCGACCCGGACGCGGGGTCCCGGATCGACGCGATAGAAAAGGCGCGCGCGCGCTCCTTCGATGCTCTCCTCCTCCTCCACGCTCGCTTCCGGATAGCCGCGCTCGGCGAGAACCGACTGGATGCGCGCCCGGTCCCGGCTGAGGAACTCCCGGTTGTACGCCTTCCCCTCGGCGAGGGAGAGACGCGCGAGAATCTCCTCCCTCGGAACGTCGGGAAGTCCCTCGATGCGGATCGAATCGAGAATCGTCCGGGGTCCTTCCTCGAACACGACGCGGATGTCGACGGTGCGGCGGTCCCCGCTCCAAGTCGCTTGCTTTTCGAGGACGCGCGCCTCAAGGTAGCCCAGGTTTCCGTAACGATGGATGACCTGCTCCAGGTCCTTTTCGAGCCAGCGCGGCCGGTACCGCCCGGACCGAAACCAGCTTCCTCCGCTGTGAACCATCAGGCCGCGGATCTCCTTGGTCGTGAGCGCCTCGTTCCCCTCGATCGTGAGCTTCCGGATCGGCGTGGAGGCGAGAGTGCGCGGCTGATACGCCGTGGCGGTCCCGGGGAGAAGAAGGAGGAGAAGAAGAACGAGTCGGATGATCCAAGACCCGGCCGGTCCGCCCGCGCCTCGCGTCTCGGCCTCTCCCGCGGCTGCGTGCGCACTTGCCGTGCCGCTCCCCCGGAGAGATAATGGGCGGCAGCGCCCACGCTCGGCGCGCGAGAGGTGTTCGGTGTTCCCGATCGTCATCCTGCTCCTCGCCGCTTCGCTCGCCGGTTGCGGATCTCCGCGCGAGGCGGACCGGAGGGAACTCCGGCTCCTCTATGCCGCGTCTCTTCGGGAAGCTCCCGGCATGGAGACGACCGAGGAGGAGCGCCTCGCCTTCCGGGAGCTCGTCGAGCGGTACGGAGGCCCGGCGCGCGTCGAATCGCTCATCGCCGAGAGCATGGTCGCCGATCCGGCCTCGTGGCGCGCCTACCTCGATTCGCTCGCTCAGAACCTCCCGTGATCTCCATCCGACCGAAACCCGTCACGTGTCTCTTCGGCCGGCTTCCATGCGTTTCCTCCCCCCATGCCGCGAAAGCACCTGCGTCACCCAGGCTGCCCCGGATGATCCGAGGACGCATCACCGCAAGAGTCGGCCCACGTCGAAGACGGTGACCGTCACCATCACGAGGAGGATGAAGGCGAGGCCGAGCTGTTGGAGCACGAGGCGCTGCTTCACGGAAAGCGGCTTCCTCCGAACCGCCTCGATGCCGAGGAAGAGCATGTGCCCGCCGTCGAGGACCGGGATCGGAAGGAGGTTCAGCATCCCGAGCTGAACCGAGAGGAACGCGAGAAGAGCGAGAAGCGTGTCCGCGCCCCGGCGCGCGCTTTCCCCTGAGATATGAAAGATCGAGACCGGTCCACCGACCATGTCGGCGCTCACTCCGCCCGAAAGGAGGACGCGGAGGAACTCGATCACGTTCCGCATCACCCAAACGGTCTGCCGGACCCCTTCCGAAAGCGCCGCCGCCGCGCCGAGCCTCACGCGCTCCTGAAGCGGCGCGACTTGAAGCCTGCCGACCTTGCGCACCGCGCCGCCGGCATCCTTCTCCTCCGCTTCCTCGAGAACGACCGTTTCCTCTCGCACGGCGCCGTCCCGCTCGAATCGGATCGAGACCGTCTCGCCGGGCTTTCCCTCGACTGTCCGGCGGAGATCGGTCCATCCCGCGATCGCGCGCCCATCGACATCGAGGATCCGGTCCCCCTTGCGGAGGCCCGCCATCTCCGCCGGCCCTCGCGGAAGCACCTCGCCGACGACCGCGTCGACGTCCGGCACGATCCCGAAAGCGTCCCCGCCCTCGCCGCCCACGACGATCGTCGCCGCGACGCGCTCCCCCTCCCGCGCAACCACGAGGCGCGCTCCCTCGCTCTTCTTTCCGAGGGCGCGCCCGATCTCCTCCCAATTCGCCACCTTGCGCCCGTTCACCTCGACGATCGTGTCCCCGGCCCGAAGCCCCCCCCGCCCGGCCGGCGAGTCGGGGACAACCTCCCCGATACGGGTCGTTCCGATCCGCTCGATCCCGAATACATAAAAGAGAAGGGCATACAGGATCACCGCAAGAAGGATATTGGCGACGGGTCCCGCGAGAATCACTCCGGAACGGACGGGAACGCTCTTCCGGTGGAACCGCCACGGCTCGTCCGCCGTCTCTCCCGGCTCCTCCGGATCCTCGCCCGACATCTTCACGTAGCCCCCGAAGGGAATCCACGCGAGCTTGTAGACGGTCTCTCCGCGCGCAACGGAGACGATCGCCGGCCCGAAGCCGATCGAGAACGCCTCGACGCGAATCCCCGCCCTCTTCGCCGCGAGGAAATGCCCGAGCTCATGAAAAAAGATGAGCACTCCGATCACGAGAATCGGAGCGACGACCGAAGTCAACATGTCGAACTCCTTGCTTCCCCGTCCGGCTCCGCGCGCCCTCCCCGCTCATGCTTCTCGAGAAGAGAGCGCGCGGCCCGCCGCGCGGCCGCATCCGCCTCGAAGACGTCTTCCTCTCCGGGATCCTGCCTCGCGGGGATCCGCTTCGCCGTCTCCCTGATCACGATCGGGATCTCCCGAAACCCGATCGCCCGGGAGAGAAACGCCTCCACAGCGATCTCGTTCGCGGCGTTGAGAACGGTCGGCGCGGTCCCTCCGCGCCTCGCCGCCTCGTACGCGAGCCCGAGGCACGGGAAGCGCTCTCGATCGGGCCGCTCGAACGTCAGGGGTTTCTGTGCGGTCAGATCGAACGCGCTCCGCACCGGGAGCCTCTCCGGAAACGAAAGAGCATAGCGGATCGACCGCCTCATGTCCGTTTCGCCGAGCTCCGCGAGATAGGAGCCGTCCTCGAACTCCACGAGCGAGTGAACCACACTCTGCGGATGAACGACCACATCGATTCGGTCGGGAGGAAGGCCGAAAAGGTGCATCGCCTCGATCACCTCGAGCCCCTTGTTCATGAGGGTGGCTGAGTCGATCGTGATCTTCTTCCCCATCACCCAGGTCGGGTGCGCGAGCGCGTCCTCCACCTGCACCCGCTCGAGCTCGTCCGGCCCAAGCCCCCGGAAGGGGCCTCCCGAGGCGGTGAGGACGATCTGACGGACGCCGGCGGTTCCGCGCCCCGCGAGGCACTGATGGAGCGCCGCGTGCTCGCTGTCGATCGGGAGGATCTCGGTCCCCGCCTCGCGCGCGCGCCTCATCACGATCTCTCCCGCGGCGAC
>JAGUYC010000320.1 GCA_020061515.1 Gemmatimonadota bacterium
ACGTCCTCGCCTGCCGCGCGGAGAACGAGCTCGAGGGACAAGTGCTCGGCGTCGCATGGGACGGGACCGGTTACGGACCGGACCGGACCGTCTGGGGGGGCGAGTTCCTTCTCGTCGACGACGGCGGCTTTCGCCGCGTCGCGTCGCTCCGCCCCTTTCTTCTCCCCGGAGGCGAGACGGCAGTTCGCGAGCCGCGGCGGAGCGCGCTCGGCGTCCTCTTCGAGATGCTCGGCGAGGCCCTCTTCGATCGGTGCGACCTTCTCCCGCTCCGCGCCTTCTCGCCGGAAGAGCGCGCGGTTCTTCGAACGATGCTCGCGAAGAGCGTTCAGTGTTCGAAGACGACGAGCGCGGGGCGCCTCTTCGATGCGGTCTCCTCTCTTCTCGGGCACCGCCAGACGATGAGCTTCGAGGGACAGGCGGCGATGGAGCTCGAGTTCGCGATTCCCGATTCCGCGCCCGACGAGGAGTATCCGTTCCGTCTCGCGCGCGGCGAGGACCGGCTCCTCGTCGACTGGGAGCCGATCGTCCGTGGTATTCTGGAGGACATTGCGCGGGGGACGGACGCCGGCTTCATCGCCGCGAGGTTCCACAACACCCTCGCCTCCGCGGTCGTCGCGGTCGCGCGCGAGGTCGGCGAGGAGCGCGTCCTTCTCACGGGCGGCTGCTGGCAGAACGACTATCTCTTGAGACGGACGGTGCGGGCGCTCCGCGAAAGCGCCTTTCGCCCGTACTGGCATCAGAGGGTCCCGCCGAACGACGGCGGGATCGCGCTCGGACAAGCGGCGGCGCTCGCGTGCGCGGCGGTGCGCGCGCGTCCCCCCGAGGAGGAACGCTGATGTGTCTCGCCGTTCCGGGGAAGATCCGGAGCATTTCGGGCGACAATCCGCTCACGCGGATGGGGAAGGTCGATTTCGGCGGCGTGGTGAAGGACGTCGCGCTCGCGTACGTTCCCGAAGCGGGCGTCGGGGATTACGTCATCGTCCACGTCGGCTTCGCGATCAGCAAGCTCGACGAGGAGGAGGCTCGAAAGACGCTCGAGCTTCTTCGCGAGATGGGCGAGGCGGCCGACCGGGAAGAGACATGAAGTACATCGACGAGTACCGGGACGCCGGACAATCGCGAGCGATCGCCGAGGAAATCCGCCGCAGGACGACGCGCCCGCACACGATCATGGAGATCTGCGGCGGGCAGACCCATTCGATCGTCCGCTTCGGCGTCGACACGTTTCTTCCCGAGGAGATCACGCTCGTCCACGGTCCCGGCTGCCCGGTCTGCGTGACGCCGATTGAGCAGATCGACCGGGCGATCGCGATCGCCTCGCGTCCCGGCGTGATCTTCACTTCGTTCGGCGACATGCTCCGCGTTCCCGGAAGCGAGACCGATCTTCTCTCGGTGCGCGCGGCGGGAGGGGATGTTCGCATCGTCTACTCGCCGCTCGACGCGGTCCGCATCGCTCGCGAGAACCCGGAGCGCGAGACGGTCTTCTTCGCCGTCGGCTTCGAGACGACCGCCCCGGCGAACGCGATGGCGGTCTTTCAGGCGCGCGAGCTCGGCCTTCGCAACTTCACCGTGCTCGTCTCGCACGTCCTCGTGCCGCCGGCGATCGAGACGATCCTCTCCTCGCCGGGGAATCGGGTCGAAGGGTTCCTCGCGGCGGGGCACGTCTGCGCGGTGATGGGGACCGAGGAGTACGTTCCGATCGCGAAGAAGCACCGCGTCCCGATCGTCGTGACCGGCTTCGAGCCGCTCGACATCTTTCAGGGGATTCTCCTTGTCGTCCGGCAGCTTGAGGAAGGAAGGGCGGAGGTCGAGAACGCCTACGCCCGCACCGCGCGCGACGAGGGGAACGCCGCCGCGCGCGCCCTCATCGCCCGCGTCTTCCGCGTGACCGACCGGAAGTGGCGAGGCATCGGGTCGATCCCTCGAAGCGGGCTCGGTCTCGCCGAGGAGTTCGCGGGGTTCGACGCGGAGACGCGCTTCGACGTCGCCTCGCAAACGGCCGAGGAGTCCCCGATCTGCATCAGCGGTCTCATCCTTCAAGGTGTAAAGAAACCGCCGGAGTGTCCGGCGTTCGGAACCGTTTGCGTTCCCGAGCATCCTCTCGGGGCGACGATGGTTTCCTCCGAGGGAGCCTGCGCCGCGTACTACCGGTACCGGAGGACCTAGGAACCAGATTCTCTCCCGGTGGTCCGCCACCGGGAGGTATCTGGTTCCAACAGAGGCCCATGAAAAGCGAAAGCGACTTCCGCCTCTCCTGTCCGATCCCGATCGAGGAGTACCCGCGCGTGCTCCTCGCGCACGGAGGGGGAGGGCGCTTGATGGGCCGGCTCATCGAGAAGATCTTCCTCGCGGCCTTTCGCGACTCGGAGCTCGATCGGCGCCACGACTCGGCGGTTCTTCCGTGGGACCGCGGGCGGATCGCGCTCACGACCGACTCCTACGTCGTCCACCCGCTCTTCTTCCCGGGCGGGGATATCGGATCGCTCGCCGTTCACGGCACGGTGAACGATCTCGCGATGTCCGGAGCGCGTCCGCTCTACCTGACCGCGGGATACATCCTCGAGGAAGGGCTCCCGATGGAGACCCTCTGGCGCGCGGCTCGATCGATGGGGGATGCGGCGCGCGCGTCCGGGGTCCGCGTGGTGGCGGGAGACACGAAGGTCGTCGAGCGCGGCAAGGGGGATGGGATCTTCATCAACACGGCCGGAGTCGGCTTCTTGGAGACCGATCGTCTCATCGGACCGGAGAGCATTCGCGCCGGAGACGCGGTTCTTCTCTCCGGCGACGTCGGTCGCCACGGAATGGCGATCCTCGCCGTGCGCGAAGGGCTCGAGTTCGAGAGCGCGATCACAAGCGACTCGGCGCCGGTCGCCGATCCGGTGCTCGCTCTTCTTCGAGAGGGGATCGACGTTCGATGTCTCCGCGATCTCACGCGCGGCGGTCTCGCGAGCGCCCTGAACGAGATCGCCGTCTCCTCGTCCCTCGGCATTCGGATCGATGAGAGTCTCGTCCCCGTTCGCGAGGACGTGGACGCGGCGTGCGCGATTCTCGGTCTTGATCCGCTCTACGTGGCGAACGAGGGGCGCTTCATCGCCTTCGTTTGCGAGGCGGAAGCCGATCGGACGCTCGCGATCCTTCGATCGTATCCGGTCTCCGCGGGCGCGTGCCGCATCGGCGAGACGATCGGGGAAACCCCGGGGGTCGTCTCGCTCCGGAGCCGTATCGGCGCGACGAGAATCCTCGATCTCTTGAGCGGCGAACAGCTCCCGCGCATCTGCTGAGCGGCCCCTTTTCATTTTTTTCTTGACATGTGAGACGGAACCTCACTAGCGTGGCTTAACGCCGTGAAAGTAGGGGGGTTGCGCTGAAGATCCGATGAGGCAAGGCGGCGGAAGGAGAGGCGACGCTCATGCTTCGTATGCGCACGGGCCGAGGTGCGGCGGATCGTAAGCGCCGTCGTTCTCATGTTTGTCGAGGCACCCGTCTTCGCCAAGGCGGGTTTTTCTTTGTACGTCGAAGGTTCGGGTAACAGGCTAGGGGGGCGCCTATGAACACCGTTTGCGTTACCAACCAAAAGGGGGGGTGCGGAAAGACCACGACCGCGGTCAACCTCTCCTGGTCCTTGACGGAGCTCGGGAAGACCGTCTTGCTCGTCGACCTCGACCCGCAGGGGCATGCGTCCCTGGCGCTCGGCTTCGACACCGATCTCCTCGATCGCACGGTTCGCGACTCCCTGGTCCGCCCGCCGCTCGCCGTCTCCGATCTCTTCCTTCCCTTCTCCGACAAGCTCGACGTGGTCCCGGCGAACATTTCCCTCGCCTCGCTGGAGCAGGAACTCGCCGGGGAGCCGGAGAGGGAGCTTCGTCTCCGGCAGGCGCTCGCGGACCTCGGGCGTCCGTACGACTACGTGATCGTCGACTGCCCGCCGAGTCTCGGGTTTCTCACGATCAACGCGCTTGTGGCGGCCGACGAGGCGATCATCCCGGTCGAGACGTCGAGCTTCTCCGTGCACGGGCTCGAGAGGCTTCTCGAAACGATCGAGATGGTCGAGCGGAACACGGGGCGCCGGATCCTCGTGCGCGTGCTGGCGACCGACTTTCACGGCCAGACCCGCTACGCGCGCGAGTTCCTCGAGTCGCTTTCGGAGCGATTCGGCGAGCAGCTCTTCGAGACGGTGATCCACCACTCGGTCGTCGCCAAGGACGCGGCGGCGAGAGGCCTGCCGGTTGGACGGGCGCATCGCCATTCGAAGCTGGACAACGATTACATGGCCCTCTCCACGGAAATCGTTGAGAGCGCGCCGGTGGTCGAGGTGGAGAACCTCCGGAAGTGGGAAGAGAAGCTGTTCGGTCCGTCCGTTCGCGGCGAGGAAGTGATCTTCCGGCTGCACGCTCCGGGCGCGCGGAAGGTCCAGCTCGCGGGACGCTTCAACGATTGGGACCCGCAGCAGGGCGAGATGAAGCGGGATCCAATCAGCGGCGTTTGGACGATCCGCGTGCGGGTCGCCAAAGGGTCCCATCAGTATCGGTACATCGTGGATGGGGAATGGATCGAGGACCCGGCGAACGAGGTCCACGAGTACGGCGAGACCGGATTTCGGAATTCCGTCGTTCTCGTCGGTGACCAATGATCCCCGCCCGGCGCTCCCCCGCCGGGGAAGAAGCGAAGGCCCGCCGCCTGAAGGATCTCTCCGAGGTCTATTTCTCCGCGCGCGCGCCGGACGCTCCCGAGACCGGGGGCCGCGTCTCGCCGAACCCGCCCCCTCGCGCGCTCATCCCGGTCGGGAACCTGGCCGGCCCTCCGGGGGAAGATTTCCTTCTCGCCTTGCGCGCCGCTCTCGAGGAGCGCGGATTCCCCTCTCTCCGCATCGACTCGGTGGAGGTCTGCTATCGGGTGCAGGGGGAAGAGGGGGGCGATCTGACGGGCGAGGATCTTCTGGAAAGAATCCGCGCCGGCGAGGATCCTCCGCTTCTCTTTCTCGCGGCGGGAGAAGGATCGGAGGAGAGCCGCGCGCTGCTCAGGAACGGCGACACGACGCTTCTTCTCATCGGAAACGAGGTCGCGGATCTCCGGCGCGCCTATCATTTTATGCGTGAACTGTCAAGGGTCGAAGGGGGGACGCTCCCCACGCTCGTGCCGATCCTGAGGTCCGCAGGCCCCTGGGGCCGGATCGCGCCGGAGCGGCTCGGCGAGGCGGCCGCGGAGTTCCTCGGGTGGCGTCTTTCCGTGTGGGGGGGCGGGGATCCGGAAGTCGTCGCCGGGCTTCTCGCGGCGCGGCTCGAACGGATGCGCGAGCGGCGCGAGGGAGGAGTGGATCCCCTCGTGCGCCGGCTGAACGTCGTGCTCGGAGGTGCGCCATGAGAAAGGTCCCGCCTCCCGAGACGACATTCATCGTCGCGCGCCAGAACGCGCACCGCGATCTCGTCTCGTGGGCGATCGAGCACCCGGCTTTGGTCGCCGAAGACTTCGAGATCCTCGCGACCTGGGTTCCCCTCCCGGACGGGGAGGAGATCCCGATCCTCGGCGGGAGGGGCGACGGCACGGTGAGCGTGATCGATGTTCTCGAGGACGAGACGCGGACCTTCTATCGGCAAGGCCGGATCGTCTCCTTCGTGCGAAGCCGAGTCGAGTGGCTGCGCCGGGCGTTTCCGGATCGCGCTCTCGATCCGGGGCGCGGTCTTCATCTCATCGTCCTCGGCGAGGACTTCTCGCCTTCGTTCGTCGATGCGGTGGCGGGGCTCGCCGTTTCGGAGCTCGTGCTCCTTCGCGTGCGCGATCTGGAGAGCAGCGACGGGCGCCGCGTCGTTCTCGTGGAGCGCGAGAGGAGCCGGATGAAGGTGATCGAGAAGGCTCTCTCGACGGACGGGCTGACGGCGGAGGAGGAGCGCTTCTTCGCGCGCCTCGAGGAGGAGCGGGAAAGCCTGCGGCCTCGGGAGGGGGCGGGATGATCCTTCTCTGGTTGGTCCTTCTCGCCGCGGTCTACGTGCTGATCGCCGTCGTCGTCGGGAAGGTCTGCGCGATCAACTCCAGGTGGGAGCGAACGGTCGACGGAATCGATCCGACGGACGGCGAGGACAACTCTCCCTCGAGAGAGGGGTTCGTCCGGCCTTTCGAAGGGGAAGAGTCCCGGCGCGCCCGGCCCTGATCCTCGGGAGCCTCGATTCCTCCCCGCGCGCAGGCCGAGCGCTCCCGGTTCTCTCGATCACCGTCTTCCGCTCGGACGCCGCGTCGCGGTATAGTCGTCCCGCGGGGCGCGGTCCTCTCGCGAGCGCCTCCGCGTCTCGGAGGATCCCCGTGAGGCGGCGCGTGCGGAGCCCATCCTTCATCGGTTTCCTGATCGCGCTACTCGCGCTCGTTCTCAGGCTTCATTGTCTCGACTGGGGATTCCCGGACGTCTACGAAGAGGCGACCTCGGTACAGAAGGCGTGGGGCTTCTGGGGGTGGGGCGAGGAAGGGTTCGACTTCAACCCTCGCTTCTTCAACTATCCATCGCTCTATTTCTACTTGCAGTTCGGCGTGCAGGCGCTCCTTCGGGCCGCGGGGCGGATCGCCGGAGCGTTCCCGGACGCGACCGCGTTCCAGGCCGCCTATCACCTCGATCCCGCCCTCTTCGTGGGCGCGGGACGAATCCTGACTGCGCTTCTCGGGGCGGCATCCGTCTTCGTCCTCTACGCGATCGGCCTCGCCGTCGGAGGAAGGCGGGTCGCGGTCCCGGCGGCCCTTTTTCTCGCGCTTCACTCGGTGCACGTCCAGAAGTCCCGGTTCGTCGAGGTGGACGTGGCGATGACCTTCTTCGCCGTTCTTTCTCTTTTCTTCGCCGTGCGGCACGCGCGGGGAGAGCGGCCGCGGGCGATCCACCTCGCGGCCGCCGCGGCCGGTCTTGCCGCCGCGACCAAGTATCCGGGGGCTCTTTTACTCCTCAACCTTCCGCTCGCCGAACATCTCCGCTCGGAACCGTTCCGAATTCGGCGCGTTCTTCTTGCGCTTCTCATCGCTGCGTCGGTCTTCTTCGCCGCGAGCCCGTACGTGCTCCTCGATTTTGCTTCGTTCCTGCGCGACATCGGCGCCGAGCGTCTTCACATGAGGGAAGGCCATTTCGGCGGGGCGGGCGAAGGGGTGAAGGGAGCGCTCGCGCTCTTCGCGAACGGGTTCGGCCCGCTCCTCTTCGGCGTTTCGCTCGTCGGTCTCGCGGCCGCTCTCCTTCGGCCGCGGGGCGTCGAGCGGATCTTCCTCCCGATTCCCGCGGTCTTCTTCGTTCTCCTCTCGGCGAGCCGGATGCAGGCGCCGCACTATCCGCTCCCCGCGGTTCCGCCCTTGGCGCTTCTCGCCGCGGTCGCTCTCGACCGCGTGCTTCCGGAGGGGCTTCGCAGGAGAACGAGCTTCCACGCCGCGGCGGTTCTCCTTCTCCTTGTCGCTCCCGCCCTCGCGACGGGGCGGGAGGCCGCCCGTCTCGGCGCGAAGGACACGCGGACCGAGGCGCGCGAGTGGATCGAAGCGTCCGTGCCGCACGGAGCGCTCGTTCTGGTCGAGCCCCACGGGGCGAACCTCCGCTCCTCCAGCGAGCTTCGAAGGTACGCGGAAGAGGAGGAGTTCGCGCCGATCCGCGAGACGCTTCTTGCCCGGACGAAGGCGAAGCCCTGGTATCGCACGGCGATCCTCCCCTCCTTTTCGATCGACGTCGATCGCGCCGCCCGCTTCTATCGGTTCGAGCCGTATCAGTGGTTCGACTACGTGGTCCTCTCCGAGGAGATCGGCGCGAGGTATCGAAGCGACCCGATTCGATTTCCGGTCCAGGGCGCCTTCTACGCGGAAATCGAGAAACGCTTTCGGCCGGTCGCCCGCTTCGCGTCCGCCGCGGGGGCCGGGCCGGAGATTCGGGTGCTTCGAAGGGATCCGGCCGCGCCGCCGCGCCCGAACGTACGGCTCGATCCGGCGGGAGCTTCCGATCGCGAGTTCATCGAGTACTTTCGAAGCATCGGCTTCCTCTACGGCGAGGCCGGTCCGGTCGACGGGGCGCTCGCGGTCTACGACGCGCTCCTCCGGCTTGTCCCCGGAGATCCCGAGACGCTGCATCAACGCGGAATCCTCTCCGCCCTGACGGGGGACGCGGCAGGAGGCACGCGCCTCCTGCGCTCCGCCGTGGAGGTCGATCCGGAGAACCGGCGGATCCGGATGAGCCTCGCTGTGCTTCTCTGTCAGGGGGATCGCCCGGAAGAGGGGATCGCTCTCCTCCGCGAGCTTCTCGCCGAGAAGGAGGAAGCGGAGGCGCACGGAAACCTCGCCTCCGCCCTCATCCAGTCGGGCCGGGAAGCGGAAGCGATCCCCCACCTGCGCCGTTTTCTCGACCTCTCCCCGAGGCATCCCCGCGCCCAGGAAGTCCGCCGGCTTCTTCAGTCCTTGGAAGGCTAGGAGCGCCGGGGGCTGGAGGCGAGAAAAGGCTCGCACGCGGCTCGCGGATCTGCTATTCTCATCTTTGGGCGGCAAGCCCTCAAGCCGACACCTTGCCCGCCGGACGGCTGGGTTCTCGTGGATAGTCCATAGACAGGAAGCGGCTACACGGTCAGCTTCTGGACAATCTCTCGACCGGCGTGGTCCTAGGAACTCCCGGCATCCGAAGCGGAGCGCCTCTCCTAACTTGTTAAAAGATTAAACGTTCCATCGATCGGTCTCCAGAAGACCCTCTTCGTACCCGTCCGCGGGTCCTCTGGTACCGAACTTGCGGAGAGTCCGCTGGATGTTCCGTTCCTTTTGGAGGGAAAGGGGGTCTCGCGTATGTAGATGAAGATCGCGATCGTTTTTGGGGTCCTTGTTGGGTACTTCGTTCTGGCGTTTGCGATCGCCCGCTTCTGTGCGGTGAACGCCGGCTGGGAACGGGCGGCGGATCTCGTCCCTCCGAACGGAGGGAAGGATCTCGCCGTGCCCGAGCGGAAGACGTTGAACCAGCCGGGTCGTGAAAACAGCCCCGCGGCGGAGACAGGCGATCGGAAGGAGGCGTAGAGAGGACGTACTGCTATTGATCCGAGTTCGAACGATCGGGGATCGGAGCGCTTTCGGCGCCAGGGGGTAACCGATCGACGGGGTCCGGAGGGGCCGCAGCCCGAGCCTCCGGACCCCTTTTTGTTTCCGGAATGCCGATGGGTTCGCCGGCGGGATCCGCCTTGACACGTGAAGGCGGTTGAGTATAATGAAGTTAGCAGGCTGGTTCTCCGGTATCCAGCCTGCGTGCGGAGAGGAGGCGATCATGGTTCGACGCTACCTCCGGGCTCTCGTCACCGTCGCGGCGATCCTCACCCTTGGAGTTCCCGCCGCCTTCGGCGCCGACGAGTATCCGGATCCCAGGCCGGCCGCGGAGATGGAAGTGGACCCGGACGGTTTGGAGGGTCTGTGGTTGGGGGCGCCGGCCCCGACGGCAGAGGAGCGCGCGGGGGGCCGTTTGCCGGCGGACGCCCTGGTG
>JAGUYC010000198.1 GCA_020061515.1 Gemmatimonadota bacterium
CGCGCCCCACTCGGACGCGGTGGTCGTGGGGAGCGCCCTCGTTCGGGCGGTCGAGAGCGCGCGATCGGACCGGGAGCGCCTCGCCGCTCTCGAACGGGAGGTCGGCGCGCTCCTCGAGGCGCTCCGTCCGGGGAGGAAGCGATGAGCGCCTTCCTCCGTCTCGTGCGCCCCCTGAACCTCCTCATCCTCGCGGGCGCGATCCTTCTCGCGTATCTTCTCGCGGGCGCCGCCGGCGATCGGGCCTCGCTTCTCTTCGGGATAACCGGCGCGGTCCTTCTTGTCGCATCGTTTTATGTGTGGAACGATTGCGCGGACCGCCTCGTCGACCGCGTGAACCGCCCGGATCGCCCGATCCCCTCGGGCACCGTCTCGCCGCGCCGCGCGGCCGTTCTCGGGACGCTTCTTCTCGCCGGAGCCTTCGCCGCGGGGTCTCTCTCCGGCGGGACGACCGCGGCGGTTCTCGCGATCTGGGCCGTTCTTCTCGCCGCGTACGAAGCAGTTCTCAAGAGGACCGGCCTTCCCGGGAACCTGCTCGTGAGCGCGGTCGCCTCGTCCGCTCTTCTGCTCGGCGCGCACCTCGGGGGATCTCTCGCGGCGGGGATCGTCCCGGCGCTCTTCGCGTTTCTCCTCCACTTCGGGCGCGAGATCGTGAAGGATATCGCCGACGCTCCCGGCGACCGGAAGGGACGGCGCCGAAGCCTCGCGATCGTCCTTGGAGACCGGAGGGCGCTCGCTTTCTCCGGGGTGCCGCTCGCGCTCCTCGTCCTTCTCTCGCCGCTGCCGTTCCTTTTCGGCCTCTACAATGTCCTTTATCTTCTGATCGTTCTCGTCGGCGTGGACCTTCTCCTCGCGGTCGCCTACGCCCGCTGCCTTCGCCGGCCGGACCGTTCCAACCTCGGTCTTCTCTCTCGCGTTCTCAAGGGACAGATGGTGGTCGCGATGACCGCGATGCTCGCCGGGAGGTTCCTCTAGAGATGAGCCCCCTCGCGGCCGCGCTTCTCGGTCTCGTCCAAGGGCTCACCGAGTTCTTCCCCGTCTCGAGCTCGGGGCATCTGGTCCTCGCCCAAGCGCTTCTCGGTCTCCGAGCGGAAGGAATTCTTCTCGAGGTGATGCTTCATGTCGGAACGGCGTTGGTCGTTGTCTTTTACTATCGAAGCAAAGTCGCCGACCTTCTTCGCCCGCGTTTCGACCGCGAGACGAACGCCTACCGCCTCGCGATCCTCGTCGGTCTCGTTCCGGCGGGGGTCGTCGGCATCCTGTTGAAGGAGCCGATCGAGGGGCTTTTCGAGAGGCCGGGCGCGACCCTTCTTGCTCTCGCGGCGACCGGGCTCTTCCTGCTCGCGACCCGCCTCGCCCCCGAGAAGGGAAGAACCGTCACGATTCGGATCGCGATTCTCATCGGCCTCGCGCAGGCGGTCGCGATCCTCCCCGGGATCTCGCGGTCGGGAGCGACGATCGCGGCGGCTCTCTTCCTCGGCGTTCGCCGGAAGGAGGCGGCCGAGTTCTCCTTCCTGGTTTCGGTCCCCGCCATCCTCGGGGCGGCCCTTCTGACCGCTTTGGACCTCCCGGGGGCGAAGGGGGAGACCGCGATCTTTCTCCCGGCTCTTCTTGGAACCGCGGTCGCGATGCTCTCCGGCTATCTCGCGCTCCGGTATCTGGTTCGGGTCGTTCTGGGGGGGCGTCTTCATCGGTTCGGCTGGTACTGCCTCGCCCTCGCCTCATCGGGCGCGCTCGCCCTCCGGATCCTTTCGGGTTGACAGGCCGCCGGGAATGGCGTAGGCTTTAACTCATTGCGGTAGAACCTGTTGCGGTCTGCAACCGAGAGAAGGACAGAGAAGAACCATGCACGCGAACATTCGATGGATCGCGGCGGCGGCCTTCCTAGTCTTCGTCTTCGCGGCGACGGCCGGCGCCAAGGACTACGAGAAGATCGAGGCCCGTCCCCCGCTGGAGAAGATCGAGGCCTATCTCGCCCTGCTCGGAACCGAGGAGGACTCGGCCGAGGTTCTCTTCCGGCTCGGCAACGCGTATCACGACGCCGAGATGATCGAGGAGGCGGTCGACGCCTACCGGCGCTCGCTCGCGGCGGGAGGCGACTTCCGGGTTTTCGTCAACCTGACGTTCGTGCTCGAGGAGGCGGGGCGCCGCGACGAGATCGACGCCGCCTACCGGGAGCGGATCAAGAAGACTCCGGACGATCCGGTGCTCTTCGCGTACTACGGCGATTTTCTTTCCGGAGACGAGAGCGAAAAGACCTCCGTCTCCGGAGCGATGGACGCGTACCGCAAGGCGCTCGCCCTGGACGACCGCTGCCTGGAGGCCCACTTCGGGCTCGGGGTGCTGTTCGCCAAGACGGGCATCTACAAGGAGGCGGTGCGGCAGTGGGAGCGCGTGATGGCCCTCTCGCCCCAGCACCGTCTCGCAGTCGAATCCCGCCGGAACATCGACCGCGTGAGGCGCGAGCAGGGGCGTTGACGCCCCGCGGGCCCGCCGGTAGAGTGGAAACCGCATCCCCCGCGCGCGTGTGTCAACAGGCGAGGGGTCTCGAGGAGGAAGAAGACCATGAACGACCGGGGTCGGAGGACCTGGATCCCGTGGGTTTTGGCGGGCCTACTCGCCGCGGCCGGCCTCTCGTGCCAAACCCAAGAGGACGTGATCGTCTACGAACGGGACGTCACCGTCGATCCGGAGACGAAAGCCGCGCGGCTCATGAACAGCGGGCGCCAGTATCTCGACAGCGAGCTCTATTCGCAGGCCGAGCAGGCGTACCGCGAGGTGATCGAGATCAGGCCCGGCTCGCGCGAGGCGCACACGCTCCTCGCCTTCTCCGTCTCTCGGCAGGGAAGAGCCGACGAAGCGCTTGAACTCTTCAAGGGTTATACGCAAAAGTTTTCGGACGACCCGGAGGGGTTCGCGCGTCTCGCGGCGGTCCACAGCGACCGGGGCGACCATCGAGCCGCCGCCGGAGAGATCGACAAGGCGGTGGCGCTGAGCCCGGAGGATCCGAAGCTCTACTACGAAAAGGGCTATTATCGCGAGCTTATCGAGGACTGGGAAGGGGCGCAGGGCGCCTACGAGAAGGCGTCGGAGCTCGATCCGGGGAACGACGACTATCGCCAACGGCTCACGGTCGTCTACAAGAAGCTCGGACGAACGGAGGATCTCTACACGGCGCAGAGGGAGATGCTCGAGAAGGAGCCGACCAACCGAAGGCTGATGCTCTCCGTGGCCCAGCTCTCCGCCGAGAAGGGGGACTACGCCGCCGCGAGGGATCTCTTCCGGGTGCTCGCCGAGCTCGAGCCGGACAACACCGCCTATCTCAAGAACTATGCCGTCGTGCAGCTCCTCGAAGGGGACACGACGGCCGCCGCCACCACCTATCAGGAAGTCGTGAAGAAGAACCCTTCCGACGCCGACGCGCTCGTGCGGCTCTCCGACCTCCAGGCCTCCGCGAAGATCGGCAAGTACGACGAGGCCCTTCGGAACGTGCAGAAGGGGATCGAGCTCGACGAGCGGAACGCGCGCGGATGGTGCGTGTGGGGGAGGATCCTCGAGCGGCAAGCGATGTACGAGCAGGCGAAGCAGAAGTTCCAGCGCGCGTCTTCGCTCGGCGATCCGATCTGGTCCGAGTACGCGAAGCGAGAGGTCGCGCGTCAGGATCAGCTGATCGAGCGCGAGAAGAAGAAGAAGGAGAGGGAGGAGTACGAGAAGCTCGAAGAGATCTAGCCGGGGGGCGAACGGCGGGGCCCGTCGGCGGCTGTCCGCTCGGTGCTCGCGAGTCGCCGAGCCTTGGTCGCTGCGCTCCTC
>JAGUYC010000309.1 GCA_020061515.1 Gemmatimonadota bacterium
CCGCGAAGCCACGCGGCCGCGCCCGCGGTCCGGCCTTGGTACTCCGCGCGGACGGAGTCGCCGTGGCTCACCGAAAGAAGGCCGTCTCCGCGAACCGGCTCCGCCGTGGTCGTCGGGATCGCCCCTACGAAGAGACCCCCGCTCCCCTCGAGCGCGAGGCTTTCCGGTTCGACCTCCGTGTCGGAGGAGAGGAGGACGAAAGCGTTCGGCGCGTCTCCGTCCTCGACCCGCACGGAGATCGTGTCGTTCGCGCCGTAGGAGTTCCGATCGAGGGAGATCGACCCGATGTTCGCCTCGAGCGCGCCGGTGACGACGAGCGCGTACGGCTGGGGTCCGAAAGGAACGGCCGCGGCGGCCACCTCGATCGTCCATTCTCCCGCCGCCGCCGTCGCGAGGAGAACACATTCTTCGACGTTCAAGGAATCGCGCGTTCCTCCCGCGATCGAAACCCCGCCGGACAAGACGTTGCCGAGATAGACGAGGCCGTCCTTCTTCACCGTGAGATCGAGATCGTTCGCGAGGTTTCGCGAGGCGGCGGGCGTGGAAGGGTAGTCGGTCCAAACGAGAACCGCCTTCAAGGGCTCGACGCTCGAGGCGACCATCACGCGGTAGACATCGATCTCGCCGGTGAAGAGGCCGGGGGATTCGTCGGCAATCGCAAGACGCTTCGAATCGCCGGAGAAGAAGAGGGCGTCCTCGAGGTTGATTCTTCCCCATCCGATGTCGAACGACGGGATCGCGTGGCCGGCGATGTCCGACACGCTCCCTGAGACGAGCATCGCGCGGAGAAGCGCGGCGGAAGGAGCATGAGACCGAGACCCATCCTTCGCGCCCGAGGGGTACCATCCCTCCATGAAGTACTGGCGCACGAGCGCCGCGCTCGCGGCGATCGACGGCGCAGCCATGCTCGTCCCCTCGAGCGTTTGGTAGGCGGCGTCGGTCTCGCCCGAGGCGGAGGCGAGCCGCGCGGGAGCGCAGAGCGTCGGCTTGATGCGTCCGTCATCGGTCGGGCCCCGGCTCGTGCTCGAATAGATTTGGTTCGCCTGTGAACCGTTTCCGGTCCCGCCCGCCCCCACGCAGTTCTTGCTTGCCGCCGGAGACGCGACCGAGTTCGCGACCGCGCCGTTTCCGTTGGAGAAGACGAGGAGGAAGTCCTTGTGCTCCCACACGAAGCGGTCGAGCTGCTCGCACCGAAAATCGTACGCCCCTCCGCCGAGGACTCCCCACGAGTTCGACATGATCCGCGGCGCTCCCGCCCCGTTCCCCTCGTAGACGGGGAGGAAGAGGTCGGCGAGGTCGGCGGGCACGTGCACGATATTCGAGCTCCCGCCCGCGTCCACGAAGAAGAGGCGCGCTTCGGGAGCGATCCCGTCGAGCCCGCTTGCGCCGAACGTGCTGTCGTTTCCGGCAAGAGTGCATGCGGTGTGGGTGCCGTGATAAGAAGCCCCCGGGTCGTCCCCAAACAGAATAAGGGGAGAGTCGCACGCCTTTCGGTAGGCGATGATCTTGCGGTGGTCCGGGAAGTCTCCGTACTCGGCGATCGTTCGGAGCGCGTCGTGGAACATCCGATGCGACGCGCGAAGCCCGCTGTCGCAAAGAGAGAGGAGCCCCCCCTCGCCCCGAAGACCCCGCGCCCAAACGCTTCGGTTCCCGGCCGTGTTCGTTTGCACGACCCACTGACAGTCCTGATTGAAGAAGACCGGGTCCGGAAAGGGCTCGATCCAGCGGATCTCATGGAAATCGGCGAGACGCCGGACTTCTTCGCCGCCCGCGTGGAGAACGATCGTATTTGTTGATCGATCAAGTACATGGAAGCCGGCGCGCGCGAGGGAATCCGCCGTCCATTCGGCGCTCTCGCCCGGGAAGAGGAGCGCGACGACCCTTCCCTCCCCCGTCGCTCGCGAAGCGAGAGAGGCCTCGATCTTGAACCGCGCCTCATAGGGCGCAACCCAATCGACGCCGGGAGAGGCGAGGATCTTCTCCGCGTTCTCGGGCGAGTCACGGACGACGAGCGCGTCGTCCGGAAGGTATCCCGCGGCGCGCCTCCCCTTTCTTTCGAGCGCCTTCTTCCATTCCTCGCGGATCGGACCCTCGAAACGGACGATCCAGTATCGTGCACCCGCCGAGCCGAGCGTCTTCGGCGCGGCTCCGGCCGCCCTCTCTCCGTTCGAGAAGAGAACGGCGCCGCGGCTTGCGCCTCGTTCCTCCTCCCTCGTTCCGATCTTGCGAATCGGCGCGGCCGCGTCGCGGGAGGCATTCGGTTCGATGAGCCGGAACGAACGGGGCGCCGGGGCGAGGAAGACGCCTCCCCGCTCGATCGCCGCCGTCCAGAACCATCGCTCGCTTCCGCCTTCCGGAAGCCCGAGCCGTGCCGCGTGAATCCAATTCCTCTCCGTCGTGACGTGCGCGCAGTCTTCTTCGATCGCGGAACGATCGGCCGGCGGCGCGAATGGACGTGGCGAGATGAAGACGTGATAGGTCTTCGCGCCCGGAACGCCTTCCCAGCGGAGCATCGCGTCCGCAGCGCGTATCGAAGCGCCTCCTTCCGGTTCCGCGAGCCGCGGAAGAAGCGGAACCGAGTCCTCGAGAGAGGAGGTCGAGAGAACGGGGGAGAGAAGGAGAACCAGAAACGCGGAGCCGAGAGCCGCTCGCGAAGAAAGAGAGAACAAGAACCCCTCCGCAGCGCCGCTTCGGACGCTCTCGAGCTTCCTCGTGAACGGATCGACCGATCCCGCCGGCCGCAAGCGGATCCTTCGCAAGCGGTTCCCGCCGCGGCGTCGCGGATCGGGCTCCGAGAATACCCGGCGACTCGGGCTCGGGTCAACGCTGTTTCTCTGGGCCGATCGAGCCTCGCGGGGTCGCCGAGGGCTTCCGGATAGTCTCCGGAACAAGTGAAAGAAGGGCCTGTTTCTGGTAAAATACAGACATCGCGGGATGATCGAACACCAATAGGCCTTTCTCGGAAAGCGAGGTCCGACATGCGACGCGCACTTCTCCTCTCGTTCGCGCTCCTTCTCTTCGCCCTCCCCGCGCTCGCCACCGTTCCGTGGACGCCCGAGGACGCCGCGCGCGCCCGCGCCGCCTTCGAAGCGGAGGAAAGACTTCTCCGGGACGAAGCGCGCCTCTTCTTCAGCGGCGACGACCTCGCCGATTTCGGGCTCGCCGCGAGCTTCATCGCCTCGATGCAAGTCGCGGACACGCTCGACCCCGAGTACGGCGGGATCCGCGAGGGGGAGCACCTTCTCGACATCATCCAGACGGACAACACCTCGGAGTCGATCTGGATCTTCTCGCGGTTCTTCGAGCTGACCGGCGATTCGTCGCTTCTCGGCAATCTCGCCGCTTCCTGGACGTATGTCCTCAGCCATCCCGCGTACGACGAGGAAGGCGGGGACGACCTCGTCGCCGGCTACTACCGCATCTACAACTGCGGGTGGGCGCTCCGCGCGCAGATGAAGTACGTCGAGGTCTTCGGCGACTCGTCGTACATGGACTACGCGGACTCGTGCGCCGGATATCTCAACACGCACAACTTGGCGCGCACCGGGACGACCGGCTTCCACAACCTCGTCAATCCGCCCGTGCTCGCCTGGGCGGCCGGGAACCTCTATGAATACGGAGTACGGCGCGGAAACGCGACCTGGATCGATACCGCCGAACGCCGCGGCAACCGCGTGAAGAATTGGGTGAACGGCGACCCGCTCATCCTTTCGAACGAGGAGTGGGCGATGTCGGGCGGAGCGGTGATGTGGGGCCTTCTCGAATCCTATTTCCGGCATCATCCGGAGGAGGAATCGCTCTGGGTCGCCTCCCACGTCGCCGAAATGGACACGGTCGCCGATCCGGGCTCCTGGGAAAACGCGTGGAACGGGTGGTATGCTTTGGGGATGAAGCGTCTTGAAGTTTCGACCGGCGATCCGATCTGGGGAACGCGCCACCGGAACATGACGAACTATCTTCGCGCCTTCGACACGGACGATGACGGCGGCATTCAGGCGCAGCCGGCCGATACGGACACGATGGACCAGGCCTGGGTGACCGCTTACCTCGGCTTCATGGGGTTCGATCTCCTCATCGGCGATGAGACGGCCGTGGCCTCCGCCCCGCTTCCGGCCGCGCCGGCGGTTCTTCTCGAGAACCGGCCGAACCCGTTCAATCCGAAGACCGCGATCTTCTTCCGTTTGGCCGATCCGGCGCGCGTCGTGCTCGATGTGTTGAACCCGGCGGGCCGCCGGGTCGCGCGGCTTCTCGACGAGGAGCGCGGGCGCGGCGTCCACTCGGTTGTTTGGGACGGCACGGACGCAGCGGGGCTTCCGGCTTCCTCGGGCGTCTACTTCGCTCGGCTGGAGACGGAGCGCGGCGGCGAGACCCGAAAGATGTTGCTCATCCGATAGACGCGGAAGGCCCGGCCGGGCCGCGAGCGGGCGCTTTCGGCCCGATGTCCGGCCGGGCGCGGTCCAACAACCCCGGATTTGAAACGTTCATCGGTCGATTGTACGAGAAGGAGTCTTCGTGTATGAACGCGAACGCCAGTACGAAGCGCCCGATGTCCAGCTTCGCCGAGCTGATCGAGCGCGCGAAGAACCTGGGACCGAAGCCGGTGGCGGTTGTCGACGCCGCGGACGACGTCGCGATTTCCGCCATCTCGAAGGCGGTCGCGCTCGGGATCGCCGAGGCGGTGCTCGTCGGCGATGAGGGGAAGATCCGGGAGAAGCTGGAATCGGCCGGCGAGAGGGATCTCGCGGCGAAAGCGAGGATTCTCGGCGCCGTGGGTCCCGACGAGGCGGCGGACGCGGCCGTCGCGCTCGCGAGAAGGGGAGAGGCATCGGTGCTTCTCAAGGGACATCTGCGCACGGATCAACTTCTCCGCGCGGTTCTCGACAAAGAGAAGGGCCTGCGCACGGGGCGAGTCCTCAGCGACGTCCTTCTTTACGAGGACCGGACGAGCGGGACCCGGCGCCTCGTCGGCGTGACGGACGGAGGGCTGAACGTTCTTCCGACGCTCGAGCAGAAGAAGGAAATCGTCGTGAACGCGGTCCAGGTCTTTCACGCGCTCGGGTTCGAGAAGCCGTGCGTCGCGATCATGAGCGCGACCGAGGCGGTCTCCGAGAAGCTCCCCTCGACGGTCGATGCCAAGGCGCTCACCGAGATGGGAGCGAGCGGGGAGTTCGGATCGTGCGAGGTGTACGGGCCTCTCGCTCTCGACAACGCTCTTCTCGTTTCGGCGGCGGAGGCGAAGGGGATCCGCTCCCCGGTCGCGGGCCGGGCGGACATCCTCGTCGTTCCGAACATCGAGGCGGGCAACCTTCTCGGAAAGGGAGTCAAGTACCTCGGCGGGTCCGCATGCGGGCACGTGATCATGGGGGCGCGCGTCCCCGTTCTCATCCCCTCGCGCGTCGAGAGCGCCGAAGACAAGCTGAACGCGGTCGCTCTGGGGGTGATCATTCATGGATGAAAGACGTCCCGCGCGCATCCTGGCTTTGAACCCGGGATCGACATCGACCAAGATCGGCCTTTTCGAGAACGCGCGCGCGCTCTTTCAGGAGAACGCGCGCCACGGCGAGGAAGAGCTCGCTTCGTACGCGGGCCGCCCCCTCGTCGATCAGCTCGCTCTTCGCCTCGAGAAGACGAGGGCATGCCTTCGAGCGCGCGGGGTCGACGCAAGCCGCCTCGACGCGGTCGTCGGCCGGGGAGGGCTCCTGAAACCCCTCCCGAGCGGAACGTTCGCGATCCATGAGAAGATGCTCGCCGACCTTCGCGAGGCGAAGCGGGGGGATCACGCGTCGAACCTCGGCGCGCCGATGGCCCGCGCCCTCGCCGATGAAGCCCCCGGCTCTTGCGCGTTCATCGTCGATCCGGTGAGCGTCGACGAGTGGCCGCCCGTGGCGAGGCTCTCGGGGCTCGAGGGCCTCGACCGCGAGTGTCTGTCGCACGCGCTGAACACGAAAGCGGTCGCGAAGCGCCACGCGCGCGAGACGAACGCCCGCTACCCGGATCTTCGGCTCGTCGTCGCCCATCTCGGGAGCGGCATCTCGGTCTCCGCTCATGAGGACGGCCGGATGGTCGACGTGACGAACTCGATGGAGGAGGGCGCCTTCTCGACCGAGCGCTCCGGTTCGGTTCCGGTGATGAAGCTCGTGAAGCTCTGCTTCTCGGGGAAGCACGGCGAGAGGGAGATCGCGGCGAAGATCTTTCGGCGCGGGGGCGTCGCTTCGTATCTTGGAACGAACGACCTTCGCGAGGCGCTCGACCGGATCGCGTCGGGGGACGCGAAAGCAAAGCTCGTCGTCGACGCGATGATCTATCAGATCGCGAAGGAGATCGGGGCCGCCGCGACGGTGCTCGAGGGGAGGGTCGACGCGATCCTCGTCACCGGCGGCATGGCGCACGCCTCCGAGGTCGTCGACGCGCTCGCGAAGCGCGTCCGATGGATCGCGCCGGTCCGCGTCTATCCGGGCGAGGACGAGCTCCAAGCGCTCGCCGAGGGCGCCCTTCGCGTGCTCTCGGGCGAGGAGGAACCGATCGAGTACTCGTAGAGAAGCTATTGGACATATCCGAGCGAGCGGAGGCCCTCGAGGGTTTCCTCGTCGATCTCCGTCTCCGCGATCGAGCCCGATTCGGAAGCGAGACGCCATTCCTCGAGCGGTGCGAGGAGTCTCTTCATGATGTCCGTCCTCCTGTCCGCGAGGTTCGTCGTCTCGCCCGGATCGCTCGTGAGATCATAGAGCTCGTAGACGGAACCCGAGGGAGTCGGGATCCGAATGAGCTTCCATCCGTCCGCGCGGATCATGCGCCACTTCCCCGCGTCCCCCTCGACGAGCCATCGCGGGTTCTCCTCCTCGCCGCTTCGAGCGATCGTTCGTCCGTTCTCCGCGAACGCGAATCGCCCTTCCGTTTCTTCTCCGCGAAGAAGGGGAAGGAGGCTTCTCCCTTCCATCTCCATCGAGGGGCGGATTCCCGCCGCGTCGAGAAGGGTGGGGGCGAGGTCCGCGAGGCCGGCTTGCGCCTCGACGATCGTCCCGCGAGGGAACCGATCCGGAAAGCGGAGGATCAACGGAACGTGCTGGGTCGGATCGTAGAGGTAGTGGGTGTGGGCGAAGAAGAGACCCTGCTCGCCCAGGCTCTCGCCGTGGTCGGCGGTGAGCGCGACGAGCGTCCGATCGGAGAGACCGAGCCGATCGAGCGTGGAGAGGAGGCGGCTGATCTCGCGGCTCGTGAAGGCGATCTCCGCGTCGTAGAGGGCGACCGTCTCCTCCATCTGCCGTTGGGAGGCCTCGATCGAAAAGATGCGCCGGCGCCCGTCGGGGAGGCGCTTGTCGAGGAGCCGCGGCGCTTCCTCGTTCGCGAAGAGCCGATCGAACGGGCGGGGCGGGACGTAGGGGAAGTGCGGGTCGAGGTAGTGCGCGTAAAGAAAGAACGGCTTCGATCGGTTGCGACTTAAAACTTCAACGGCGAAATCGGTCACTGTGTCGGCTTGGTATCCCACGCGGAGACCTCGAAGGCGGAGCCTTCGAAGGAGATCGGCGAGGAGCGAGGCCTCGAAGCGCGAGGGTTTGTGCAGGTAGCGGTATTCGTGCCATCCGCGATCGAATCCCCACGCCGGCGTGAGGAGCGGGTGCGGGTTCGCGAACGCGGTCTTGTATCCGGCGTCGCGGAGAATCTCGGCGAGCGTCGAGCGGTCTTCTTCGAGGCGGTTCGGGTGGTTGATTACGCCGGCGGCCGCCGGGTAGAGGCCGGTGAGGATCGTCGCGACCGACGGTTGCGTGAGGGGAGCGGGAGCGATCGTCTCCGCGAAAAGGACCCCTTGCCGCGCGAGCCGGTCGATCGCGCCGCTCGCCGGGCGCGGGTTCCCGTAGCAGGAGAGTCGGTCGGCGCGGAGCGTGTCGATCACGAGAAGCAGGATGTTGGGGGCCCCATCCGGCGCGCGCGTCCCGGACCAGCCTCTC
>JAGUYC010000001.1 GCA_020061515.1 Gemmatimonadota bacterium
AGAACGCACCGCTCAGGTCACGGACCCCATAATGGAAAGCGGAAACGCTCGCCAGGAGGCTGATCCGCAACCCCAAGCATCTCAACGCAGACGGGATTTGCAGGAGCGACAGCATCCGCCTGGATCACGACGCGGCCCGCGCCCCACGAGAGAGCGCGTAGTCGATTTTCAGGCGGAGATCCTCTCTATCGCCTTCGTCATACAGGCCTCCTCGCCGGAAGAGGATCCTCCCCTCGCGATCGATGACAAACAAGGTCGGGATGAACGGCACCCGAAATTGTTCGGCGGCGGGCGATGTCTCCTCTCCGCTCGCCCCCAAGTCGAGGTAGACCGGCAACGAGAGCCCGAGCTCCGCCCACTTCTCCTCGACCATCGCTCGCCGCTCGTCGGGCGTTCCCCGTTCCCACGTGTTGATCGCGAGTACCGCGACTTCCTCGCGCGCATCGATCGACTGGAGGAATTCCTCGACCTTCGGGAGCGAATTGAGGCAAGGCCCGCACCAGGTCGCCCAGAAATCGAGGAGAACAACCTTGCCGCGGAAGTCCTCCAGCGCGTGAAGACGGCCGTCGAGATCCGTCAGGGTCACGTTCGGAGCGGGCCAGTCGAGAGCGCGCTTCTCGAGTTGCCGGTGCTGATTCGCTCTTCGTCTTTCCTCCAGCATCGCCAGGCGATCGTCAAATCCGCTGTCGCTCCCCTTCACATCGACGTAGAGCGAGCGCCAGACCCTAAGGTCTTCGTCCGATGCGTGGGCGGATTCCCCGAGACGTTCGTACGTGAGGAGCGCATCCGCTTTCTTTCCGAGCTTGTTCTGGTACTCTGCGAGGTCGCCGAGCCCCTCTCGGTCTCCCGCCCGCGCCATCGCCTCGACGAGCGGCTCGAGCAAGGCCGCCGCTTCGTCATACACATTCCGCTCTCCGAGAATCCGGGCAAGCAGGACCGTGTAGCCCCGCAACTCCTCCTCCCTCTTCCTTTCCCACTCCATCGGGGTCAGAAGCCCGCTTCCCGACCACTCATCATCCTCCGCTTCTCGGACGCAGCGGCGGGCGATCGCCTCCGCCCCCTCCATGTCCCCGGCCGCGACGAGAATCTCCGCGTATCGCTCAAGATGACCACGGCCGATCGGCTTGCCGCCGAGGACCAACTCTCCGGCCTTCTCTGGAGTCTGCATCACGTTGTCGTAGATCATGAAGAGTAAGTTGCGCGCCTGTTCCGCTTCCGGGGAATCCGGGTCGTCCTTCACGAAATCTCCCAGCCGGGAGAGCGCCGGCTCGAGATCGTCGGGAGCGTAGGCCCAATGGAATGCGCACCGAGCAACGAAACGGCTTCCAGGAAAGCGGAGGCGGATCTGCGCCAACAGGGACTCCGCCTTCGCTGCCTCGCCGATCGTCTCGTAGACCGCCAGGAGCGGCGCGACCATCGTATCCGGATCCTCGGAGCGGAGGTTCCGATCAAAGACCGCGTCGAGCTCGCCCCCGATGGCGAGACGGAGAGAGTCGGACACGCCGGAGTTCTCGCGAGCTTCCTCGAGGATCGACAACCATCGAGCTTCTCGGGCAGGCAAGAAGTCCGGATGCGCAGCGAGCTCCGCATCGAGTCCGCGCGCGCCTCTCCCCGCACCGGTCGGGGTTCCCACCACGGTCGGCATTCCGAAGTTCGACTTGCTGAGTTGGTAGAGACGGAACTCCGCCCCGCGCGCAAGCTTCCCCTCCTCGTAGAACTGGAGAACCCAAGGGTCCCCCTGATTCGAGTCGCATATCTCCGGGTCTTCGGAATCGAGGAAGGAACAGACCATCACGACCGGATTCGGGCGAAGGAAATCGCTCGGCCTGAGGCGCACCCGCCATTCGCCCCCCTTCCGCACCATCGGCAGAACGTCCGTGTAAAGCTCCTTCCCGGGACCGACCAACGTGAACCGGAACTCCACCCTTTCGGACCGGACCAGGGGTGAGTGGGATGCCTCGGGGACGTAGCGGATCGTGAGCCTGTCGTCGGCCGTGGGCTTGGCCGGAGAGGAGGAGAAGACGATTGGAACGTCGCCGAAGCGAGGACAAGCGACCACGAGTACGAGGCACAGCCCAATTCCAACGCCAACCCTTCGCATTTCAAACACCACCTTCTTCGCGGACCTCGGGATGTCTTTTCCCTCAGTTGACAACACGCTCCTCTCGCCCTCCTCCCCAACTCTCCGGGGAAGTCGACAGGTCTGATACCTGCCGGGCTCCTCAGGGCAAATCTACGGTGAGAACGTATGTCCTCATCTCAAGAGGATCATCTTCGTAACCTTCGCGTCAGACCCAGCATCTAGGTGGGCGAAGTAGACCCCGGATGCGGACTGTCGCCCCTGCTCGTTCCGTCCGTCCCAACTAGCCTCATGTCTTCCGGCCATCAGCTGCTCTCCATCCACGAGTGTTGTCACGAGCCGGCCAGCAAGGTCGTAGATCCGCAAGCTCACTCGTCTCTCCTGCGGCAAGTCGAATCGGATGGTTGTCGCCGGGTTGAACGGATTGGGTGAGCTTGTCAGAGCGATTCGCGGCCCAACGGAGGCTCTTTCCTCTTCAACCCCCACACAGGTGAGACCGTGAGGAGGAATCGGGAATCCGAAGACACCGACCCCCAGCAAGTAGGGTTTCATGCTTCGCTCCTCTATCCCCATTTGGCGGTAAGCCTGGAAAACCTGCTCTTGGTACACCGGCGAGGCTTTAAACAGATGGTCCGTGTACATCTTCGCCCATTCCGTGTGCATTCCGCACCAACCCCCGACAAGATGAGCGCACGCAGCGACAATCGATGGGTAAACGGCAGGATCGGCGGCCATGAGAGCCTTCAGCAGACTTGGATACCATTCCGGATTGTTCCGATGCGTGTCCCCGATTCCGCATCCCGGTCCGTGGAGGATGAACCGTTGTCTTGTCTTCAGCGAATCCAGAGCGAATGGAGGATTCTGCGTCCAGGTGGGGAAGTAGCACCAATTCGAGCGGTTCGACACCTGTCCGGAGATGAAGACGCCCCCGACGCCAGCGTCCACGCTTGCGCACCAGTCGCGCAGGCGTCCGCCGAAGTTGTAGCAACCATAATCGCTGTCCTTCAGCAGTATCGTCGGGACCTGCTCGCTCTCGAACCTCGCTTTGACTTCCAAGAGGGTCGCGAGCGGCTCCGCAACAGCGGTGCAGCTCGCTGTTCTGTCCCCAACGGTAAAGAGCGTTCGATTGCTCGGCTCGACCCGAATGCCGTTCAGCCATTCCATCGTGGAGGAGACTTCTCGCGTAATCTCTTGGTACGTGAACCCCACGACGCGTGTCCAGGGCAGGTCGGCCAGAGTATCGCCGTCCACGTCGAAGGTCATCGCATCGGAAGCACAGGCCCACCAACAGCCACTGTCCACGTCCGCTGGGTAGTACATCCCGACGATGTTCTTGTAGGGCTCAAGCCCCTCGTTCGCTTCTCCCACAATGACGAACATCGGGAGTCGCGGGTGTCCCGCCTCCATCGCGTCCGCGTACACGGCCTGAGCGAGCGCGTGAAGCTCATCCGGATCAGGCGTCGACAGGAGCACCGTCGTGCTCGTGAAACCGCGGCTCGCCCACCAATTCCGAATCGGCGCCGAGGCGTTCAGCAAGTCCTGGAATCGGCTCACGTAGTAGAAATCGCGCACGACCGGGGAACGTTGCGGCGGAGAGCCTTTCCACTCTCCCGGTTCCACGACCTGGCTATGCCATCTCTCGACGAGTCCGTTCAAACTGCGCAGACCATTGAGGTTCTGCGGCGGTTCTGTAGGCGAGAAGGACCGGGTTTCGGATCCCGCCGAGCCATCGATCTCGGTCTCAATCACCCCGCAGGAAGAGAATCGCCCAGGCAAGCTCACTTCGTAGTAATGTGGCCTGCCTGGCGCTCCGTCTGCGGCAACACTATGCAGCGGTGCTCCGTCACCGTAGACGGTGAATGATAGCGAACCGCGCTCCGGATCGGTGATCCACCAAACGCGGCTCCCGCCGCTCTCATCCGCGAACGCGCCAGCGCCCTCGAAGCTCGCGGACGGCGGCGTGTCCACGTCAACCGCCACGTAGGAGACTCTGTACTGATCCCGATTCGGCCCTCGTCCATCGGATCCGATCGGGTTCTGGTTCCCGTCCAGGTACTGCCCGTTGACGGATCGTGCGACGGCCGAATCGATAAGGACGCCGCACCCGCTCCCGACCCGACTCGGTGAGATTCGATACGCGATGCGAGTATCCGATACCCACTCGGCGTTCTTCGTGAGAATCCAGCCGCCGAACGCATGGCCGTATCCTTGGACTATCCGCCGCGGATCCACGGTCCTGTCCATGTTGCAGTCGAATTCCACGTATCCGTCGATTCTACCGACCGAGCTCCCGGATGGCGGATAGACCGCGGCGACGGTCGGCGACAGGACCATCGTACTGTCTCCGAAGTACTTGAGCTCCATGCCCTGCCTGGCTTTTCCCGACAGACGATACGGCTTCCCGTACTGGCCGTTCTTGCGCTCCCAGAAGAGCTGAGCTTCGACAGTCGCCACATCCAAATACAAGGTGTCCGGATACCCCTCGTTCACAGCCGCGTTGGCCCAAGCAGTGGCCTGATAGGTAGCGCTAAAGCACGACGCGTTGTAGACCTCTCCGTCCACGTCCGGGTAATCGTTGTGGATACAGGAAGCTTTGTAGCCGATACCCCATCCATCAGTCGATTCGTCCTTGTAGATGCACTCGCCATATCCGTGAGCGACCCAATAGGCGTAATCGGCGTCTCTCTGAGCCTTGCCAGCCGGTGTCTTCTCGTACGCCGCGATCGTGAATCCCACCCTTAACCCGTGCGTGTTGATGAACCACACACCGTAGCCTTCCGAGAGATAGTTCCGAAACTGTTGCGGCGTCACGCACGGCGTGAGATTCGCGATCTGATCGCGTAGCTCAGTACGCGGCTTGTATCCCTGATCTTCCATCGTCTGCCAGAACTGAGCGCCCACATCTCCCAAAGCCCACTCGTAAGGCTGGAGGAGAATCGCCTTCGTGTTTCCGGGCGTGCGATGCACCGCTCCTGCCCCAAGCGGAGTCAAGAGGAGAAGAGCGGTGAGTACTCTTCCTGCTTGCATCGCTCATTCCTCCTCAATGCGGAGCGGCCGGTGGAACTCCCTCGCCGTGCGGTAGCCCAGCATGGTACCCCGCCAGTACTCGAAACGAAACTCGTCTTCTGAGGCTTTTCTCGCCCGATCGATCTCCGCCATCAAACGTTCACGGTCCTCCCGCGTATTTGGGCAAGACAACCCCGCGGTTCCTTCAGAAGCGATGACGAGGATCTGGTTCGATTCAAGGCTGTGACGGAGTTTATCGAACTCCTTCTGGCACCGCTCCTCCATGCTCGGGGGAGGAGCAGTGCGGTACGTAAGAACCGCCTCTTCCGTACCATCGGTCCGATAGACCCAAAAGACGCCAGGGCAGTCGACCTTGACCGAGTCCACGCCCTCCTGAACCTCCATGAAGGCCGCCATCCGTCGCGTGATCTCGTCGAGCGGCACTCCTTGCGCCTCGAGCTCGAGCTTCAGAGCAAACAGGCTTCGACTCGGTTCGGGAGGCGGTGGTTTCGGACCAAGATCCGGCGCTTCTCCGCTCTCTTCCAACACCGGGAACACCTGGACCCCGTTGATCCGCACCGTGTTCCCAACGATCGCCAACACATACGGCGGGTGAAGCTCGTTCCCGTATGCAAAGACCAATCCGGTCGCGATCGTGTCCCGGGACGCCGCCGGAAGCTCCTCGCCCATCGCCCCCGAACAACCGATCACGAGAGCCGCGACGAGAATCACGACGCGGGTCTTTGTTCTCTGGTCGGCGAAGCGGTCCTCCCCGAACGGACCTTTGCGTCTCCTATTCATCGATCTCCCTCCTCATCCGTCACAAGATCGCTCAAGCCTCCCAAGTCCCATCGAACCGCTCACCCGAATCCCCGAACGGGAGCCCGCGCGGCAGGTACGAGAGAGCCGCCAGATTCGGTCGTGTTCCACTCCGTCCGGTCCGGTCCAAGCTTTCGGTCAAGCCTCTTTCCTCATCGGATAAACGGAACGGCACACCGGCGCCTCACATGCGGTCGGCTCACGATACGACCCTCCATCGCCCCACAACATGGTGCGACGGTTTCTAACGATACATGGTCTTGATGCGGCCCCAGCTGACCTGCTCGCCAGAAGATCGTTCCTTTGGCATCGGCACCAGGTACGGCTCGCCCCCATCACATAGCACGTAGCTGTACTCGAAGTCGAGAAGGTCTTCTTCGCTACGAAGTTCGATCCATAGAACGGCTCCCTGACACTCGCGGATCCCTTCGAGACTCCAGGGCCCCACAGAGAGCAAACAGTCACGGGAAGCCAGGTAGCCAGAAACGGGGAGGTCATCTGCCGTGACCGGGATGTACACGCATCCCTTACCGTTGCCGACTTTTCCGGTTTCTTTCCCGTCTCGAGGACAGCAGCAGCTTTTCGGTGGATCTGCGAAGCAACACTTCACGCACCCCCAGGTGGGTTCGGCGGGGGCGTTGTCCCCCCACGCGACTTGTCCACAAATCGGGAATCCGACAAGCAAGAACGCCAGAATCGGAAACGCAGGCGCGAACCACTTCTTCGTTCGAAAACCAGTGTTCTCGTGCTTCATGTTTCTTGCCTTTCTTCGTCGGCTCAGAGATCTGCCCCGGTCAATGAGCCATGTGATCAGTCGCCCTCTCACTCAACACTCCTTCGCCCTCACGTGGGGCAGCAAGGGGGGCAAGAAGCTCCTTCTGAAATCGAGCCACCTTCGGTGTCGAGACACGTGGCAGGCCGTTTCTCGAACCGAGCCATCTTTCCCAAACGCCGCGCCTACGATCTCCTCCGAAGTCGGATCTTCCCGGGCGTGTCGCTCCCCCAGCGACTCCCGCTCCCGGACCTGGCCGCCCAGACAGGGAGCCCGCAGCTTGGTGTTCTGCGCCTGGACGGATGCGCAGATTGGATGACTGCAAGGGCCGGCCACAGGGCAGGGAGGCGAACTCCTGAGATGTGGCATCATGCCCTCAACTGAGGGGTCAGGAAGTATCCGCACTCTACTCCCTCTTCCTCGCTGACATCCGCAGGATCCATCGAATGATCGTGGTGTGACGTTCTCGACCTGAAAGGAAGGAACCGGCCACCAACCCGGCGTGCAATACGAGAGACATGCCCGACCCCCCACTGATTCGGGTCCGCCACCGCAGCGAGGGGAATCTGAAGCAGGATTCATGCCCGCACCCCATGCAGCGCGTGCCCCCAACTTGTTGTCTTGGAATCGATTAGCCTGAGCCCAAAACCGTCGATTTCGGTGACTTCCGAATGTTCGTACGATCGTACGAAATGCGCAGAGTCACCACGGACGCCCCCAAGCGCCAACCCTCTGCCACTAAACGAGTTCGGGTTAGCGAGGTGGAAGATCTGGTGCGCACGCCCCGGTGTGACGTTTTGTCACCACTTCGTACGTTCGTACGAACCGTTCAAAGAGGAGGCTTGGCTCTCGCTTCGAAGGAGGGGCTCCTTTGGGGACTCGCGGACAGCTTGCCCAGCAGCCCCGCGCGCCGGCCGCTTTTCGCCCGCTCCATCTGGGCGTGACGGAGACAGCAGGGCCGATGAGCAAGCGCGCGCGCTAGGCTACAGCATCCCCTCCGCGCTTACGGTCCCCGGCCCGTCGCAGGCCGCCACGTGGAGGTAGCGCGAGGTCACG
>JAGUYC010000324.1 GCA_020061515.1 Gemmatimonadota bacterium
CCTTCCGCTCGGGTCGGGGAACGGTCTCGCGCGGGGCCTCGGGATCGGGGTCTCGGCGCGGCGGGCGCTCCGCGTGCTGGCCGAGGGGAAGAACCGCGCGATCGACGTGGGGCTTCTCAACGGGGAGCCGTTCTTCAACGTCTCCGGGATCGGCTTCGATGCGGTGGTCGGCGAGGAGTTCAACCGGGGACCGTTCCGGGGGCTTCTCCCGTACTTCGGGATCGCCGCCAGGGAGTCGCTCCAGTACCGCCGCGCGGAGGTGAGCCTCCGTCTCCCCGACCGCGAGATCATCGCGCGGGTCTTCCTCGTCACGGTCGCCAACCTGAACCAGTTCGGAGCGGGGGCGATCATCGCGCCGGGGGCGGATCCCTCGGACGGGCTTCTCGACATCGTGGTCGTCCGCAAGCTCTCCGCCTTCGAGCTTCTCCTCTACGCGCCGAAGCTCTTCGATGGGTCGGTCCGCGAGCTCTCGAACCTCGAGACGTATCGGAGCGCTTCCTTCCGGATCGTCCGCTCGGAGAGCGGTCCCGTGCACCTCGACGGCGAGCCGTTCGGCTTCGGGCACGTGCTCGACTACTCGATCCGGCCCGGGGCGCTCCGCGTGCGGGTCCCGGCGTGATGTTGCTTTCCGTGGCGCGGAGGCGCGCTCTTCTCTATTCTCATGGCGTGGTTCCCGCAGGCTTGCCCCCCCGAGCGAAAGGAGGCGTCGTGAAGAGAAGGCTTCTGCTCATCCTCGCCCTCGCGCTCGCGTGCGGACGGGGAGAGGAACGGATCGCGACGCGGAGCGAGCCGGCCGGCGATCTCTTCGTGCACAGCCCGAGGGCGCCGCGCCTCACGCTCGAGCGCGCGGAGCGCGGCGACCGATTCCCCGAGCTCTCGCCCGTTGCGGTTCTTTGGACGGCGCGCCTTCCGATCGGATCGGACCCGGAGAGCGGCCCCGCGATCCTCGCCGCGACCGACGCCTCGGGCCTCCCGATCGACGGCCGCGTCTGGATTGATCCGCTCGGGATCGGGGACTTCCTCTCGGCGGACCCGGTTCCTCTCGCGCCGGATTCGGAAAGCGAGGGGTATTTCTGGACCGACCCTGCTTCGTTCGTCTTTCCGGTCGCCGGGGTCTCCGGGACGGGAGAGGGGAGCGCCTCCTTCCGTCTTCTCCTTCAGATCGGCGAGACCGGAGGGCGCGTTCGATTCTATCCGGCCGAGACGAGGACCGGGGTCTTCCCGCGCGGCGGGAAGCGCTTTCTTTTATACGACAACGATCGGAACGGGATCTACGATCGTGCGGACCGGCTCGTGGTCGACGCGAACGACGACGGGACCTTCGACGGGAACCGGAACAGCATCGAGCTCTACGCGATGGACGAGCCGTTTCTTCTGGGAGATGCGTCGTACCGCCTCGCCTCGGTCGCGTGGGACGGCTCCTCGGTCGTGCTCGCCCGAAGCCGCGTGGAGGCGGAGGCGCGCCGCGCCCTTCTTCCCGGAGACCCCGCCCCCGACTTCACCCTTCCGCGCACCGACGGCGAGCCGATGCGCTTCGCCGAGGCGCGCGCGGGACGTCCGACCCTTCTCTCCTACTGGGCGACGTGGTGAGGGGGATGCGTTGAGGAGGCTCCTCAACTCGCACGACTGGCCGAACGGTTCGCTCCCGAAGGGCTCTTCCTCTTCTCGGTGAGCTACGACGACTCCGCCGCGCACGTGGAGCGCTTCTTCCGCGAGAAGGGTTTCTCTTATCCGGTCGTGATGGACGATCGAGAGAAGGGAGCGACGGGGAAGCCCTACCAGGTCGGGGCGATCCCGACCCTCTTCCTCATCGATCGGGACGGGACGATCGTCGAGAAGATCGTCGGGTACGAGCCGGCCGAGGCGGCCAAGCTCGAGGCGCGGGTCGCCGCCCTTCTCGGCACTGGGTGACAGACACCTAGCGAATTGGGTGTCTGTCACCTCGTCCTATTTCTTCCTCTTTCGCGAGGGGGCGCTCCCCGCGCGCACGGTCTCCCCATCCGCCTCCAGAACGATCTTCTTCACCTCAAGGTTCTCGAGGAGATAGAGGGAGACCGGCCGAAGGACCAGATCCTCGACCGTTCGAGTGAGCTGGTGCGCGCCGGTGCGCGTGCTGAAGCCTCGCTCGGCGACGAGGCGGACCACCTGGGGATCCACGACAAGCGAGATCCCGCGCCGCGCGAGCCGCTCGCGGATCGATTCGATCTCGATCTCGGCGATCGCGCGCACCGACTCGGGCGTGAGGGGGTCGAAGTAGAGAACCGCGTCGAACGCATGGAGAAAATCGGCGGCGAAGAAGCTCTCCGTCGCCTGCTGAATCGCGCGGCGCTGCATCTCGATCGTCTTCGTGCTCTCGCTCTCGAGAAAGCCGACCGTCTTCTGCTCTTCCTCCTGAAAGAGATTGTCCGAGTTCGCGATCACCACCACCGTCGTCGCGGCGAAGGAGATCTGGCGTCCCTCCTCGTCGGTGATCCTCCCTTCCTTGAGGAGCTGGAGGAGGATCGGCCCGACCTTCGGGTTCGCCTTCTCGATCCCGTCGACGAGGAAGACCGCGTTGGGACGCCGCTCGAGAAGCGCCGCGAGCACCCCCTTCACGCCGGGGGTCCCGCGCGTCCCGAGGAGCTTCTGCGCCGCGTCCTCGCCGGTGAACTGCGCCATGTCGAGGTGGAGAAGATGGTCGAGGTTCCCGTACAGCTCGATCGCGAGGCGGCGGGCGAGCTGGTTCTTCCCGACCCCCGAAGGGCCGATGAAGAGGAACGAGCCGTCGGGCCGTTCCGGGTGCGAGGAGAGCCCGATCTTCGCCACGCGAAGGACGTCCGCCACGCGGCGCACGACCTCGCACTGTCCCTTGATGCAGGCGGAGAGGCTCTCCTCGAGGCGGAGGAGATAGCCCCCCGCCCGGTCGTAGAGCTTCTCCACCGGAATCCCGAGGCGCCGGCTCACCGTCTCCCCGACAACCTCCGCGTTCACCGCGCGCGGCTTTCGCCTCTCGCCCCGCGCCCGGACGACCTCCGCGGCGCACGCCTCGTCGAGGATCTCGAGCGCCTTTCCGGGGAGCACGCGCGATCGCAGGTAGTAGCTCGAGAGGTCGATCGCCTTGTCCACCGCGTTCGCCGTGATCTCGATCGAGTGGAATCGCTCGAGCTTTCCGCGCACGAGGCGGAGGATCTTCCGCGCGAGGTCGGGAGAGGGTTCCGCCACCTGGATCGGGACGAGGTTCGACTCGATCCAGGGATGCTCGAAGACCGCCCGCTGGTACGCCCATTCGGAGATCGAGGCGATGATTTGGAGCTGCGGCTGACGCGAGGCGACCTCGAGGAGCGCGGAGGCGCCCCCGAACCCGCCGTCCGTTCGGCCGAGGAAGTTCTCGAGTTGATTGAAGTAGAGGATCACGTCCTCGCGACCGACCGCCTCCTTGATCGCGTGGAAGAGCACCCTCTCGAAGTCTCCCGGGTCTTGGATGTACGGCATCACGCTCGGAAGCGTGATCTCGAGAATGTGCTTCGCGCGAAGGGTCGGCGCGACGTTGCCGTGGGCCATCTGCTCGGCGAGCCGAAGGACCATCGTCCGCTTCCCGACCCCCACCGGTCCGTGCAGCAGCACGTTGTGGTTCGAGCGCTTCTGCAGGGTCTCGAGAAGGCGGGTGACCTCGGACTTCCAGGGGACGAGCGAGCTGACGCGCCGCTCGTGCGAGAGGCCGCTTAGGTCGGTCGAGATGTGGGAGAGGATCGAGAGAGGCGCCTCTTCGGTCTCCGCGGCCTCCGGCGGTCCGGTTTCCGGATCGTTCATCGGGGGTCCTTTCGTGAGGGTCCTCGCCCAGAATAGGAACGCAGGCGGCCCCTGTCAACCCGCCGCCCGGGCGTTCGCTTCCTGAACAGCGTATCGGATGTTGAGCACCTTTTCTCGCGTCCGCTCACTCCGCGGGGCCCTTTCGGCCCGGCGGCGCGGTTCGATGGGTGGCACGCCTTATGCGACCCCGCCGAGGGCGAAGGGAAACGGCCGCTCGGCCGATCATCGGAGAAGAGGGGGGAAGCGGGAGCCCTCCCCCCGGGAGGCCCTGCATGCGCATGCGACGGCGGACCGCGGTGTCCGCTCTCCTCGTTCTCCTTGCGCTTCCCCTCGCGGGGTGCGCTCCGTCGGTCTTCGTCCGGCGGGGACAGGGCGCCGAGGAGGAGCGCCCGATCGAAAACGCCGCGGTTCTTCTCTTTCGGAAACAGGTCGCGGGATGCCCTCCGCATCTCGACGAGCTCGCCACCGACGCGTTCAGTTTAGAGCTGAAGAAATACTTTCCCGGCCTCGTCGACCGGTATCAGGTCGCGGCGTTCCTGCACGCCCGCGGCATTCCGGAAGCCGAGGCGACCGCGCCGCACGTCCTCCGCGCGATCGAAGAGGCGCTCGGGGCGGACGGCCTCTTCGTGGGGACGATCACCGGGTACGGCGAGACGAGGAGCTTCCTCGGATGGAACGAGCGTCCCCACTTCTTCATGGAGTGCCGTCTCCTCTCGACGAAGGAAGGGCGGGTTGTGCTCGCCGGAAGGGCGTCGATCACCGAGAGCGTTCCCCTTCCCGTCGAGGACACGAAGCAGATGGCGGTCTACGGAGTGCGGAGCCTGATCGCCCGCATGCGGCTCGACGAGCGGTTCGGGCCGCCGGTCCTCACGCGGGAGGATCCGGCGTGGAGACGCGCGATGCGGGAGTACGAGCGCCGCCGGTTCTGGGAGGCGGCGGGCGCGTTCGGCGCGATCGTCGCCGGCTTCC
>JAGUYC010000019.1 GCA_020061515.1 Gemmatimonadota bacterium
CGCGGCGCGCCTCCACGATCGGCTCACGGATTGGGGGACGTAGTTCCGCACGTTCCGCTGGGAACGCGCGTTGCCGAACCACGTCCCCGCCGATCGAGCGCGGCCTCGCCGAAAGCGGTGAGAGCGGCGGCTCCGAGCACGAGGCCGAGAGCGAAATCGAAAAGGAGCGCGGCCGGCAAGAACCTCGGCGAGCGCCGCAAGACCACCGCCCAGAGATCCCAATTGCTGGCGAGGTAGGCGCCGAACGCCGCGGCCGAAGCCCATCCCGCGGCCGGATGAAAAGGAGCGCACGCGAGAAGCGGGAGGCTCGCCGAGGCGGCGATCCGCCCGGCGGCGCGGCGCGGGGTCGAGAGGTAGTTGTCGAACCGGCGATGGCGAAGATAGATCCGGACCCAGAGGCGTCCCCGGTCGAAATGATCCGCGGCGTTCTTGCGGAACGCGGCGGGGAAGTGATGCCGCGCGACGACGCGGCGGTTCAAGTGGATCGGCGTCTCGCGCGCGATGCGGCGCCCAAGCTCGAGATCCTCCATGCTCGGCTTCTCGAAGCGCGTGTCGAAGCCGCCCGACCGGAGAAAGACATCCCTGCGGAACGCGGCGATCGCCGCCCAGAGGAGCGTCACTTCCTTGACGTCGGGGAAGCCGCGGTAGTAGCTGTAACACTGAAGCGCTTTGTACAGGGGCCAGGCGCCCTTGTTGGCCGGCTCCGGCGCGTACACGCCGATCATCACCGCGCGGTCGGGATGCTCGCGGAAGAAGCGCGCCGTCTCGGCGAGCGCGTCCGGTTCGAGGATCACGTCCGAATCGAGAAAGAGGATCACCTCGCCGCGGGCTTCCCGCGCGCCGAGGTTTCTCGCGAAGGCCGGCCCGCTGTTTCGGGAAGCGCGGAGAACGCGCACGGGGAATCTCTCGAGCTTTCGGAGGGTGTCGTCCGTCGACCCGTCGTCGACAACGAGGACCTCGCGGTCGGAGTACGAGGACGCCTCGATCGATCGGAGGAGCTTGCCGAGCTTGACCGCGGCGTTGCGCGTCGGAATCACGATCGAGAGGTAGGGGACGCTTGTCATGTTTCTCTTCCGCCGGCGGCTCGGGTCGGAGCCCCAGGGTAGCCGCGAGAAGGAAGCGCGGCAAGGTCTTTGTCGGCCGGGCGCGCGGAACGGAGAGGCGATGAGCGGCGCGTCGTGGGACCGTGTGGCGCGCGCGATGGCCCGCGCGTACCACCTCGACCCGGTGATGGCGGAGCACAAGAGGCGCGTCCACCTCGCGCTTCTCAGGCGCTGGTGTCCTCTTCCCCGGGGCGCGCGCGTTCTGAAGACCGACCTCTTCGAGGAGGCGCTCGGCGGAGACGAAGTGCTCCTTTCGTGGCCGAGCAGCGACGAAGGGGCCCGTGCCTACGGGATCGACATCTCCGGCGAGGTCTGCGCGCGCGCGCGGGAGCGCATTCAACAAGGACGCGCGGAGGCGCGGGTGGCGCTCGCCGACGCGGGGCGTCTCCCCTTCCGCGACGCATCGCTCGACTTCGTGTTCAGCTGCTCCACGCTCGATCACTTCGAGACGCGCGGCGAGATCCTCCGCGGCCTTCACGAGGCGGCCCGCGCGCTGAAGCCGGGAGGCTCTCTCCTCCTCACGCTGGACAACCCCCGCGCGCTCTTCTATCCGCTCGCGCGCCTCCTCGAGCGCAAGGGGAAGATCGCGTTCCCGCTCGGCGAGACGATCCCGCCTCAAGAGATCGCGGAGGTTCTCCGCGAGTGCGGCCTCGATGTCGTCGCGCGCCGGGGCATCTACCATGTTCCGCGCGTCGTCTTCACCGGAGGGCTTCGCGTGCTGCGCGCTCTCCGCCTCGGGTTTCTCTCGGGAGGCTTGCTCCGATTTCTCGCGCTCCTCGAAAAGGGGCAGGGACGGCGCGGCGAGTTCCGAACCGCGTGGTACACGGCGGTCCTCGCGCGGAGACCGGTTTAGACGGGTGATCTCCTCCCTCTTGCAACGGACGCCACTTGGTGTACACTTGCGCCGTCCGGAGTTCCGTCCGGACGGGCGGCTTGGCGATTTCCGCGCGCGTCTCGCGCAGCCGGCGAGTCCGGCCCGGCGTGCGCGCCGGGCGAAGGAGCCTGTCACGTGTTCGCCTCGATCCGCCGAAGAGAATCGCTTCTCGTCATAGGCCTCGTCCTGTCGGTCCTCGTGTTTCTTCTCCTTCCGAACCTTCCGCGCGAGCAGCGGATCATGGCGGGGATCTTCGTCCTCGCGGTTTTCTACTGGGTGACCGAGCCGATGCCCATCTTTCTCACGGCCGCCATCGGCGCGTTCCTCTCGGCGCTCCTTCTCGGCCCCCTCGCGCTCCTCGTCGGAGCGAAGCCGTTCGACTACACGATCTTCCTCTCCCCCTTCGCGAGCCCGGTTGTGGTCCTCATGTTCGGCGGGTTCGTGCTTGCGAATGTTTTCAGCAAGAACAATCTCGATCTCGAGTTTTGCCAGACGATCCTCGTCCGGCTCGGCTCGAAGCCGAACCGCGTCCTCTTCGGGATCATGGCGATCTCCGCCCTCATGTCGATGTGGATGTCGAACACGGCGACCACCGCCATTCTGATGGCGGCGGTTCTCCCTCTCATCCGCGCGATGCCGAAGGAGGCGAAGCTCGCCCGCGCCATCCTTCTCGGAATCCCCTTCGCGGCGAACATCGGGGGGATCGCGACGCCGATCGGAACGCCGCCGAACGCGATCGCCATCGGCCTCTTGCACGAGGAGGGAACTCACGTGTCGTTCCTCGCGTGGATGCTGGCCGGCTTTCCCGTGATGATGATCCTCCTCGTGATCACGTACTTTCTCCTTCGCGCTTTCTTCCCCACGAGAAGAGACCATTTCGCGATCGCCGTCGACGAGCGGCCGCGGGTCGCGAACCGCACGCTGATCTACGCGACCTTCTTCGCCACCGTGGCTCTCTGGGTGACCGACTGGATTCACGGCATCCCGGCGAGTCTTATCGCGCTCGTTCCGCTCGCCGTCTTCTCCGGCGCGGGTCTCGTCAACCGCCGGCTCGTCCGCGAGCTCTCGTGGGACACGCTCCTCCTCATCGGGGGCGGCCTTTCGCTCGGGGTGGGGATCAAGCAGACGGGGCTTGCGGAAACCGTCGTCGCAACCTGTGTCCCGGCGGGCCTCCATCCTCTCGTCGGGCTCGCCCTCTTCTCGGCGGGGGTCGCCGTGCTGGGGACGTTCATGAGCAACACGGCGGCGGCCAACATCGTCCTCCCGCTCGCGATCTCCGTCGCCGGGGCGCTCCCAGAGAGGATGGGGATCACGGTCGCGCTCTGCTCGTCGTTCGGCATGGCGCTCCCGATCAGCACGCCGCCGAACGCGATCGCCTACGGCTCGGAGCTGATCGACGCGCGCGACATGCTGCGCGTGGGGATCGCCGTGACGGTCTTCGGCGTGGCGCTCGCGTTCGCCTATCAAGTGGTCTTGTTCAAGCTGGCGCCCGGTCTCTACGCCGCGCGCTGATCACGAAAAGGAGGTCACCCCGTGAGCCTCGTGCAGCGATCCAAGAGAGAGCACTGCCCGCAGTGCGGACACGTGGAAGTGCAGAACTTCCTTCTCGTGCAACCGGGAGAGGATGTTCAGGTCTTCGTCGAGTGCGCCACGTGCGGCGGGTTCGTCGCGCGCTACACGCTTCGCCTCTACACCTCGCACGATCCGTACCGGTCGTTTCTCCGCCTGATGCGCCAGAGACGCCACGCGTCCGGCGCCGCCGCGCTCAACGAGAGCGAGGCGTTCGCCAAGAAGCTCTGGGAGGAATACCGGACGGTGAAGGAGCGGGCGCGCGTGAACGAGGAGACCCGGAAGCTCGAGGATCTCCTCGACGAGATGGACGGCCCGATTTAGTGTCGTGTCCCGGAAATATCTTCTCCTCTGGTCGGCCCTCGTGGCCCCTTGCTGCGTTGCTCCTCCTCGGCGTATCTCTTTGATACGCCGTCGTCGTCGCGCCTTGCCAGGGTCCACGATCACTCGCCCAGATTGACAAGGTATTTCCGGGACACGACACGAGGTGACAGACACCTATCTCCGTAGCAGAAGAAGCCCTTCGTCCTGAGTGATCGCACGAAATAGGTGTCTGTCACCATTGAAATTGCCGGTCAACTCCTGTAGAATAAAGCCGTTACGCGAAGCCGTTTTGCCCTCGCTCCCGCCGAAAGGAAACGCGCCATGTTCAAACATCGAGTGTTCGGGACCGTAGGAAGCCGCGCGTTTCTCGGCGCGGCCGTTCTCTTTCTTCTGGCCTCGGCCGCGCACGGGGAAGACCGCACGATCTACCAAGAGATCGAACTCCCGTGGCCGAACGAGGAAGAGATCCGAATCCTCCAGAGCTTCCCCGACCTCGAGGTGATCCGCGCGGAACGAGGGTCGCGCGTGCGGTTCCTTTCCACTCAACCGATCACGCAGGGCCTCATCGACGCCGGTCTTCGCCCGACGATCGCGATCGACGACGCCGCGGCGTTTCACATGGGCGGCCGTACGTTCGCGCCGGGACTCGGCGCTTACTACTCGTACAGCGAGGCCGTCGCCTTTCTCGATTCGCTTCACGGCGCGTATCCGGACATCACGACGGCGAAGATCTCGATCGGAACGACGTGGGAAGGGCGGACCATCTGGGCGCTCAAGATCAGCGACAACCCGGATGTCGACGAAGACGAGCCGGAGGTTCTCTTCGACGCGCTCCATCACGCACGCGAACCGATCGGCGTCTCCGTCCTTGTCGACTACATGCGCCATCTCTGCGAGAACTACGGATCCGATCCCGAGGCGACCTTCCTCGTCAACGAGCGGGAGATCTGGTTCGTCCCTGTCGTGAACCCGGACGGCTACGTGTGGAACGAGTACTCGGGCGGCTCCGACATGATGTGGAGAAAGAACCGCCGCGACAACGCGGGCGACTGCGAAGGGGTCGATCTCAATCGGAACTACGGCTATCAGTGGGGCGGATCCGGATCGTCGAGCGACCCGTGCAGCGATACGTATCGCGGCCCGAGCGCGTTCTCTGAGCCGGAGGCGCAGGTGCTCCGAGACTTCATGCTTTCGCGCGACTTCGTCACTCACGACACCTATCACAGCTACGCCGCGGTGCTTCTCTACCCGTGGGGGTACACGTCGACGCCTCCTCCCGACAACGCGACCTTCGCGGCCATCGCCGCGGAACGCGTGCGGGAGAATGGCTACGACTACGGATCGGCCGGGGCGAGCCTCTACCTCGCCTCGGGCATCACGAGCGATTGGGCGTACGGAGCCCTCGGTGTCTATTCCTTCACGACCGAGGTCGGGGGAAGTTGGTTTTGGCCTCAAGAATCTGAAATCCCCGGGCTCGTCTCCGAGAACCTTTACTCGAACATCTACCTCACGCTCGTCGCGGGAACGTACGTCCGCGTGGCGGGCGCCGCGGTGACCGGCGGGAACGGAAACGGCCGCCTCGACCCGGGGGAGACCGCGAACCTCCTCGTCACATTGGAGAACGTGGGGATCCTCGAGGCCGCGGCGGACGCACGGGCCGTTCTTCGAAGCGACGACCCGTACGTTCGGCTCGTCGACGCTTCCTCGTCCTTCGGTTCGATCTCGGCCGGCGGGACCGCGGACAACGCCTCGGATCTCTTCACCGTGGCCGTGGACTCCGCCGTACCGGATGGACATACGGTCGTGCTCCGCATCGAGATGAACTGGTCGGGAGATGCGCGAAACGAGGAGGCCCTCGTCTTCCCGATCGGCGAGCCGATCCTCGCGGACAATTTCGAGAACGGGAACCAGGGCTGGTCGCAGGATCCGACTCACACGGCATCGACCGGCGCGTGGGTCCTCATCGACCCGAACCCGACGAGCTTCCAACCGGGGGACGACACGACTCCCGATCCCGGGACGATCTGCTGGGTCACCGGGCAGAACACGTCCGACGGGGTGGACGACGTCGACAACGGGATCTCCGCCCTCCGCTCCCCGGCGTGGGATCTCTCCGCCTACGAGAACGTCCGTTTAGGTTTCAATTACTTCCACGGACAGCGCGATCCGGGAGACGACGCGAACGACTTCTTCCGCGTCGACCTCTCGAACAACGGGGGCGCTACCTTCCCGGCCAACCTTATCTTCATCGGCGACGTGTACCACGCGGCGAACTGGATCCCCTTCCAAGCGGACCTCGCGGATCTTCTTCCGCTCACGAGCCAGATGGTCCTCCGCTTCCAAGCGTCCGACGGAGCGGGGCCGGGCGACCTCATCGAGGCGGGGCTCGACGACCTTCTCCTCCTTGCCGGCCCCTCCTCGAACGAGCCGCCGACCGCGCCGGTCCCCCTCGCGCCGGGAGACGGGGAGCCGGCCCCTCCGACGGCCGCCCTCACCGTGTCGAACGCGACCGACCCGGAGGCGGGCACGCTCACTTACGGCTTCCTTGTCTTCGCCGACTCGCTCCTCACCGACCTCGCGCGGAGCGCGAGCTCGATTCCCGAGGGGAACACCGAGACGATGTGGGCCGTGGAGCCGCCTCTCCCGTACGGTACGTTCTGGTGGCGCGCGTATGCCGAGGATGAAGAGAAGCGAAGTCTCCTCTCGGCGGTCCGGTCGTTCACGGTCGATGTTTCGACCGCCGTCGAGCAAGGCGCCTCGACGCTCGCGCTCTTCGCCCCCTCGCCGAACCCCGCTCCGGGCGGCGCCGTTCTCCGCTTCGCGCTGCCGCGGGAAGGCCGCGTGCGGGCCGATGTTTTCGATGTGAACGGTCGACGCGTGCGGCAGCTCGCCCGCGGCATCTTCCCGGCCGGCGCGCAGGCGATCCGTTGGGACGGCCTCGACCAGCGCGGACATGAAGCCGCGCCCGGTGTCTACTTCGTGCGCCTCCGAGCGAACGACGAAGAGAGGACCGTGAAGCTCGTCCTTATCCGGTGAGGCCTTTTGTACCAGGTACGCTCGCCAAAAGGGCTTGACGGCACCTCGCCCCCGCGCGTTAGAATGAGCGCCTTCGCGGGGCAGTCACTCGGCTGAGCTCGTCTCGATCCTGGGACCGAGCCCCGCGAGGTTGCGCCGGACGACCGGGCGGGGAAATTCGGCGCAATCGATTGATAGAAAAGGAGTTGGGCGGGCGGGCTCACCTGGCGGGTTCGCCCCTGTTTCTCGTCTGGGCCCTTTGGCCTCGGGTCGGGCCCGGCCGAGCGACGGCCTCCCGCGGGGTCAGATCCCGCGAAACTGGCTCACGGTCCCGCCGGAGCCGAAAGGGTTACTACCGTGATCGTTGGAGTCCCGAAAGAGACATTCCCGGGGGAGCGGCGCATCGCGCTGAATCCCCCCGGCGTCGGGACCCTCAAGAAAGAGGGCCTCGAGGTGATCATCGAGAAGGGGGCCGGAGAGGGCGCAAGCCTTGCCGACTCCGTCTACGTGGAGCGGGGAGCCCGGATCGTCCAGGACCGAAACGCCGTCTTCTCGGAAGCCGACGTGATCCTGCAAGTGCGGGGACCCGGCGCGAACCCGATCGAGGGAGCGAAGGATCTTTCGCTCCTCAAGGAAAAGCACGCCCTGATCGCCTTCCTCGATCCGCTCGCCGCGACGGACATGATGCAAGCGCTCGCGAAGACCGGGGCGACCTCCTTCTCGATGGAGCTCATGCCCCGCACGACGCGGGCGCAGAGCATGGACGCCTTGAGCTCGATGGCGACCGTCGCGGGGTACATGGCGGTGCTCCTCGGGGCGACGCATCTTCCGAAGTTCTTCCCGATGTTCATGACCGCGGCGGGGACGATCTCCGCGGCGAGGGTGCTCGTCATCGGAGCGGGGGTCGCCGGCCTTCAGGCGATCTCCACGGCGCGCCGCCTCGGGGCGGTCGTCGAGGCGTACGATGTCCGCCCGGCGGTGAAGGAGCAGATCTTGTCGCTCGGCGCGCGCTTCGTCGAGCTTCCGATCGAAACGAAGGACGCCGAGGACGCGGGCGGATACGCGAAGGAGATGACGGAAGAGACGAAGCGGAAGCAGCAGGAGCTGATGGCCGAGCACGTGCGGGATGCGGACGTCGTGATCACCACGGCGGCGGTGCCCGGCAAGCGCGCCCCGATGCTGATCCCGGAATCGGTGGTCTCGGGAATGCGCGCCGGGTCGGTGATCGTCGATATCGCCGCCGAGAAGGGCGGGAACTGCGAGCTCACGGTCGCGGGAGAGACGGTCGTCCGGCACGGCGTCACGATCATCGGCGCGGCGAACCTCGCGACGATGCTCCCGACCCACGCGAGCCAGATGTACTCGAAAAACGTTCTCACTTTCCTCTGCCATCTCGTCAAGGACGGATCGCTCCCGCTCAATCTCGAGGACGAGATCACGAAAGGGACGCTGGTCACCCGGGGCGGGAAGGTGGTTCATCCCGCCGTGCTCGCCGCGATCGGCTAAGGGAGGAGCGAAGCGAAAATGGATCCGATCTCCGTGCTGGTTCTCCTGCTGACGATCTTCGTGCTCGCGATCTTCGTAGGCTTCGAGATCATCACCAAGGTTCCGCCCACTCTCCACACGCCGCTCATGTCCGGGTCGAATGCGATCTCGGGGATCGCGGTCATTGGGGCGATCCTCTCCGCCGGCCTGCAGCACTCCGCCTTGACTGCGTGGCTCGGATTCGGCGCGATCGTTTTCGCGATGATCAACGTGATGGGCGGGTTCGTGGTCACCGACCGCATGCTCTCCATGTTCAAGAAGAAGGACTGAGGGGTGAGCCGTGAACCTGATTAACACCATCCAGAACCTCGGATACCTGCTCGCCTCGATCCTCTTCATCCTCGGCCTGAAGGGGCTCGCGCACCCCAGGACCGCCGTGCGGGCGAACCGCATGGGGGCGCTCGGCATGCTCATCGCGATCGTCGTGACCCTCGTGAACAAGGGGATGAGCTACGAGTACATCATCGCCGGAATCGTGGTCGGCGGGGTCATCGGAACGATCATGGCGCTCAAGACCCCCATGACCGGCATGCCGCAGATGGTCGCGCTCCTCAACGGATTCGGCGGTCTCGCATCGGCGCTCGTCGCCGGCGCCGCCCTCATCGAGCTCGAGGTGGATCCCGGCGCCCTGCACGCGTCGCTGACCCAAGTCACCCTCGCGATCGGCGCTTCCGCTCTCATCGGCGCGGTGACGCTCACCGGGAGCCTCATCGCCTTCTTGAAGCTCCAAGAGATCATGACGGGGAACGCGATCCTCTACCCCGGCCAGCAGATCGTGAAGGCGCTTCTCGGGGCGGCTTGCATCGTTCTCGTCGCGATGATCGTGGCGAACCCGGCGAACCACCTTCTCTACCTTGTGCTCTGCCTCGTCGCGGCCCTTCTCGGCGTCCTCCTCGTGATTCCGATCGGCGGGGCGGACATGCCGGTCGTGATCGCGCTCCTCAACTCGTATTCCGGTCTCGCCGCGGCGGCGACCGGCTTCGTCCTCTCGAACAACGTGCTCATCATCGCCGGGTCCTTGGTCGGCGCCTCGGGCGTCATCCTCACGATGATCATGTGCAAGGCGATGAACCGCTCGCTCGGGAACGTCCTCTTCGGAACGTGGGGCGCGGCGAGCGAGGGGGCGAAAGGCGCCGGCATGGAGATCTACGAGGGGAAAGTGAAGAGCACGTCCGCCGACGAGCTCGCGATGATCCTCGACGGCGTGACCAAGGTCGTGTTCGTGCCGGGCTACGGCCTCGCGGTCGCGCAGGCGCAGCACGCCACGCGGGACCTCGCCAACGTGCTCAAGGAGCGCGGTATCGACGTCAAGTACGCGATCCATCCGGTCGCGGGCCGGATGCCGGGCCACATGAACGTGCTCCTCGCCGAGGCGGACGTCCCCTACGACGAGCTGATCGAGATGGACGTGATCAACCCGCAGCTCGCGCAGACCGACGTCGCGATCGTGCTCGGCGCGAACGACGTGGTGAACCCGGTCGCCCGGGACGATCCCCACAGCCCGATCGCCGGCATGCCGATTCTCGACGTCGACAAGTGCAAGACGGTCGTCGTTGTGAAGCGCTCGCTCTCGCACGGGTTCGCGGGAATCCCGAACCCGCTCTTCGCGCTGCCGAACACGCTGATGTACTTTGCGGACGCGAAGAAGGCGCTTCTCGACACGATCGCCGCGCTCAAGGAGCAGTAGGAGCGGCGCGGCCTTCCAGCGATCGCCCAAGACGGCCCCGCGCCGCGCACCCTGCGGCGCGGGGTTTCCCTGAGGGGCGCGGCCAGAGAGAGCTCGGAGTCGTTCGACACCCGGCCGGTTCCCGAGCGGCTCGATTGACATCCGGCACCTTGCCTGTTATGGATTGGACACCCCCGTTCGAACGACGCCGGATCGGCGGAAAGAGGACCCATGCGATGAAGAAGGACTTTCGCGTTCGCTGCAACGAAGGCCGCGAGCGTTTCGCGCTCATCACGGGGGGGTCGCGCGGGATCGGCCGGGCGACCGCGCTCCGTTTCGCCGAACACGGCACGCACGTCGCCTTTTGCTACTTCACGAGCCGCGACAAGGCGGCCGAGACGGCGAGGGAGATCGAGGAGAGAGGCGTCCGCGCCCTTCCGATCCGCGCGAACATGGGGAACGAGGAGCACATCGACAAGATGTTCGATCTCGTCGAGAAGGAGTTCGGCGCGCTCGATATCCTCGTCGCGAACGCGGCGACCGGCGTTCTCCGTCCGACACTTGATGTGACAAACAAAGAATGGGATCGGGTGATGCACATCAACCTTCGATCCCTCTTTCATTGCGCGAAGCGCGCCGTCCCGCTCATGGAGGGGAGACCGGACTGCCGCATCGTCACGTTGACGAGCATGGGCTCGGCGCGGACGATCGAAAACTACGCCGCGGTCGGGACCTCGAAGGCGGCAATCGAATCGCTCACCCGCTATCTCGCCGTCGAGCTCAAGCCGAAGGGGATCACGGTGAACGCGGTCTGCGCGGGGATCATCGACACGGATTCCCTCAAGCTATTCCCCACGCACGATCAGATGATCGAGCATTGCCGGCTCCACACGCCGGGCGGGAAGGTCGGAACGCCGGAGGATATCGCGAAGGTGATCTGCCTTCTCTGCTCGCCCGAAGCGGAGTGGATCGTCGGCCAGACGATCATCGCCGATGGCGGCTACGCCCTGAAGAGCTGAGCGGTATCGGATACCTTTCCGGACCCGGCACCGGATACCTTTCCGACTCGCCGAAATCCGTCATTAAGGTTCGTGGCGGCCGGGTCCTGTCGGCGGCTGTCCATCCGGTGCTCGCCAGTCGCCCTTTGGGCTTGGTGGCTGCGCGCCGGACGGACACCTGCCGCCGCCACCCGGCC
>JAGUYC010000236.1 GCA_020061515.1 Gemmatimonadota bacterium
CGCAGGCGCAGGAGGTGGCGGAGGGCCTCGTCCTTCTTCAGGGGAAGCGGGAGAGCCTCGAGGCGACGCTTCAGTTCCTCCACCGCATGCGGCGCGAGTACGAAGGCTACCGTGACGGCGTCCGGACGATTCTCACCGAGAACCCGAAACCGGAATCGGTCCTCGGCGTGGTCGCTGAGATGATCGAGGTGGACCCGCCCGAGTTTCTCGCGGCGTTCGAGAACGCGCTCGGCGAATCGCTCCAGTGTCTCCTCGTCGGAAGAGACGAGGACGCGGTTGATCTTCTCGGCTTTCTCCGCGACAACGAGAAGGGATGGGCCGCGATCCTCTCCGCCGAGCGCGCGCGGGGCGCGCTTCCGGATCTTCCGGCGGGGCTTCTCGAGGAGAGCGGCGTGATCGGACCCGCCGATCGCTTCGTCCGATCCGGCGGCGAGACCGAGGCGATGGCCCGCTTCCTTCTCGCCGACGTGGTCTTCGTGCGCGATCTCGAGACCGCCGCCCGTCTCGCTGGGGACGATCGATGGCGCGCGGTTCGGTTCGTGACCCCCTCCGGCGAGGGAGCGCGCTTTCCGGGCGTTCTCCACGGGGGCGCGCGGGCCGGAAACGGCGTCGGGGTCTTTGAGCGCCGCTCGCGGATCGCAGAGGTCGAGGCCGAGCTCAAGGAGGCCTCGCGGGGCGTCTCTGAGATGACCGCCGCGAGGGAAAAGGCGGACCGCGTGTTTGAGGCGTGCCGCGCCGAAAGAGAGCGGATCGTTCCCGATCTCGACCGCATCGTGCAGGAGGTCGAGGAGGCGGGGCGCGACAGGGCGAGAATCCACGCGGCGCTCGAGAGCATTCGCCGCACGATCGAGGGGATTCGTCAGGAGAAGGCGGAGATCGCGCGCGAGAGAGAAACGGGGGAGGCGCGTCTCGCCGGCGTGCGCGCGGAGTTCCAGGTTCTCGGGGCGGACGGCTCCGAGGCGGACCGCTCGCTTCGCGAGATCGAGGCGGAGATGGTCGAGCTCGAGATGCAGCGGGACGAGGCCAGGCGACTCCTCGCCGCGGCCGAGGTCGCGCGGGCCGAGGCGGAGGGGAGGCGAAGCGCGCTCGCCGCCGAGCTCGACTCCCTCGAGAAGCGCGAAGGAGAGCTCGCGGAGGAGATCACCAGGAAGCGCGAGGAGCTCGCCGAGGCGGCCCGAACGCTTGAGGAGACGGCCGCCGCCCGCGAGACGCTTCTCGCGGAGGAAGCGCGTCTCGCCGATCGGCGGCAGAAGGAAGCCACGGCGCGCGACGAGTTTCTCGTCGACGTGAACCGGCTCCGCGGGGAGATCCGCGCGCGCGAGGATTCGATTCGCGGGGACCGGAAGCGCAAGGAAACGCTCGCCGAGGAGAACCACGCGCAGGATCTTCGCCTTCAAGAGATTCAACTACAAAGAAAAAATCTTCTCGATCGGACCCGCGAGGAGTTCGGAACGACGCCGGAAGAAGCTCCGCCTCCAGATGAAAACGAAGAGCGGACCGAGGAGGAGATGCGCGAGCGGATCGCCGCCTGCAAGGAAGGACTCCGCCGGCTCGGCCCCGTGAACCTCGTCGCCCTCGACGAATACGAAGAGGAGAACGAACGGTACGAGTTCCTCAAGGCCCAGGAGGAAGATCTCCTGAAGGCGAGGGACTCGCTCAAGGAGACGATCCGCACGGTCGACCGGAAGGCGCGCACGCTCTTCCTGGAGACGTTCGAGCGCGTGCGGGGGAACTTCCGCGAGACCTTCCGCACGCTCTTCGAGGGAGGAGAGGCCGATTTCAACCTCGTCGATCCCTCGGATCCTCTGCTTTCCGACATCGAGATCGTCGCTCGCCCGGGGCAGAAGCGGGCGCAGAAGATCGCCCTTCTTTCCGGCGGCGAGAGGGCGCTCACGGCGATCGCGATCCTCTTCGCCCTCTATCAAGAGAAGCCGAGCCCGTTCTGCATCCTCGACGAGCTGGACGCGCCGCTTGACGATGCGAACGTGGGCCGCTTCCTCGAGATGCTGCGGCGCTACACGGACCGGACGCAGTTCGTCGTGATCACGCACAACCGCCAGACGATGGAGGCCGCGAACTTCCTCTACGGCGTGACGATGGAGGAGGCGGGCGTCTCCCGCGTCGTCTCCGTGCGGCTCGGGAAGCAGGCGCTCACGAAGGAGGAGGAAGAAGAGCGGATCGCGATGATCCAGGGCGGGGGAGCCTGAGGGCGGGAATGGGTCTACTCGAGAATCTTCGGCGCGGTCTCCGGAAAACGCGCGAAGGGCTCGTCGAGTCCCTGCGCCGCGCGGCGCGAGGGGAAGGCCCGGACCGTTTCGAGGATCTCGAAAGCGCGCTGATCCAAGGCGACGTGGGCGCGCGCGCGGCGGCGCGCATCTTGAAGAGAATCGAGGGACAGGACGGCGACCCCTGGGACCTTCTTCGCGAGGAGGTCGAGCGCATCCTTGCGGGGGGAGGCGAGGCGCCGGGGCCGGTGTCCGACGCGCGCCCGCACGTCGTTCTTCTCGTCGGCGCGAACGGTTCCGGGAAG
>JAGUYC010000259.1 GCA_020061515.1 Gemmatimonadota bacterium
GGCGGGCGCGGGGGAAGGCGCCGCGGGCACCCCGCGCCGGAGATCCACCACGACCTCCCGCACGACCGCCTCGTCGATCCGGCTCGTCCCCGCCCCGAACCCGAGAAGGAGCGCGTTCGAGCAGATCACGTTTACCATTCGCGGGATTCCGGACGACTCCGCGTGAATTCGGCGAAGAGCTTCCTCTGTGAAGAGATCGCGGCTTGGCGCCCCGACCACGCGGAGGCGGTGCTCGATGTAGCGGAGCGTCCTCTCCTCGGTCATCGGGGGGATGTCGTAGCGGACCGCCACCCGCTGCCGGAGCTGGCGAAGACGCGGCTGTTCGAGCTTCGCCGCGAGCTCCGGCTGCCCGACGAGGACCGTCTGGAGGAGCTTCGCCTTCCGCGACTCGAGGTTCGAGAGCATCCGGACCTTCTCCAGCATCTCCTCGGAGAGGTTCTGCGCCTCATCGAGGATGAGAACGGTCTTCGCCCCTTCGTGATATTTCTTGAGGAGAAAACGGTTGAGCTCAATAAGAAGAAAGGCTTCGGAATCGCCTTCCGCGCCGGTGTCGAAGTCCTCGTGCACGAGCTTGAGGAGCTCGACGAAGCTCATCGCCGTCGAGAAGACGAACGCGGTGATCAGCTCGAGCCGGTGCTTCTCGAGGAACGAGTGGACGATCGTGGTCTTCCCGGTTCCCACCTCGCCGGTGAGGAGCACATACCCCTTCCCGGTGTTCACCCCGTACTCGAGATGCGCGAGCGCCTCCCGGTACACCTCGTCCAGATAGAGGAAGGACGGGTCGGGGGTGAGCTGGAAGGGATCTTCCGAGAAACCGTAGTACTTGCAGTACATGCTGCTCCGATCGGGAACGAGGTCCTATCCAGGAAGATCGGCCCCCCGCCCGCGCGCCTTGAGGTGCGGAAAAGGTGACAGACACCATCTTCGTCGTCACAACAGATGGTGTCTGTCACCTTTTCTTTTTCCGGTGTCTGTCACCTTCTCTGTCACCATTTCCCGGCCTATTTCCCGGGGAGGATCCAGGTGCCCGCGCGCCCCTCGATCCCCTCGCGGAGGCGATCGACGGAAGTGACGAGAACCCCCTTCCCCCCCTCTTCGAGGAAGGCGATCGCCGCCTCGATTTTGGGCCCCATGCTCCCCGCGGGGAATTCCCCCTCCGCCAGGTAGCGCTTCGCCTCGGAAAGGGTCATGCGGTCGAGGTCGAGCTGGTCGGGGCGCCCGAAGCGGATCGCGACGTTCGCGACCGCGGTGAGGATGGCGAAAACGCGCGCGCCGACCGCGCGTGCGAGGAGAAGCGCCGCGCGATCCTTGTCGATCACGGCTTCCACTCCTTCGAGACGGCCGTCCTCCGTGCGGCGGACCGGAATCCCGCCTCCGCCCACCGCGATGACGACCGCCCCCAAATCGACGAGCGAGCGGACCACATCCGCCTCGATGATCGCGACCGGCTTCGGCGAAGGGACGACGCGGCGGAACCCGCGGCCGCTGTCCTCCGCCATCTCCCATCGTTTTTCCCTGCGGATCGTATCCACTTCGTCGGCGCGGTAGAACGGACCGATCGGCTTCGTCGGCTTCCGGAACGCCGGGTCGTTCCGATCGACCTCGACTTGGTTGATCAGCGTGACGACCGGCCGGCCGACTTGAAGCGCGCGAAGCTCGCCGAAGAGGCTCTGTTGGATCATGTAGCCGATGCCGCCGCACGAGTCGGCGACGCAGATATCGAGCGGCATGGGGGGGATCTGGTCCGCGGCCGCTTCGCATCGGATCACGATGTTGCCGACGACCGGTCCGTTTCCGTGGGTGAGGACGATCGAGTACCCCGCGGCGATCCGCTCGGCGACGGAGCGCATCGTGAGGCGGGTCGTGTCCCTCTGCTCGCCGATCGTCCCGCGGCTCGAATGGCCGATGAGAGCGTTTCCGCCGATCGCCACCACGATGCGGTCGCTCGTCTCGACCGGAATCGCCACGAACGGATCTCCTCGCGCGGGTGCGGAACGCATCCCGGGGAAAGAGAGCGTCCGAAGACCCCTTGCGCGTCATGGGCCCTCGGACGCCTTCTCGAACGCATTACCGTAGCACCTTCGAGTGAGCCCGTCAACGCGGATCGGAACAAATCCGATCGAGGGGACGTAGTTCCGCACGTTCCGCAGACCACGGAACAAACGGAACTACGTCCTCGGTTTTCCCGTAACACCGGCGTAACGCCCGCGTAACGCGCTCCGCGTATGATTCGTGCGTGCGATCGGTATCCGCGTGCAAACCAAAAGGAGGTGCGTCATGCGTCCAACACTCGCGAGGTTTCTTCTGATCGGTCTTCTCGTGTCGGCGGGCCCGGCGGCCGCGCAGGACTTCACGTGGACGGGCTGGTTCGGGCCCGAGGGGAGCGATCCCGCCTGGGGAGGCTATTGGACCTGGGACAACCAACTGATGCAAAACGGTTGGGGACGTTCGTGGTGGTACTGGGAAGACCCGGCGCCGAGCTTTCCGAACGTCGGCTCGTCGGTCTTGATCCCCGCGGGCGTCTCCGTCGACACGTACGGGGGGGGGCAACCGTACTGCGGAAGCCTCACGGTGGGCGCGGGGGCTCTCTTGCAGAACCAGTACAACAACATCGTGATCGGCGGTCCGGCGCTCGTGAACGACGGCGCGATCGTGCACTCCGGAGGAGGCGGCTCCTACGGGGGCTTCGAGGTGAACGGTCCGCTCGCGATCACCGGCGTCGGCACGATCGCGCTCGCGCCGGGACGCTTCTTCACCTGGTCCCCTCCGATGGTCCTCACGGTCGGCGCGGGGCAGTTCGTTCACGGCGAGGGCCAGTTCGGCTCCCTTCCGTACGGGAACTACCACGGAGTCGATCTCACCAACCAAGGACACATTCAGGCGACGAGCACCACGATGTCGCTCGACATCTACGGGCTCGACGTCGCGAACGACGGAACGGCCGAGGCGACGGGCGGCGCGACGCTTAGAGTCTGGGGAGACTGGGACAACAGCGGCGGTGAGCTTCTGGCCACCGACGGCGGCGTCATCTACCTCGCCGGCAGCACGGGGTACAACCTCGAGCACGCCGTCCATGTTCGAGGGGGAACCCTCCGCACATCCGGAGGCGGCGAGATCCGGCCGCAAGGAGGAAGCACGGTCGAGGACGTCACCGTTGAGGGGACTTTCCACATCCAGCGATACGAAAGCACGCGCATGACCGGAACGATCACCAACCTCGGCACGATCAACCAGGGCGCCGAGGGATGGACCGGCTGGGCAACGATCCAAGTGGACGGCGCGCTCGCCTTCGCGGGGAACGGCGTGCTCCGGATGGGCGAGGGGAATCCGATCCACATGACCGAGCGGCCCGCCTCCAACGACCGCGTGACGAACGGACCGGAGCACGCGATCGAGTGCACCGGCGGACAGTTCGGTTCCGCCCCCGACTACTACGGCGACCGGCGGATCGAGCTCCTCAACGAGGGAACCCTCCGGGTCCTGAACTCGGTCAATCACGCACGCTTCTATGTGACGGGCGCCGGCTTCGAGAACCGAGGCGATCTGATCTTCGAGCCGGCTCCCAATGTCAACGCGGGGATCTGGGGCAAGTTCCGCCAGACCGCCGGCCGGCTCGTGACGAACGACGGCTTCATCGGCTACGACAGCGCGTTCACCTTCAGCGGAGGCCTTCTCACCGGAAGCGGCTACCTGCAAGGATCCGTCACGCTCGGGGACTCGGCCGCCGTGAACCCGGGCGCGGAGGACGCGGCCGGCACCTTGAACATCTGGGGGCCGATGAGCCTCACGGGCGGCGCCACTCTCGTCAGCCAATGGTCGCGAACAGCAGAAGATCTGCTTCGAGTGAACGGGCTCTTGACGGCGACGGGGACTCTCACGGTCCGCGTGGTCTCCCTCGGGGCCGGGCCGATGACGCCCGCGGACCACGTCGTGCTCCGCGCGGATGACCGTACCGACCAAGCGACCTGGGTGCTCGAGCTCCCGGCCGGCTGGAGCAGCTCCGGGCTCGAATGGGTAGGCAACGACCTCGTCGTGCGGGGTCTCACGAGAAAGACCGCGATCCTTCTCGCCCCGCCCGTCGCCACGCACCTCCGCGCGGCGCCGAACCCGTTCAACCCGAGCACGACGATCGAGTTCATGAACCGCGCGGATGGGCTCGTGGATCTTTGGGTGAGCGACGTCCGCGGCCGGCGCGTGCGCACGCTGCTGGACGGCTTCCATCGGGCGGGGGAACTCTCCGTCCGCTGGGATGGCCTCGACGACACGAGGCAGCCGGTCGGCTCGGGCGCCTACTTCTGCGTCCTGGACGCCCCCGGCGAGCGGCGAACGATCCGGCTCACGATCATCCGCTGATCGATTGAGGATTGAGGGGACGTAGTTCCGCACGTTCCGCAGGTAACGGAACAAACGGAACTACGTCCCCGATCGTTATCTTCCGACCTCGATCCCCGCGCGCCCGGGCCCGAGGACAAGCGACCCTTCCCATCGCCCGAGGCGAAAGCCCTTCCATCCGACGCGGATTCCCCCCGCTTCCCGCCCGCCGCCGAAGAAGGCGAAGGGAAGGGAGCCGGGGAGCGCCGGAGAAGGAAATGCAATCGACCGTTCATCTGCGAAGAGATGGGTGAAGGAAACCGAGACCGTTCCGAGTCGACCCCTTTCGAGGGACGCGAGGAAGGAGACGCCGAGACCGGTCTTCACGATGTCCGACCCCGGAAGCGACGAGGCGGCTCCCTTCGCGTCGATGCGAAAGCGGGCCGGGCTCCGAACGAGGGACGCCCCGAGCGACACCGCGAGCGTCTCCCCGGCGACGCGGCGCCCCTTGCGCACCTCGCTTCGCGTCCCGCCGGATGCTCCGGCGGAGAGGATCGCGCGGCCGAACGTCCGATCCGCGTCGACTGCCCATTCCGTTCCGAAGACCCTTCCCTCCGAGTTGTACGTGCGATCGAATGAAGCGTAGCGATGGTGCCGCAGCGCGATCGTGCTCCTCTTTCCGGCCGGCGCTTCCAGAAGAAGAAGAATCCCGACCTCGCCGGAGGGCTCGCTTCCCAATCGATGAAAGGCGGTGCTCCGCGGAGCGTGGAAGCGACCCGAGAAGTTCCTGAAGCGCACAAGCCCCTTCGCCCCTCCGATCGAGCGCCGCAGAAAGACGCGCCCCGCGGACCCGCCCGTCGTCGAGTGCGCGATCTCGCCGATGAGAAGAGTCCGGCGCCCGTCGAGCCGGAGATCCGCCGACGAGGCGAGGAGCCGATCCCCGCGGAACGCCTTCGGCTTCCGCGCCGCGCTCCCTCCTCCGAGCGGCGGGCGAAACACGGCCCCGGCCGCGGTCCATCCGAAGCGAACGCGCCCGCGCCTCTCCTCCCACCGAAGCCCGGCGATCCGCTCGCGGAGACGGTCTCTGCGCGCCTCCTCCTTCTCGTCGCGGTGAAGGCCCGAGTCGTCGATCGAGGAGACGCGCCCTTCTTTGTCGACGCGCGCGTCCCTTTTCGTTGATGTGAGAAGGAAAAGAAGGTCGCGCCGGATGCTCGTCCGGCGGAAACCCACGCCCCGGTGCGCCGCGCTCTCCATCCGCGACCGGTACGGCGAGAGACGGCTCGATTCGTAGGGCCCGAAGTCGGACGGCACGCCGAAGGGCGCGCTCGTCCCGACGAGAAGCCCGCTCCCGAGACGGACCGAGAGATCCCCGGCGACCGCCGCAAGGCGCCGATCCGACCCTCCAGCGATCGACCAGGAGACGAAGTCGTCCGGGCGCCGCTCCCCGGGATCCCTCTCCGCGAAGAAGAGGGCCGACACGCCCCCCCCGCGCGCCTCCGCGCATTCCGCGAGTCGCAGCCCCGCTCCCGTCCGCTCCGCCCGCTGGCGGAACGAAAGACCGATCGAACGGGAAGAGGAGAACGCGAGACGATCGGGAAGGGAGTCGACGGGGACCGCGAGAAGATCGGCGAGATCCTGGCGGGACGCAAGAGGGCGCGCGCCGCGGGCGGCTCCGATTCGCGCCGCCCCCTCCCGTCCGACGAAGGGGAGCCGCGAGAGGAGGGGAAGAGGCGCCTCGTTCGGATCGATCGCGCGCGGCGCGCTCCGAGGAGGGACCATCCCCTCCGGATCTTCCGACGCGAGGGAGAGCGCCGGCACGAGCGCCCCGACAAGAAGAAGAATCGAGAAGCGCATGACAAGAGGCGACCGGGAGATCGGTGCGAGAAGACCCCGTGGGAAACGCCGCGAACGATAGCGGATTCGCCCCTTCCGGGCAAGAGAGGATTCGCTACGAGAGCCCGTGACGCTTGCGGAGAAACCACTCGGTCGAGAAGAGGCCGACGAGGAGAACGAAGAAGACAGCGTGGTTCCAGATCTCCCTCTCCTCGCGGACGCGGCGCGCGCGCGCCGTGAGCCCAAGATCGCCCGTCCAGGACGCGATCTCCTCCGCGGGAAGGACCTCTCCTCCGCTCGCGCGCGCGATCCTGCGCAGAAGGCCGTCGTTCCTTTCGGTTTCAAGGAACTCGGCGCTGAAGTCGCTCACCGTGAGCTCCCCCGCGTCCTCGCCGAGGGAAAGATCCCCGCGCGCCGCCCGCGCGACATACGAGTACTCGCCGGGCGGGAGGGGCCCCAGCGTCCGCCGGTACGCGCCCGGCTCGGCCGGATCCGGATCGAGGAAGAAGCGCCTCTCCGCGCCGTCCGGGCCGGCGAGCATCCCCTCGACGCGCGCGTCGGAGATCGGGGAGAGGGACTCGTCGGTGACGAGCGCGCGGAACGCCACCGCCTCGCCGCGGTCGTACGTCATCCGCTCCGGCTTCACCGTCACGTTTCGGAAGCCGTCGCGCGAGACGAGCCAGCGGATCGCGTTCGACCAGAAACGGTCGTAGATCCCCTCGGCGGTGCTCCCTGCGCGGACACGGAATCCCCATCTCCACATGCCGCCCCCGTTCACGAAGAGGACGCGCCCCTTCCCCGCCGCGCGGAGCGCGAGGACCGGTCCTTCCGAGCCTTCGACGTCGAGCCTCGGATGCGACGCGAGAAGGACGGAGCCCGGACGCACCGGCCCGATCCGGTTCCAACCGAGGAGAGGCGGAAGCTCGCCCCAGATCTCCTCCGTCCGCTCCGCGTCGGGATGCATGCGAAGCATCGGATGCCGTTTGCCCGGTTCGGCGAGGCGCATCGCGAAAGGGGCCGGATCGAAGTCGATCTTCCGATCCGGCGGAGCGACCGGCAGAAGATCCGCGAGCGCGGGCGGAACCGACGCGACCGGATCCGCCGCGAAGAGAACGAGCGCGCCCCCGCGCTCGCGCACGAAGCGCTGGAGCCGCTCCCCCCAATCTCGGCCGGCCGCGTCGGGGACCCCGACGAGAAGAACGAGATCGGTCCGCGCGAGTTCTTCGTCGCCGTACGGGAAAGAAGCGTTCTCTCCCTCCCCGACGGCGCGCGGCTTCCCGTCCCTCCCCTGCACGAAGAATCGCGCGCGGACGTTCGGATCCCGCTCGAGCGTCCTCCGGAGAAACGCGAAGTCCCACGAGGGCTTTTCCGCGACGATGAGAAGCTCCAGCTTCTCCTTCACCACTTCAACCGTAAAGAGAACACGGTTGTTCTCCTGGAGCCGCTCCCCCTCCCGGACCGGCACCTCGACGGTGTAGCGGCGGACGCCCGGCTCCGCGACCTCGAAGGCGAACGGGACCGTCCGGCTCTCGCGCCTCCCCTCGAAGCGCACGCGCTCCTCCGCGAGCACGGTCTCCCCTTCCTTGAGGAGCACGCGAACCTCTTCCCCCGCGAATCCCTTCGCGCGGATCGTCGCCTCGGCGGTGACGCGGCTCTTCACGTAGACGAGCGGGTTCGCGAGAACCTGCTCGACCGCGAGATCTCTCGGCGCGGTCGGATCGCCGATCGGAATCGGGAAGACCGGGATGTCGATCTCCTCCGCGACCCGCACCGGGTCGCGCCCCGCGTTCACGATCCCGTCCGTGAGGAGGACAATCCCGTCGAGACCCCGCTCCCACGAAGCCAGGGCCGCCCCTTCGAGCGCCCGTGAGAGATCGGTCGCGTCGACGCCGAGCTCCCCCTCGGAGCTTTCGAGGCTCGCCGCGAAACGGCGCTCCGAGACCTCGTAGCGCTTCGCGAGCTTCGCGAGAACGGAATGAGGCTCCTCCCGAAGAAGGCTCTCCGCGATCTCCTCGCGCCTCATCCCTTCCTCTTCCTCCGCGGCGCGGTCGACGATCCCCATGCTCGCCGAGGCGTCGACGAGAACCGCCACGTTCGGCCGGACCGTCTCGGCCGATTCCCGCACGAGAAGAGGATCGAGGAGAAGAAGCGAGAGGACGCCGAACGCCGCGAAGCGGATCCCCGTGAGAAGGCGGCGCACGCCGTGCGGAAGAGGCGGAAGCGTCCTGCGGTACGCCCAATACGCGGCGGCGAACGAAAGCAAGAGCGCGAGAAGGAGCAGGACCGGGTGTCCGCGTTGAAGCGAGAGCGTGAGATCGCCCACCGGACTACAACCCGCCGGGGAAGGCGCGATCGGCGAGGGAAGGGAGGATCTCGGCCGCCTTCCCGCGGAGGGAGAGGTCCGCATGCGAGGAGAGAGGGCTCTCCTCGATGTTCACCTCGATGACGCGCGCGCCGCTCGTGCTCGCCAGAAGCGGGAACGAGGCCGCCGGATGGACGAGCGCCGAAGTCCCGACGACGAGGAAGACCGAGGCGCGAACCGACGCTCCGTGCGCCTCGGCGATCGCGTCCTCGAGGAGGGCCTCGCCGAACCAGACGACGTCGGGGCGCATACGGTGACCGTTCGCGCAGAGCGGAATCGTCTCTTCTTCCGCTCCCGTAAGCGCGCGCGTCGAACCGTCGACCGGACAGCGCGCGCGGAAGATGTTCCCGTGAAGCTCGACGACGCGGACCGAGCCCGCTCTTCGATGAAGACCGTCGACGTTCTGGGTGATCAACGTGAAGAGGCGTTTCGCGCGCTCGATCCGAACGAGCGCCCGATGCGCCGCATTCGGCTCCGCGGCGGCGATGATCCTCTGGCGCCAGCGATACCACTCCCAGACGAGAACCGGGTCGCGCGCGAACGCCGCGGGGGTCGCGAGGTCCTCCGCGCGGTGCTTCCGCCAGAGACCGTCCGCCCCGCGAAAGGTCGGCACGCCGCTCTCGGCCGAGACGCCCGCTCCCGTCAAGACCGCGATCGACTCCGCCTCGCGCATCCAGCCGGCTGCGAATTCCATCGGTTCGGACAAGGAGAAAGGCTCCTCCGGCCTCCGGGGGGCCGATCGCATCGAGGGGAAGGGAAGGGCGCGCGGGCCATGCATCGAACCGCGCTATCCGGTTCGGCCTCGAAGCCCCACGGCGCAGCTGACCTTCTTCAAGTCCTTCGCGTAATCGAAATCGGGGCTCCACTCCGGCGTGTGGCATTTCCGGCAGGTCGCCTCGTCCACGCGCTTCCTCTCGGCTCCGCGGACGTGCTCCGTGCCCATTCCGTGGCACGATTCGCACTGGACGTTCCAGAGAGCCGGGTCGAGAGTGGTCTTCGAGTGGCCCCCCTTTTCGCCGAACCCGACGACGTGGCAGTTCCAGCACTCCGGCTTCTCCCAGTCGTCGCTCTCCGCGATCGTCTTGAACGCGCCGGCATGGGCGGTGGTGGACCAGAACGCCTGAACATTCGCGTGACAGAGAGCGCAAGAAGCCCCCCCGATGTGCGAAGCGGCGATGACCTTCTCCTCGGGCGGCGCCGCGGCGCTTTGGTCCGCGCTTTCCTTCGTCGACGGCGTCTCCGGGAGCTTCCTCGCGACACGGTTGCCGTTCTCGTCCAGCTCGAGCGCGTCCCACAGGATCTTCCGCAGGAACTCGTCGTAGGGACCGTCGTCCTGTTTCATGTCGAAGGAACGACCCTCGACCTTTCGGATCTCGCCTTTCTCGAGGGTCAGCGTGACCTCGCCGAGCGAGTTGCTGCGCGATCCGCTCGCCGCGAGCACGACTCCCTTCTCCTTCTTCGGTTCCTCGAGCTTCCGCCCGTCGTGGCCGACGAGGATCACGTCGTATCCGGGAAGAGAATCAATGAGATCTCCCGCCTTTTCGAGACCCATATGCGCGAGGAGGACAAACACGTCCGCCTTCTCCTTCCGCATCGCCTCGAGCGCGTCGCGGGAACGGGCGACCGGATCCTCGATCTCGATCCCCTCGCGCTCCTTCAAGGTGCTCGGGACGACCGCGCTTCCTCCGATCGTCGCGGTGACCCCGACCTTGACCCGGCCGACCTTCACGATCCGGTACGGATCGAAGCGCGTCTTTCCCGTCCCGATGTCGATGATGTTGTTCGACACCGCAGGAAGGTCGTGCGCCTTCAATTCCTGTTCAAGCTCGTCGAGCCCCCAGCTGATCTCCTTGTCGCCGATCGCGAGCGCGTGATACCCCATCCGCTCGAGCGACCGGAGGGTGAGGGGCGTGTCGTATCCGTACGAGGCTTTCCGGCGTCCGATAAAGTTCCCCGTATCGAGGACGAGCACCTCATGCTCCGCGCGCCTTGCCTGAATCTCGCCGGCCCGCCGGGCCAGCCCGCCTTTCCCTTTCCCGTGTCAGCCGCAGGGCTTCAGCTCGCCTTCCGTCTCCGTGGAGAAGAAGATCGTGAACGTCTGGGGGCCCCTCTCGCCGAAGAGGCCGAAGAGGGAGCAGCCGCCCAGAACGAAGACGGCGAGCAGAAGCCCGATCAGAGAGAGCTTTCTCATGGTTATGGTTTCCCTTCCTCTCGGGGTCGACCGGGGGGTCGAACCGCACACGGAATCTAACGTTAGCACCGCCTCGGGGAAATGTCAACAGGCGGATCGCAGGGACGGATTCGATCCGCGGGAACGAGACGCCCCGAGCTGACGGGCAGGGCTCGCTTGCACACCCTCGAACCAGGTTCCTTAACATTTCAGTGTGAACCAGGTTCCTTAACAATCGGGAAGCTCCGCAGCCGGGGGGCGGGGCTCGCTTGCTCAAACATGCCGCGCGCGGCGTCCGGTTCCCGCTGTCCGAGAACATCACCACGCGCGGGTGGCGGCCACGGGCGCCTGCTCGACATTTTCGAACCAGGTTCCTTAACATTCACCCCTCGGAATATTCGTGAACCAGGTTCCTTAACAATTGCAACGACCAA
>JAGUYC010000087.1 GCA_020061515.1 Gemmatimonadota bacterium
ATGCGGAGCGCCTCGCGGGCCCTCTGGCCGAGCTTCGCGCCCGCGAGTTCGTCAAGGTCCGCTCCCGCGTGCGGCGCTTCGCCGAGCTGACCGAACAGGGACGCGAGGCGGTCCAGGCGGGGATCACGGCGAAAGAGGAGAGGAGCCTCCTCGATTCCGAGCTTCTTCGAAGCGGCGCCTGGCGCGAGGCGGTCTTTCGCCCGTATGACGTCTCGCTCGACGCGGCCGAGGTCTTCCCCGCCAAGGAACATCCGATGCGAAGGATTCTCGAGGAAGCCCGCCGCGCGTTCCTTCACATGGGGTTCGAGGAGATCCGCGGCCCCCACGTCGAGAGCGCCTTCTGGGACTTCGACGCCCTCTTCCAGCCGCAAGATCATCCGGCGCGCGAGATGCAAGATACTTTTTACGTCAATCGTCCGGCGCGATTCGAGCTCCCCGAGAGGAGCGTCGTCGAGCGGGTCCGCGCGACGCACGAGAACGGAGGGGAAACCGGCTCGATCGGGTGGCGCTACCGATGGGACGAGGAGACGGCGCGCCGCGTCGTCCTCCGCACCCACACGACCGCGGCGACCGTCGCGGCCCTGTATGAGAACCCGAAGCCTCCGCGGAAGGTCTTTCTCGTCGGGCGCGTCTTTCGGCGCGAGAAGATCGACTACAAGCATCTTCCGGAGTTCCATCAAGTGGACGGCATCATCATCGACTCGAAGGCGACCCTCTCGGCGCTTCTCGGGACGCTCGCGGAGTTCTACCGCAAGATGGGATTCCGCGACGTGAAGTTCCGCCCCGACTTCTTCCCGTACACCGAGCCGAGCGTCGGCGCGTTCGTCCGCATGCCGGGACGGGAAGGATGGTTCGAGCTCGGCGGCGCGGGAATCTTTCGACCGGAAGTGATCGAACCCTTTGGATGTGAAGTTCCCGTCCTCGCGTGGGGGCTCGGGCTCGAACGCCTCGCGATGATGCGCTACGGGCTCAACGACATTCGGAAGCTCTTCTGGAGCGACGTCCGCTGGCTGGAGGAGACCCCGCTGTGCCGGTAGTCGCCGTCCCCACCGAACCGCTTCGCCGCCTCATCGGCGCGCCCGTGAGCGACGAGACGCTCTGGGATCTTCTCGAACGCCTCGGGTGCGACGTGGAGGGCTTCGCGCCGGTCCGCCGCTTCCGCTGCCCGGCGTGCGGAGCGGTCGTCGAGCGGACCGAGAAGGACGAGCTCCTCGGCGCGTGCCCCGAATGCCTCACCGAGGCCGACGGGAAGCCGGAGAGATTCTGGACCGATCTCGGAACGGAGAACGCGATCCGAATGGATCTTCTTCCGGTCCGCCCGGATCTCTTCGACGCGGGAGGTCTCGCGCGCGCCCTTCGCGGGCTTCTCGGAATCGAGAAAGGGCTCGCGCGCTATGATCTCGCCCCGGCGGCGATCGAGGTGCGCGTCGACCCCGCCCTCTCCGCGGCGGAGTCGTTCCGGCCGCACATCGCCTGCGCGGTCGTTCGCGGCGTCCGGCTCGACGACTTCGCGATCCGCGAGGTCATGAAGCTCCAGGAGGACCTCCACTGGGCGCTCGGAAGAGACCGGAAGTTCGCGTCGATCGGCGTGTACGATCTCGACTCGATCGAGCCTCCGGTCCTTTACCGGACGTGCGCCCCCGAGGAGCTTCGGTTCGTCCCCCTCGCCTCGACCGACGGAAGATCCTTGACGCCAAAACAAATTCTCGAGGAGCACCCGAAGGGGATCGCCTACCGGGCGCTCCTCTCCGGGCACCGCCGCTATCCGGTTCTCGAAGACCGGAAGGGGACGGTGCTCTCGATGCCGCCGATCATCAACAGCCGCGAAACCGCGATCCGGCCCGAGACAACGGGCTTTTTCATCGACGTGACCGGTGTCGAGGAGCGCCCGGTCGATAAGGCGCTCGCGGTGATCGTGACGTCTCTCGCGGAGCTCTTTCCGGGAGCGCGCGCGGAGAAGACCGCGATCGCGCGCGAGGAGGGTCGCCGCGAGACGCCGGATCTCGCCCCCTCGACCTTCCGTTTCTCGCCCCGCGGCGCGGCGAAGCGGATCGGAGCGCCGATCGGGGCGGCCCGGGCGGCCCGCCTCCTCGCGAGCATGCGCCACGAAGCCGTGCGCGAAGGAAACGACCTTTGCGTCTCGGTCGCCGCCTACCGGAACGACATCCTGCACGAGGTCGATCTCATCGAGGACGTCGCGATCGCGATCGGGTACGACGCGATCCCGCGAACGCTCATCCCGAGCTTCACGCTCGGCCGGGAACGGCCGGAGAGGGAGCTTGAGAGAAGAACGCGCCGGGCGATGACCGGCCTCGGCTTCCGGGAGGCGATGAGCCTCCTCCTCACGAACGAAAAGGACCTCTACGAGAACATGCGCGAGGAGGATCCGGGCGATTCGGTCCGAACCGAAAACCCCGCCTCGATCGAGCAGGCGATCGTGCGGACCGCGCTCGGGCCGGGGCTGCTTCGTCTCCTCGGAAGGAACCGCGGCGCGGGGGTCGCGCACCGGCTCTTCGAGGCCGATCTCATCGTTCGCATCGAGAAGGGGAAGTTGGAACCGGTCGAGAAGCTTCGCGTCGCCGCGGTGATCCAGGACCGGGCCGCGGGCTTCGCCGACATCAAGTCGGTCGCCGTCGCGCTCGGGAGGGAGATCGGGCGTTCCTTCGCGTTTCAACCGTCGAAAAAGCGGCTCTTCCTCGAGGGGCGCGGCGCGGATCTCTTCGAGGACGGACGGGAGGTCGGCCGGGCGGGAGAGGTTCATCCGGAGGTTCTCGAGAACTTCTCGATCCACTTCCCCGTGGCGCTTCTCGAGATCGAGCTGGACTGAGCGAATCCGTTCCCGGCGAGGAGGACGGAGGGTCGGAATGGAGCACAAGGCGAGCGCGTCGGTCCCGTTCGACCGGGAGACGGTCGCGCGGATCGTCCGCGAGGCGGGGATCAACCTTTGCACCGCCTCGATTCGCGAGATGAACCGGATTGTGAACGAGATCGAGAAGGAGCTCGGCGTCCGGTTCATCCGAATGGAGTTCGGCATTCCGGGGCTCCCCCCCCATCCGATCGCGATCGAGGCGGAGATCGAGGCGCTCCGCGAGAAGGGGCTCGCGCAGCACTACGCTCCCTTCGACGGCGTCCCGGCGCTCAAGGAGGAGGCGTCCCGATTCGCGAAGCTCTTCCTGAACCTCGACTTTCCGCCGGTCGCCTGCGTGCCGACGGTCGGCGCGATGCAAGGGTGCTTCGTGAGCCTCGCGGTCGCCGGCAACGTCGATCCGGTGAAGCGGACGATCCTCTTCCTCGATCCGGGCTTCCCCGTCAACAAGCAGCAGTGCCGCTTCCTCGGTCTCGAGACCGACCGGATCGATCTGTACGACCACCGGGGGGAGACCCTCGTTCGCGTCCTCGACGAACGCCTCGCCCGAGGGGACGTCGCGGCGGTCCTCTGGTCGAGCCCGAACAACCCGGCATGGATCATCCTCTCCGAGGAAGAGCTTCGCGGGATGGCGGAAGCGATGGAACGGCACGGCGCGATCGCGATCGAGGATCTCGCCTACTTCGGCATGGACTTCCGCAAGGACTACGGGAAGCCGGGGAAGCCGCCCTATCAGCCAACGATTGCTCGCTACATGAATCGTTGCTTTGTGATTGTTTCAAGCTCAAAGGCGTTCAGCTACGCCGGGCAGCGGGTCGCCGTCACCTTCATCTCCCCGCAGCTTCTCCGGGAGGAATCCCCGCACCTGGAGGCGCGCCACGGGACGCGAACGATCGGCTACGCGTTCATCCACGGCGGGATCTACCCGATGACCGCGTGCATCGCCGAGGGCCCGCAGCACGGGCTTGCGGCGCTCCTCAAGGCGGTGAACGACGGCGCCGTCCCCTTTCTGGAAGACGTGAAGGAGTACGCGAAACGCGCCGCCGCGATGAAGAAGGCGTTTCTCTCGAACGGTTTCCGTCTCGTCTACGACAACGACCTCGGCGAGCCGCTCGCCGACGGCTTCTATTTCACCGTGAGCCACCCGCGGTTCTCCGAGGGATGGAAGCTCGTCGCCGAGCTCCTTCACTACGGCGTGAGCGCGATCACCCTCGCGACGGCAGGGAGCACGCGGACCGAGGGGCTCCGCGCGTGCACCTCCCTTACGACCTTGGACATGATTCCGGCCCTCGAGGAACGGCTTCGGAAGTTTCACGAGGACAATCCGTAGATTCCGGGGACACAATACCTCTTCCACTCCGTTCGCGGCCGGTGTACCCGCGGCCGCTGCACCTGGTACACGTCTTGCTCGGTGTACCCGGTACAGGCCTTGGTACACGTCTTGCGAGTGTACCTGGTACATGTTCTTGAGTACACGTTTCGGTTGCCTAACGTCTTGCCAGAAAATGAGTTAGAAGCCCCCCTCCGAGGAAACCGCTCGAACGAATCGCCTCCCCTGCCGATACGTGGAGCAGAAAGAAGACGGCTCGGCGTTCGGAGCGCGGAACCGCGCGCGGGCGCCGGCCGAGCCACAAGGGGGGATCCTTCCATGCTTCGTCTCTCAACGATCGTCGCCTCTGCGTTGCTCGCGCTCCTCGCGCCCTGCGCCTTCGGCGTCCTCCAGGACTTCGAGGGGCCGCCGGCCGGAACGGTGATCGCGGGCCAGCAGCCGGGCGGCGGCACCGCGCCCGGGACCTTTTTCGCCGGCATCACATTCGGTGTGGTCAACAATGGGGGCGGGCCGCACTCGCTCATCCTCTTCAACTCGTCCGCGCCGACGGGGGAGGACTTCGATCTCGGCACCCCGAACGTCGACTTCGGCGGACCCGGGATCGGCGCGGGAGGCGGCGCCGGAATGCCCGGCGAGAACAGCGTCCCCTACGGGAACCTCCTCATCGTCGCCGAGGACATCGTGGACGTCGCCCCGGCGGACGGCCTCGTGGACGACCCCGACGACGAGTCGGGCGGCGGGATTGTGACGATCGACTTCGCCGCGAAGGTGATCGTCGAGCGGATCGTCCTCATCGACATCGACCAACGGGACGCGAACACGGTTCGGTTCTACGACGGCGTCGACTTGGTCGGCGAGACGAACGCGCTCTCGCTCGGAGACAACTCGGTCCAGACGATCTCCCCCGCGGGACCGGTCGGCTGCACGCGCGTGGAGATCCTCTCGAACACGAGCTTCGGCATCGGCGAGATCGAGTACCGCGAGGTGACGACCGCGACCGAGCATCGGTCGTGGGGGGATTTGAAGAAGTCGTTCCGTTAGCCTAGACGCCGCGAACCGAGGGGCCGATCCCGTGCGGGCGATCGGCCCCTTCTTTTTCCCCGCGCGCGACCGAAGCCCGAGCGGCGCCGGCCGACGCCGCGCCGAGACCGACGATCGACCAGAGAAGCGTGACCACCTCGATATCCCCGAGATTCCACTCGAAGAGCCCGTTCGCGAGAAAGCCGATCCAGACCGCGAGCGCGCCGAGGAGGAGAGAGCGCGCGATCGGAGGACCTCGCTTCGTCGCGGGTAGCGCGCGGACCATCCACGCGAGGATCGACCCGACGAGAAAGAGCCACGCGGCGAAACCGAGGATCCCCATGCTCGCGAGAAGATGGATCGGCACGCTGTGGAGGTGCGGAGGCCGTTCCTCGGAACGAGGATCCCGGTAGTTCTCATAGACGCGCTCCATTCCGGCGAGGCCGATTCCGGTCCACGCGTGGTCGCCAAAGATCGCGAGGCCCGCCTTCCACATGAAGAGCCGCTCGCGATTCCGTGGATGGCGGAGATCGAACGCGGAAAGTGCCGTTTCCCTCGGCTTTCCGGGAACCGCGAAGAGGAGGATCGCGAGGGCGACGGAGGCGACGGCGACCTTCCGCCCCGCGAAGAGAAGGAGTACGAAGAGCCCGGCGAAAAGACCGATCCATGCCCCGCGCGTGTCGGTTAGGACGAGCGCCGCGAGAAGAACGGGGAGCGCAAGCCGGGCGATCCAGGCGAGCCTCCCGCCGACACCCCGAGTGAAGAGGACCGCGGTCCCGACGAGCGCGATCTGGAGAAGAACGCCCGCGGTTGTCATGTAGAACCCGATGAAGCCGCCGAGACGGGTGGACGGATCGTTTAGGTAGTAAACGATTCCGTACGCCGACGTGACGAACCCGCCGACGAGAAGCGCTCCCGCCGCGTGGCGGAGACGCGCGGGCGTGCGGAGGATCTCGGGAAGGAAGAAGACGAGCCCGATCGGAAGAAGCTTGAGGAGCTTCCAAGCGCTCGCCGCCGGTTCGCGCGCGAAGAGAACCGAGAGAAGCGAGGCGATCGCCCAACAGGCGACGGCCGCGACGAGGATCGCGCGTCCGGGCATGCTCGCCCGAGGCTCTCCCCTTCGAAGCGCGAGGCGGCCGAGCCAAAGGAGAACGACCGCCGCGAGGGCGATCTCGGAGTACGCGACGGACGAGGGAGCCGCGAGGAAGAAGACGAGGAGAAAGAAGAAGAGGACGTTCTCGACGATTCTCTTCATCATTCCCTCTCCGCGCGCCTCTATCCGAAGAACACGTAGCTCACGAAGATCGCTGCGACGATCCCCGCGAGGTCGGCCGCGAGCCCGCACGCCATCGCATGGCGCGTCTTCCGGATCCCGACCGCCCCGAAGTAAACGGCGAGCACGTAGAAGGTCGTCTCCGTGCTCCCCTGGAGAACGCTCGAGAGCCGGCCGGCGAAGGAATCGGCCCCGTGGACCTTCATCGTCTCGATGAGCATGCCGCGCGCTCCGCTCCCCGAAAGAGGCTTCATGAGCGCCGTCGGGAGCCCGTCGACCCATCGCGCGTCGATGCGAAGAGCGGCCGAGCCGGCGCGCGCGGCGTCGAGAAGAAGATCGAGCGCGCCGCTCGACCGCAGGATCCCGATCGCGACGAGCATCGCGACGAGATAGGGAATGATGCGCACCGCGACGCGGAAACCCTCCTTCGCGCCGTCGACGAAGACCTCATAGACCGGCACGCGCTTCCGGACCGCCGCGGCCAAGAAGACGACGATGAGCGAGAGGATCGCGCCGTTCGCGAGGAGGGCGGAACGGGATGCGAGCGTCTCCTCGTCGAGCCGCGCGAAGTAGAGAACGAGCGCGGCGACGAGCGCGGTCATCCCCCCGATATACGCCGCGACGACGCCGTTCAGGAGGTTCCGTCTTTGGACGGCGGCGACGGCAAGAAGGCCGGTCATCGTGCTGCAAAAGGTCGCGATGAGGATCGGCACGAAGACATCCGTCGGGTCCGCGGCGCCCATCTGCGCCCGGTACGTGAAGATCGTCACCGGCAGGAGCGTGACCGACGAGGAGTTGATCACGAGAAAGAGGATCTGGTCGTCGCTCGCGGTGTCCTTCGCCGGGTTCAGCCCGTGCATCTCGTTCATCGCTTTGAGGCCGATCGGTGTCGCGGCGTTGTCGAGGCCGAGCACGTTCGCCGCCATGTTCATCAGGATCGATCCCTCGGCCGGGTGCCCCGCCGGGATCGAGGGGAAGAGCCGCCGAAAGAGAGGGCGGAAGAGACGGGCGAGCGCGTCCACCGATCCACCCGCCTCTCCCAGGCGGAGAATCCCGAGCCAAAGACACAGGATGCCGGTGAGCCCGAGCGCGATCTCGAACGCGGTCTTTGCCATGTCGAATGTTGATGAAACAACGTCCTGGAAGATCCCGGTGTTGCCGAAGACGAGCGCCTGAGCGAGACACGCGGCGAACCCGACGAAGAAGAAAGCGGCCCAGATCCGGTTCAGCATCGGAAGCCCCCGCGTGTAGAATACGGAAGGAAGGGGCGGCTGTCATGGCCGAATCCTCGGAAAGGGAACGCGGGAGGACGGGGCGGCGCCGGCACCGTCCCAAGCGTCGGGCCGCCTTGACACAAGCCGGTCGTCTTCCTATGCTTTGTCGGCGAAGGGGCTTGCGGCGCCCCCCCCACGTGCCGAGACGAACGACAACCGGGCCTCGTCCCCGCGGCCGGGAAATCTCGTGGATAGCCTGCTCGCGTTCTTGAACCACCTGCTCCCCGTTCTCCTCGCGATGGCGTGGGTGAACTACAGCGTCTACTTCGTCCGCCGCGACCCCTTCGCCCAGCGGACGGCCACCCCGTTTCTCCTGTTCACGACAACCCTTCAGGCGGTCTACGTCGGGCTTCTCGGCGCGGTCTATCGGCATCACCTGATGGCGAGCATCTTCGAGGTCTTCTCCGTCATCGCGCTCGCTCTCAACGCGGTCTACTTGATCGTGGAAACGAGGCACCGGAACAAGTCGATGGGGGTGTTCATCCTCCCCTTCAGCGCGCTTCTGCAGTTGGTTTCCTCGGCGTGGATCTCTCCGTCGCGGGAGATCGACCCGATCCTCCGCGATCCGCTCTTCGGCTTCCACACCGGTTCGGCGGCGATCGCCTACTCCGCGTTTCTCGTCTCGGCGGTGTACGGAGCGATGTACCGCGCGTTCTATCGCGCTCTCCGCGCGCGGCGCTTCGGGCTCGTGTTTGAACGCCTCCCGTCGCTCGAGGTTCTCGCCCGCATGACGCTGGGAGCCGCCTCCGTCGGTTTCGCGTTTCTAAGCCTCGCGATCCTTTTCGGAGCCGTGTGGGCCGCCCGCGTCGTCCCTTCTTTCTGGAAGGACCCGAAGTTCCTTCTCACGGCTCTCGTCTGGATCATCTACGGCGCGGCCATCGTGAGCCAGCGCCTTCTCAAGCAGGCGAGCAACCGAACGATCGCGATCACTCTCGCCGGGTTTCTCGTGATGGTCGTCTCGTTCGTTTCGCTTCATCTCTTTTTTCCCACGTTTCACGAGTTCGGAGGCTAGACGGATGGACGCCCCGCGGCCCGAGGAGAAGATTCGGAACGTCCATCCGCCCCGGCGGCGCGCGCATCTCGTGCTCGTGGGGGCGAGCCACAAATCGGCGCCCCTCTCGATTCTCGAGTCGATCGCGCTCCCGCCCGATCGGGTCCGGGAGGCCTTGCCGGAGCTTCGCGCGCAGGCCCGGCTCGAGGAAGCCCTCCTCCTCTCCACGTGCAATCGGACCGAAATCTACGGAACTTCTGCCGATCCGACCGCCTCCGCGGCGGAGCTCGAGCGTTGGATGATCGAGAGCGCGCGCGGCGGCGAACGCTTGAGGCCCGAACATATCTTTCGGCGGTTCGAAAGAGACGCGGCCGGGCACCTGTTCCGGGTCGGTTGCGGCGCCGACTCGATGATGCTCGGCGAGACGCAGATCGCCGGGCAGATTCAGGAGTCCCTCAAGCTGGCGCAGTCCGCGGGAACGATCGGGAGCTATCTCGTGCGGCTTCTCGCCGCGGCTTTCCGCGCCTGCAAGCGCGCGCGAAGCCGGACCGGGATCAGCACCGGCGTCGTTTCGGTGGCCTCCGCGACCGCCTATCTCGCGCAGAGAGTCTTCGGGGATCTCGATCGCAAGGAGGTCCTGATCCTCGGAACCGGAGAGACCGGCGCCCTCGCCGCGCGTCACTTCCGGAAGCGCCGCCCGCGGGTTCTCCGGGTTGCGAACCGCACCCCCGAGAAGGCGGAGGCGCTCGCGGCCGATCTCGGGGCGGAAGCGATCCTCCTGGAGGAACGCGCGCGCGCCCTGATCGAGACCGACATCGTCGTGGCCGCCACCCGATCCCCCGAACCCCTCGTGACCCGGGAGATGGTGGCCGAGGCGATGCGCCACCGCGCCTCCCGCGCGCTCCTCCTCATCGACGTATCGCTTCCCCACAACATCGAGCGCTCGGCCGGCGATCTGGAAAACGTCTTCCTTCACGACATGAACGATCTCCGAACGATCGTCGACCAGAGCCTCTCCCGCCGGATGAAGGAGCTTCCGGGAGTGCACCAGATCGTCAATAAGGAGGTAGAAGGTTTCTTCCTCAAGGAATCGGCGATCGAGGCGGGCCCGCTCATCGCGGAGCTCCGCGCGCGGTTCGTGGAGGTTCGAGACAGGGAGCTGGAGAGATCGCTGGGGCGTTTCCGCGAGGAGGATCGCGAGGCGGCCCGCCGTCTCGCGGAGGATCTCACGGAGAAGCTCTTGCGCGGGCCGATCCGGGAGATCCGCGAGGCGTCGCAGAGAGCGGACGGGGGCGCCGAGCCGCTCCTGTGGGTCCGGCGTCTCTTCGGGCTCGGTTCGGGATCGGAGGAGAAGGAATGACCGCGCGGCGAACGATCCGGATCGGTACGCGCGGGAGCCGGCTCGCGATGTGGCAAGCCCGCTGGGTGAAGGATCTTCTCGATCGGGGGCGCGCCGGCTTCGAGGTCGAGATCGTTCCGATCCGGACCCTCGGGGACCGGAATCGATCGGAGCCGATCGGCGCCCTCGCGCGCCAGGGGATCTTCACGAGAGAGATCGAGGAGGCGCTCCTCGACGGACGCTGCGACGCCGCCGTTCACAGCCTGAAGGACCTTCCGGTGCGCCTTCCGGAGGGCCTCCGGATCGGCGCGATCCTCGAGCGAGAGGATCCCAGGGACGCTCTCATCGGCCGCGGCGGCGCGCGGCTCGGCGACCTCCCCCCGGGGAGCGTCATCGGAACGTCGAGCCTTCGGCGGCGATCGCAGCTTCTCCACCTGCGGCCGGATCTCGTCGTGCGCGATCTTCGGGGAAACGTCCCAACCCGGCTCGCGGCCGTCGGAATCGATGCCGAGGCGGAGAAGCCGGGGCCGATCGAGGGGCGGTTCGACGCGACGATCCTCGCGCGCGCGGGGCTTGTCCGTCTCGGCCTCGATCGTTTCATATCCGAAATGTTCTCGGTCGAATGGTTTCTGCCGGCCCCCGGCCAGGGAGCCGTGGCGGTGGAGATCCGGGAGGATGCGGAGGAGATCGGGAATCGCCTCCGCGCGATGCACCACCCGGCGACCGCCGCCGCCGTCTCCGCGGAGCGCGCGTTCCTCGAAGCGCTCGGCGGTTGGTGCCGCGTTCCGGTCGGGGCGTTCGCGAGGGGGGA
>JAGUYC010000262.1 GCA_020061515.1 Gemmatimonadota bacterium
CGAGGAGAACTTCGCGCGCCCCGACGAGGTCGCCCCGCTGCAAGCGCAGCCGGCAGAGCCTCAAGTATCCATCCTGGTGCGCGGGGGAAACACGGATCCCCTCGCGATACAGGCTGTCCGCCTCGTCCTGCCTTCCCCGCTTCTCGCGTACGAAAGCCAGTCCGAGATACGGCGCCATCGAATCCGGGTAGTCCCCGATCTGGCGGACGAACAGGCTCTCCGCGTCCTCGTAGCGCTCTGCCTCCGCGTAGAGGGGCCCCATCAGCCCCTCGTAGACACGATAACGCGGGACGATGCGCCGCGTCATGTCCATCGCCCGGATCGCCCGCTCGAACTCCCCGTCGTTTCGAAGCTGGATGGCAAGACGGCTGAAGGCCGCGGCGTAGTTCGCCACGAGCTTCTCCTCGTTCGAGTCCTTCACGACCGAATCGTCGAGGACCCCTTCCTCCGTGAGAATCCCCCGATAGCGATAGCGCTCCCAGAGGTTCTCCTCCGTTCGATCGGTGTCGACGTATCTGGTTTGCGGCTCGGGCATCACTCGGTAAACGAGCCCCTCGAGACGGAGCACCTTTCGCTCGTCGAGTCCCATCAGCTCGGGGACCGTGACCGCGAAGTAGAGCGGCTTCTCCCAGGCGTTCGCGCGGATGATCTCGAAGACCGCCTGGTCCTTGATGGCGACGATGCTCCCGTCCCGAGTGCGGAACGCGCGAAGGTCCTCGATCTCGGCGTCCGAATACCCGAAGGGAACCTTCGGCTCGAGGTGCTTCAGCTGCCAGATGTACCAGGACGTGTTGAGGAGCGCGAGGTTCGCCACCCGCACATCCTTCCGCACTCCCTCGACCTCTTGAAGATACCAAAGGGGGAACGTGTCGTTGTCCCCGTTCGTGAAGAGGATCGCGTTCTCCTCCAGGCGCGTGAGGATGTTCCATGCGTAGTCGGCCGCGATGTAGTTCCCGCGGCGGTCGTGGGCGCCGAATCGGCTCGCGAAGAAGCCGAGCGGCGCGACAAGAAGGAGCGCGGCGAGAATCCCGTGGAACATCCGGTCTCCTTCGCGGCCGAGCGATAGAAGCCGGCGAAACCGCCCGAGGAGAGCCGCGCCGCCGAGCCCCATCCACCCTCCCCACAGGAAGAAGGACGGCGCGAAGAAGTAGTCCCGATCCCGGACCTCATGGTCGGTGAAGTTCATGTAGAACACGAGGAACGCGCTCGTGAGAACGAAGAGCGCGCCGTAGAGGAGAAACGAACGGCGCTCCCGCCGCGCGTGCCAGAAGGCGCCGATCGCCCCGAGCCCCGCGAGGAAGGGCCCGTACTGCTGAAGGAAGTACTCGCCGTACATGCGAAGCTGAAAGACCCACGCCGCCTGGCGCACGAATGGGTTGTTCGGCTTGTACTGCTTGCGGAGGAGGAAATCGAGAAACGCCTTTCCCGTCTCCGGGTTCGCCTCGTCGATGACCGGGTTCAGCGTCGAGCGGACAGGAAGATAGAAATGCACCGTGAGCCCGAGAAGCGTCACGAAGGCCGCGAGGGCGAGGAAGCGCGCGTCGAGAAGCACACGGCGGTCGACTGCGAACACGAAGAGAACGAAGGCGGGGAGCGCGAGGTACGTGCCGAGGTGAACGCCGATCGAAAGAGAGAGCAGATACGCGAGGAGGAGAAGGACGCCCTTCCCCCGCTCTTCGGGGCGCCTCTCCGACCACCGGAGGAGCATCCACATGCCGAAAGCGATGAAGACGAGGCTCGCCGCGTAGACCTCCGCTTCGGTCGCGCTCACCCAACAGGTCTTCCCGAATGCGGCGAAGAGACCTCCCCCCGCCGCGCCGAATCGGATCCGCCATCGATCGGCGGAATCCGGCTCCCGCGGGAGAAGGCCTTTCCCGATGATGAGGAGCGCGAGATAAAGGAACAGGACCGCGAGGGCGGTTGGGATTGCCGAGAGCATGTTGACGCGGACCGCGACCGTCGAGGCGGGCACCAGCGAGAACAAGCGGCCGGCCAGGGTGTACAGCGGGGTTCCCGGAGGATGGGGAATCGCGAGGATCGAGGAGGCGGCGATGAACTCGCCCGAGTCCCAAAAGGAGACGGTCGGCGCGAGAGTGATCGTGTAGACGGCGAGCACGAAGACGAAGAGAAGAAGGCCGACGATCCGGTCCGCCCGCGCGCCTTCCGGCGCGCCCCCCGATCTCCGCTCTTCGAAGACGCTCTCCAAGGCGCGCTCTCCACGACAGAGGGAATTCCCCGACGCTTCCCTTCGAAACGTCGAAGTTTAGACCGATTCGCCGTCCCCGCGCAACCCCGCGCGCCTCCCGTCGCGCGAGCCTTTCTGGAAGGTCCGCCCGAGATAGAGAACGCCTCCCGCGAGGCTCACCGCGACCCCCACCAGAAACGCGAGAAACGAGATCGAGAAGGCCTGCTCCCGGTCGATCCCCGCCATCGCGAAGAAGAGGATGGTGAACCCCTCCCGCACGCCGATCCCGTTGATCGAGATCGGAAGGGCGATGAGGACGGCGATCATCGGGATGAAGAGGAAGAAGTAGACCGGAGGAACGTGAACGCCGAGGGAGAGGGCCGCCCAGTAATGGACGAGAATGCGGAGCGCCTGCACCGGAATGGAGACGAGGAGCGCGTCGAGAAGAGCCCGCCGCTTCTCCCGGTACTGGATCACCGCCGCGAGGATCGACTCCCCCTTCGTCCGCAGCGATGCCGCTGGAAGAAGCCGCACGACCCTGAGGAGCAGAGCTCCGACCCGCCGGCTGAGGAACATGAGACAGAGCCCCACGAAGAATAGAAAGAAGAGAGGGACGAGGAGGAGGACCGGGCGGAGACCGAGCGCGGGGAGAACCGCCGCGCCGGCCGCGCACGACATGGCGGCGAGCGTGGCGAGGCCGATCGCGCGGTCCATCATCGTCGCCGCGACCGCCCCCCCGCCTCTACCGGTCGAGCGGTAGACATCGACGATCTTCACCACATCCCCCCCGATGTTCGCCGGGAGAAAGTTCGAGAAGAAAAGACCGACGAAATAAAGGTTCACGGCTCGAGCAAATCCGATGCGGATCCCTTGCCCGCGAAGAAGGATGTGCCATTGAAGGCCGCCGAGGACGTTGCTGATCGCGAAGGCGACGAGAGCGACGACGAGCGGGCCCGGGAGGAAGTTCGCCCGCGCGAGCGCGACGACCCGCTCCCACGTTCCCCCTCGAAGAAGGAGATAGAGGAGAAGAAAGCTGAAGACCGCCTTCGCGAGAAAGAGGATCAGGCGTCTCGAGCGCGCCATCACTCGGTCCCTCCCCCGCTCACCGCTCTCCAGACGACGCGGATCCCGTCCCCCCGGCGCGGGCAGAACAGAAAGAGAAGAAGGCCGGCGGCGAGGAGCGTCGCCAGCGCGGCGGCCAGGCCCCGGCGGAAGCTCGCCGAACGGTACTCCCATTCGACGGTGGGGCGGCCCCCCTCGATCCGCAC
>JAGUYC010000129.1 GCA_020061515.1 Gemmatimonadota bacterium
CTCGGCGCGGCGGCCCCGATCCTCGCGACGGCGATCGCGCGCGGGGATCGCTCGCTCGCACGCTTCCCTCTCTTCCTCGCGAGATCCGCGGTCTACCTCGTCGCGCGCGCTCTCTCGGGAACCGACGTTCTTCTCCAGCGAGGCGCGCGCGGCGGTCGAAGGCGCGCATGAACCGAACGCTCGCGGCCGCCGCTCTTCTCTCGATCGCGTGCATCTTCTTCTCGTTCCGCCCCTCGACGCATCTCTGGGCGCTCTCGAACGGGGCCGATCTCGATCCCGCGGCCCGGATCGCATGGGTCTTCTTCGGCCTCTCGATCGCCGCTCTTGCGCTCTTCGCGCGCGGCGGGGAGAGAATCGTCGCTCTTCTCCGGCGGGCGCGCGTTCCGGGTCCGGCGGGCGCGGGGGCGCTCGCTCTTCTCCTCTTCGGTCTCTTCGCCGTCTTTCGCTCGAGAAATCACTTTCTCGGCGACGGCTGGCTCGTCATCACGCTTCTCGAGCGGGACGAGGATCCGATCATGACGCGACCGGGGATGGGAACGCTCTTTCTTCACCGGGCGCTCTTCCGGCTGGTTCGCGCGCTCGGAGTCGGCGAGGAGCGCGTGTTCGTGCTCCTTTCCTGCGCGGCGGGAGTGCTCTTCGTGTGTCTGGTCGTCCGATGGGCCCGCGCGGTCGCCCCGGCGCTTCTTCCCGAAAGAACACCGGGCGCGGTCCTTCTCCTCGCCGCGGTCCCGCTCACCGCCGGGACGATGCAGCTCTTCTTCGGGTACGTGGAGAACTACGCGCTCGCGCATCTTCTCCTCCTCGCCTTCTTGGCCGAGGGATCGCGCGTTCTCCTTCGCGGCGGGAGCAGGATCCCCGCGGCAGCGTTCTTCGCTCTCGCCGCGGCCGCGCACTGGGCGGTTCTCGCGCTTCTCCCCGCGCTCCTCGTGCTCGCGCCGCGTCCGAACGGCTCCTTTCTCGGGAAGGCCCGCGCGCGTCTTCCCGAGATCGGCCTCGTTCTTCTCTTCCTCGTTCCGCCCTCTCTGTCGCAGGCGCGCCTCATGCACCAGTTCCATCCGTGGGTCCCCCTCGGCGATTGGGCGCCTTACGGAATCCTGTCTCGCCACCATCTTCTTCTCTCTCTCAACTTCGCGCTCCTTCTCGCGCCGGTTCCGATCCTTCTGTTCCTTCTCCGACGTTCAGAGAAGAGCGAAGAAGAACAGGAACACGAGGCGTTCTTCCGCTTTCTCCGCGTCGCGTCCCTCGCCGGCATCGCTCTCTTGCTCGTCGTCCGTCCGTTTCTCGGGCCGAGGGACTGGGATCTTCTCTCCCTCTTCGCCGTGCCGCTCGCGCTCTGGGCGCCGGCCCGCGGGCTTGTTCGGACTTCTTCGAGGAGAATGTCGGTTCTCGCGCCGCTCGCGGGGGCGCTCGGTCTCTTCTTCCTCATCCCGTGGGTGGCCGGCAACACGTCGGTCGAGAAGGGAGCGGAGCGGGTCGCAAGGATGGTCGCGGACGATCCGCATCACGGCTGGTCGGAGAAGCCGAAGATCGTGGGGCTCGCCTGGGTGATGGCGGAGAGGGGCGCCCCGGAGACTGCGCATCGGCTCTTCGATCGGGCGGCCCGGAAGCGGCCGGACAACGCGGTGGCTCGGTCGAACCTCGGGATCCTTCTCTGGGGGCGCGGGGAGTATCGCGAGGCAGAGCCCCATCTCGAGGCGGCGGTCCGTCTCGATCCGACGCTTGACCCTCCGCTCTTTTATCTCGGAACCGTTCGGTTTCATCTTCAAGAGAGCGATCTCGGGGAAGGGGCGTTCCGACGCTTCTTGGAACTCGTCCCGGGGAATCCGTCCGCGGAGAGCTACCTCGGCCGCGTGCTGCTCCGGAAGGGTGAGTGGGAGGAGGCGCTCGAACATCTCTTCGCGGCGCGCCGCGCGCTTCCGGAAAACGCCGATCTCGAAACGTGGATCGGTCTCGGCCTCGTCCGGTCCGGAAGGGGCGCGGAGGCGGTTCCCTATCTGGAGCGGGCGCTCCAGGCGGAGCCGGACCGCGAGGACTCGCGGCGGCTTCTCGAAGAGGCGGCCGGGACTCGTTGACGGCGGTCGGCGCTAGTCCGCGGCGCGAAGGTCGGTCACCTTCCCCGGCGGGACGACATCGAAGAGGAAACTTTGCGTATCGGAGACTCCGTACTGTCCGCCCGCGCCGGTCGAGTGCACACGGAAGTAGGTGCGGACATCGTTCTCCGCGGCCGGCTCGGTCAAGACGACCGAGTGGCTCGTCACGAGAGCCGGATCGAGGACGCTGAAGAAGCCGAGAGCCGGAGTCGGCCCGTACTCGACGCGCGAGTCGGAAGGGATGTCGGTCTCCCATTCGATCGCCACCGCGAAGCTCGCGCCACCGGTGGTTGAGGTCGCGATGTTCTCGATCTGAATGAGAGCGTTCTCCCCGCTGAAGGTGAACGAGAGGATTCCGGAAGAAGTCGAGGTCGGCGGGGGCGTGAGGATCTCCTCCGCGCCGCCGGGGGCCGGCATCCCGAGACGCCGAATGTAGAGTGTGCGGCCCGCGCGGAAGACCCTGTACACCGTGGACGGGGCCAGATTGCAGATCGTCTGCAGAGACGCCGTATCGCTCGGGGCGAGCGAGTAGGTGACCGAGTCGATGTCGACACCCTCGGCGCGCCCGAAGAGGATCACGCGGTCGTTCACGATCTCGGCCCCCACCATGTTCTCGGATTCGATGAGGCGCGTGTCGGGCATCGATTGAACCGATGCGTCGCAAGGATAGAGCACGTGGAGGAAGAGATCCTCGAGAGCGGGGGTCGTCGCCTCGACCTCGATCCGCCCCCAGCCGATCGTGTGATTCACGACCTTCGCTTCCTCGCCCTCGCTTCCCGGGGACCATTCGCCCCAATAATAGTTCGCACCCTTGGTCGGGTCGTATTTTCCGTTCGCGGCGAACCCGCCGGCCCAGTACGCGTATCCGTCGTGCGATCGGTTGTTTCCGCCGATCTTCCGCATCGTCCGGTTCTTGGGGAGGAGGGACTTGAGGAAGAGGCTCCCTTGGTCGTACGAGGGGTTTGGGTCGGTCACACGGGCGATGCTCGCCCCCGCGTAATCCCAGATGCCGGCCTGTGCGTTCCCCATCCTCTGAACGCCGGACCCCTCGATCGACGGCTCGGCCTGGAAGTGCACGTTCCAAACCTTCGTGAAGTTCGGGTTGACCGAACCGACGCGATCGAAGACGACGAAGTAGTCGGGGCGGAGGAAGACGAACTCCCGCGTGATGTGCGTCAGCTTGTTCGGCTGGAAGGGCTTGTTGCGGCTCGCGGAAATGGCTTCCTGATCGTAGGCGGTCGCGAGATCCGCCAGCGCGTAGGTATAGGCATCATTGGTTTCGTAACGAAGTATTTTTCCGGGCCGGAAGGTGGGATCCGTCGTCGCCTGGGCGTAGGTCGGCGCGCTCGAGGCCATCGCCTGGCCCCCTTCGTTCAGCACGACCGCGCCGCCCGCGGTCCAATAGAAGATCTCGTTCGGGTTGTAGACGTGGACCGTGTTGTGCGCGATCGATCGGTGGAAGTAGTTGGACGCGTGGCTGCCGCCGTCCGTCGACCAGTAGTGCGCGTAGTAGCCGCTGTCGATGATGAGGTTTCCCTTCCGATGGATGATGAAGGAGCCCTCGTCCTGGTGCTGATGGCCGTAGAGATACATCCCGGCGCCGAAGTTGGCCCACGTCGCGTTCGCATCGCGTCCGGTGCACATGTAGATCTGGTCGGTGCCGTTCGCTCCGAGACGCACCGCTTTCGGGGCGGTCGCGGGATTGTAGGGGGGAAGCGTCGGGTCGTACCAGAGGACGAAGCACCAGATACACGCGTTCCGATAGTCGCCCGCGCTCCGGCTCACGATATCGTTCCACTGCTTCACGTTGTGCGCTTGGTGGTACGGATCGTTCGCTCGCGCGGCCATGAGCGCGACGTTTCGGTAGTCGTCTCCGTACTGCGGGCGGCTGTCTTCCTTCATCGCCATGCTTCCGCGGTGCGGAGGCGTCGAAAGATAGATCCACTTCCCCCACTCGAGCGGCCATTTCCCCGAGAGCGTCCATCCGTCGACTCCCGTGGCGACCGTGAACGCCTCGATGAACCAGGCGCGGCAGAACTGGTGGCCGGTCTCATACGACGGCCCGATCGCGGCGGCGCCGCCGTGAAGATCGAACGCCTTCGTCATGACGTTCTCGATGTTCCAGCAGACCTTCTGGTACTCCGTGGCGTAGTTGCCGTTGTCCGCGCTCGACCCGGCGTAGAGAAGCGATCGGCTCATCTGCGTCAACCGGTCCCACGTGCAGGCGTCCCTCCAGGTGTGGCCGTCCGGAATGGATGTCTGGGGCGCGCCGTACTTGGGCGCGATCGTCGAGATGTCGGCGGCCGAGAACCGATCCCAGATCCAATCGGCGGCGAAGGCGCGCGCGGCCGCCTTGGAATCGATTCCCCAGTTGCTCGAGGAGGAGAGGAGCGCGTTCCGGACGAAGTTGCCGTACTTGTTGACCTCGAAGTTGCCGCCCATGTAGCCGGTCAGGTTCCAGTGCTTGTGGATGACATACACGAGCGCGTAGTTCGGAAGAAAGAGCGCGTCGGTCCGGTTCGAGTTGATGCCGGCGTCCGAGAAGGCGAGGAGTTTCTCGTAGTGCTGCCGGTGCGTGCCGCCGACCCGGCAGCGGTCGGCGATTGACGGGATGTCGGCGGATGTAAAGAAGATCCTCGGGTGTCCCGAAGGGATCGTGTAGGCGGCTCGGGCCGGCGACGGCGCGGCCGCGACTCCAGCGAGCAGGGCTGCGACGAGAACGAGCGAGAAGGAAATCCGCATCGCTCCTCCGAATTGGGGTCGAGTTCAAACCCTCTGCATGAGTGTAGTCGAAAAGACGCCTTCAGGGGCGCGCGTTTGCGCCGCGGTCCGGTCGCCCCGCCGGCAGGCGGCTCCGCCTTTCTATTGTAACGTCTCCAACCACTTATCGGCGCGCGGGGAGGCCGCTTGAGAACGAGCGGCGGGGGCGCCTCTTCTTCTGCCGCGGGGGAGAATCCTGTACACTGCCGATGCCTCGGACGAGGGCGGGGCCGCGCGAGGCGGCGGCCGGTCCGCATTTCCGAAAACGAGGGCGCGGGGGAAAGGGGCATTTCGTGCGCGTGCTGACGAACGTCCGGCGCCTGACGGGGGCGTCTCCGCCGGGGAGAGAGATCCGAATCGATCACGTGCCCCTTCGGCGCCACAGTCTCCGCGCCGGGCTTCTCCTCCTCACGAAGTCCCGGCCCTACGACGCGATCCTTCTCTACCAGCCGGGAAGAGAGCTCTTCTTCCTCGCCGCCTTGCGGTGCCTCGCGATCGCCCGCCGCCCTCTTCTCGCGGTCGTCGACGCGGTCTTCTCCGCGCCGAGACGCTCCGTCGCGGGACGAGCGGCGGACGCCCTCAAACGCCTTCTTTGGAAGAAGGTCGATCTCTTGATTCTTCATGTACGAGATTATTCCGGGATCCGCGCGTCCTGGGGAGTCCCCGAGTCGAAGTGCCGGTACGTCCCCTTCAAGGTGAACTCGCTGGAAACCGCGGCCGGCCTCGAGACAAGGGAGGGGGATCTCGTCTTCACGGGCGGACGCTCGCGGCGGGACTTTCACACGTTCTGCCGGGCGATGGAGGGGCTTCCGTACCGCGGGATCATCCTCACGCCGCGCGCGGAGGAGAACGCGGATCACGGAACCTTGCTGGAAGGGCTCGCGGTTCCCGAAAACGTGAATCTCGTCCGCGACGACGGCTCTTCGGAGTCGTGGATCCGCCACATCGCGTCCTCGAAGCTCGCTGTGTTCTGCATCGCCCCGGAGGCGATCGGCGCTTCCGGTGTCGGCGCCTATCTTCTGGCGATGGCTCTCGGGAAGTGCGTCGTGATCACCGACTGCCCGGCCGTGCGGGGCATTCTCACGAACGGCGAGGAGGCGATTCTCGTGCCGCCGCGGGACCCGGCCGCTCTCGCCGAGGCGATCGCTCGCGTGAGCGAGGACGCGGAGCTTC
>JAGUYC010000051.1 GCA_020061515.1 Gemmatimonadota bacterium
CCGGGCGGGGGCGAGCCGAGCACGGGCGGCCGCGGCTACCGGCGCGGGACGGAGTAGGCGGCGAGGACGGAGACATGTCCCCGAGAGGACGGCACGCGTCCCCATCGGCGAAACGTGATTTCATAGCCCGGCCCGAAATCAGAAGCGCCTCTACGAATGGGTGAGGGCCGGGCACTCCGGCCCGTCCTTCCGAGAGACCCGCCGACCCCCGACACCACCGCGGCGGGTGGAGGGTCATCCCGCCGGCCTCTTGCGAGGACCGACCACAACCGGCGGGATTGACTTGACATGAAAGCGAGTGCTTGCTAGCCTCCCGCTCGACAAACAGGTTTCCCCGGGTCCGCGGGGCGGAATGAAGAAGGGAAAACGGTGCGAAGCCGTTGCGGGCCCGCCGCTGTAACCGGCGACGAAACCCACACGATGCCACTGCGGCCGCCGGCCGCGGGAAGGCGTGGGCGGTAGGAAGACCCGGAAGCCAGAAGACCTCCCCGGGGAAAACGAACCGAGCCCCTCTTCAGAGGGAGCCCGGCACTCGAACCGTCGGCTCGAGGATCGGCCGCGACGGGCGGGAAGTCTTCCCGAAGCGGCGGCCGCTTCGGTTTTTGTTTCCCCCGCGCCCTCCTCGCGCCGGCGACCGCACGGTGGTAGCGCGATGCGCGTTCGCACGCGGCGCTCGGCGGCGTGGGTCCCGCCGTTCGTCCTCTTCGCAATTCTTTTTGTATCAACTTTCTCGTCGGCGGACGAGGGCGGCCCGCTCTACGGGCCCGCGGACACGATCCGGGTCGAAGCGGACGCCCCCGGCAACCCGGTCCATCTCGACCGCCTCCCCTTCTTCGCGAGCGTAAGGGATCTCCGCGATTCGCCCGGAAGGCTCCTCACGATCGCGGACATTCTCGAGGAATCGGCCGGGGTTCGCGTCCGGCGCTTCGGCGGGATCGGCGCCTACGCCGCCGCATCGATCCGCGGAAGTGCGCCGGGACAGGTCGAAATCTACTTGGACGGCATTCCCCTGAACTCCGCGCAGTGGGGAGCGGTGAACCTCGCCGAACTCCCAGTCGACAACCTCGTTCGCGCGGAGATTTTCCGGAGCGGCTCCCCCGTCGCGCTCGGCGCCTCCGGCATCGGCGGCGCGGTGAACCTTGTCACGCGCCCCGCCGGGGTTCCGCACACTTCGCTCGCGCTCACCGCGGGCAGTTACGACACGTGGAAGACCCACGCGCTCCGCTCGGGGACGGCCGGCGGCGGAGACTACCTCGTCTCCTACAGACACCTCCAAACGAAAGGAGACTTCGAGTTCCTCTACGATCGCGGGACGCGCGTGCAGAACACCGCGGACGACACCGTTCTCGCGCGGACGAACAACGCCTTCCGCGAGCACGCCCTCCTCGCCAAGCTCCGCCTTCCTCCGCTCGACGGGTGGACGATCGAGCTAGTCGATGATTGGTACTTCAAAGACAGCGGGCTTCCCGGTCACGGCAACCTGATCTACGAAGAAGCGTCGTTCGACAACAGAAGACACCGGACGAGCTTCGGCGCCGCCCCTCCCGGCCTCTTCGGAAAACGGCTTCGGACCGATCTCGGCGCGTACCATCTGTACCAGCGGGATCGATACTCCAACCCGGGCAGGGAGCCGACGCTTCATCCGAGCGATCTCATCCACCGATCGGCGGCGACCGGCGGACATGTTCTTTTCACGGCGTATCTGCCCCCCGCGCGCCAGGTGCTTCGAGCCCGGGGAGACTCTCGGCGCGAGACGTTCGAGCCGGAGGACGGAAACCCGTCGGTCGGCAAGGGATTCTTGAGGGAGAGACGGGTCTCGTCTCTCTCCCTCGAGGACGAGTGTCTCCTCCTCCGCGACCGGCTCTCGTTCTACGGCGCCCTCCGCTGGACCGAATCGAAGGACAACTTTCACGGCGTCCTCCCCTACGGACCTCCGCCCGAGCCGCTCGAGACGGCGCACCGGAGCGGTTTCCGCGCAGCGACCCTCGGGGTGCGCGCCGATCTCGCTCCTTTCCTCTCGTTAAGGGCGAGCCGCGCGCGCGCCGGACGGCTTCCCACTCTCTTCGAGCTCTTCGGGACGAGCGGCGACGTCCGTCCGAGCCCTTTCCTCGCTCCCGAGGAAGGGACCACGTGGGACGGCGGCTTCCGGCTCCGCGCACCGGAACACGGGCTGATCGACGGTTTCCTTGAGGTGTCGGTGTTTCGTTCAGAGAGGGACTCTCTCATCGTCTTCATCCAAAACTCGCAGCAGAACTTTAAGGCGGTCAACTTGGAGGGGGCCAACGCCGAGGGGTTGGAGGTCGAGTGGGGGATCGAGAGGGGACGCCTCCGCATGGACGGCTCGTTCACCACACAAGATGTGCGCCAGCACGGGGCCGTTCCGCACTGGGAGAACAAGTGGGTTCCCTATGTTTCGCCTCGCGAGCTCTTCTCACGGTTGTCGCTCCGGCTCGGACCGGTCGAGCTCCGGCACGAGTACAACCGCCTCGACCCGTACTTTCGGGACCGTGCGAACACCGAAGAGGACCGGGCCGCAGCGAGGAGCATCCACAACGCGGGAGCACGAGTCCGCTTCCATAGGAACCGGCTCCTTCTCGACCTGGACGTGCAGAACATCGGCGACGAGAAGAGCGCCGATTCGTTCGGATACCCGATGCCGGGAAGAACCGTCTACTTGACCGCGGCCTTCGAAGCGGGCGGCGGACGCCGATAGCGGGCGCCCCGCCCCGAAAAGGAGACAACATGAAACGAACGATCTATTTCGCCGCTGCCGTCGTCGCCCTTCTCTTCCCTCCGGCGGCTTGCCTCGCGGCGGAGTTCCTCTTCGCGGTGACGACCGACTACGAGACGAGCGGACAGTGCGCCACGATCGGCATCGAGAATCCTTGGCCGGTCGTAACGAACCTCGAGCCGGTCAGCTCCGATCCGATCGTTCGCGTCTGGCGGAACCGGATCTATGTCGTGAACCGTCTCTATGCGGACAACATCCAGGTGATCGATCCCGAGTCGGGTTTCGAAACGATCCTCGAGTTCTCCGTCGGGGCGGGAAGCAACCCGCAGGACATCGCCTTCGTGAGCGAGACGAAGGCGTACGTAAGCCGCTACGAATCGACCCGGCTCTACGAGGTGAACCCCTCGACCGGCGCGATCACGGATTCGATCGACCTTTCGACCTTCGCCGACGCGGACGGACTTCCGGAGATGAGCCGGATGGTTCTCTTCGGGAAACGCCTTTTCGTTCAGATCCAAAAAATCGACCGCTCGACGTGGACCCCGCTCTTCCCCGCCTACCTCGCCGTCGTGGACACGGAGACGAACACTCTCGTCGACGCGAACCCGTCCGTTCCCGGAGTGCAGGGGATCGCTCTTCTTGCATCGAACCCGAACGGGCCGATGCTCCTCGACGAGAGCGCGGGAAAGATCTACGTCGGCGAGACCGGTTCCTACTTCGTCCCGGACGGCGGGATCGAGAAGATCGACGCGATCTCCCTCGCGTCGGACGGGTGGGTCGTCGCCGAGAGCGCGCTCGGCGGCGACCTCGGCGTGTTCGCGCTCTCCGGCGACAAGGGCTACGCCGCCGTTTCGAGCGATTGGTTCTACACCACGCGCCTCGTCTCCTTCCGCACATCCGACGGAGCCCTCATCGGAACGCACTACACGACGGACGGTTATGTTCCGGACATCGAGTGGGACACGGAGACCGCGCAGATCTTTCTCGCCGATCGCAAGCTCACGCAGCCGGGGGTTCATGTCTTCGACGCGGCGACGGGGGCGAGGCTCACGATGTCGCCGCGGAACACCGGCCTTCCTCCCGCCGATCTCGCGGTCTATCGAACGATCATCGCGGCGATCGATAGGACCGCGGAGAGCGAGGCGATGCGCTCGGGACGCGCCGCGTGGGCGGAACCGAGTCCCTTCCGCGAGCGCACATCGCTCCATTTCGCGGCGCCCGGGCAAGAAACGTCCGAGGCGGTCGTGTACGATCTCCGCGGCCGCCTCGTGCGCACGCTTCGCCGTTCGGAACGCGGCACGAGCAACCAATTGCTCTTCGAGTGGGATGGAAGGGACGATGCGGGGCGCGAAATGCCGGCCGGAGTCTACTTCTACCGTGCGCTCGGAGGAGAGGGAGCGGGACGGGTTCTTCACGTGCGGTGAAGGAAGAGCGCGCCCCGGCTTCGGATCGATCCGTGGCTATCGCGCGATCCGGAAGCTCTCGAGCTCCGCCTCGAAGCAGACGATCGGGAGGCTCGGACCTCCGAAATCAGCGATCTCCCTCTCGTAGACCGGGCCTACGCCCGGCGCGAAGAGCGTCGTGAGGATCGAGAACGAGCGGACCGTGTCGATCACCTCGCCGGTCTCCGTGATGACCTGGCTCGTCCCAAGATCGATGAAGTAGAACACCTCGCGCGCGGTGAACGAGCCCGCCGCCGTTTCGACCTCGCGGAGATCCCCGATCCATCCGTACTCCCACATGTCGTCCGCGAGCCCGGATCCGAGCGGATGCCGGAACGAGGCGCCGGCGCGGACCGGGGCGCGAGCGATCGTGTAGGACGAATCCGCCGTGATGTCGCCGTAGTATCCCATCCACTCCTCTTGCTTCTCAAAATGGCCGCCCCACATGTTGACGGGCCCTCCACCCCACGAGTCCTCGGTCTTGCCGAAACCGCTCGGAACGAGCCCTGCGCCCTTCATCTTCTCCCGAAGATCGGGACGCGCCCGGAAGATGCGCGCCGCGATGGGATCGACGCCGCTGGAGAAACCGGACTTCCCGGCTTGCATGAACACCGCCTTCAAGTTCTGCTTTGGGCCGTCGAGCGTGGAGACCGTCCCATCGAACTCGATCCGGAGCTCGCCTTTCTGGGAATAGCCGCCGGTTGCGCGCGCCGGAAGCGGGAGATCGAGACGCCTTTCGATTGCGCGGTAATCGAGCGAAGCCGCTTCGTCCGGGTCGAGCCCCGCGAGCGCTTGAATCGTCGAGTCGGCCGCTGCGTAATCTTCGAAACGATAGGTCCAGCGGCTTCCGTCCGTGTTCGGCCAGAGACGCGAGAAGGCGGTCTCGCCGTCGTCGGGGCCGGTTCCGCACCCAGAGAGAAGAAGCGGAAAGATCGAGAAGAAGAGGATCGAAAGGCGGCTCGTCATTTCGGCACCATCCGTCCGAGGGCGGCGTTCAGCGCTCCGGATCCCAGGGCTCCTCCTCGGCGCCGGCCCGCCGGTTCACCGCGCGCGCGGCGACGAAGAGATAGTCGGAAAGGCGATTCAAGTAGACGATGATTCCCTCGGAGACGCTCTCCCCGCGCTCCGCCAGATCGACGACCGAGCGCTCGGCGCGCCGGCAGATCGCGCGCGCGAGATGGAGGTGCCCGCCGACCATCGTCCCGCCCGGGAGAACGAACCGCTTCAGCTCGGGGAGTTGCTCTTCGAGAAGATCGATCGCCTGCTCGAGGGCGGCCGCCTCCGCCGCCTCGGGCGGAGCGATCTTCGTCTTCCCCGCCGGATCGGCGAGCGCTCCTCCGACTCGAAACAGTTGATGTTGAACGGATCGGAGGGTCCGCGCGATGTCCCAGCTCGGATCGAGTCCCGCGATCGCGACCCCGACGGCGGAGCCGAGCTCGTCGACCTCTCCGTAGGCGCGTACGCGGGGATGGTTCTTCCGAACCCTCTCGCCTCCGAAGAGCGAGGTCTCCCCGCCGTCGCCGCCCCTCGTGTAGATCCTCGCCATGGCGACCCCAACATAGCCAATACGCGCTCCCGCGTAAAGCGAAAGAGATACGACGCGGGCCCCGCAAGGCGAGTCGCGGGGCCCGGCGCGAGGCGGGCCGACGCGGAAGTCGCCCGCACTCATTCATCTTTACACGTCGGTACCGGATACCCGAGCGAATCCGGTACCTAGCCTAGATTATGCACGCGTTTCCGTCGCGAGGACGCGGAGCGCGTGCCGAGAGGCCGACCGGTACGAGCCGCTCCCGAAAACGTAGTCTCGGCCTCCCCCCCGGCGCGCTAAGACTTGTCGCTCCTTGCCGTCGCGACAAGATCCAAGCGCGCCACGGGTCCCTGTTGAGGAAGCGGCGACGGAAGGGAGGCCTCGGAGGCTGCGATCCGCGGCCGCAGTAGGAAACGCGCGCATAATCTAGGCTAGCTGCAACCCGACGTCGAGCCGCAGTTGTTGCAGCGATAGCAGGATCCGCTCCGAACCATGAGCGACCCGCACTCGTAACACGCCGGGGCGTCCGATTGCGCCTGGAACACCCACTTCTCGCGCGCCTCGATGCTCTGCGGGCTCTCCAGCGGGATCGGCACGACTCCCGCGATCCTCTCCGCCTGCGCTCCTCTCTCCGCGAAGAGTTCGGTCTGGCGAGAGGCTGCGTCCTGCCCCTCCTTTCCATCCCGGTCGCCCAAGAACCGAAGGGTGAGCCAGCGGAAGATGTAATCGAGAACCGACTTTGCGATCGGGATCTCCTTGCTGTTCGTGAACCCTGAAGGCTCGAACCGCATATGGCTGAACTTATTGCAGAGCACCTCGAGGGGCACCCCGTATTGCAGCGCCATGGAGACGCACGTCGCGAAGGCGTCCATGAGTCCGGAGACGACCGACCCCTGCTTCGACATCGTGAGAAAGATCTCTCCAGGCGTTCCGTCCTCATAGAGACCGACGGTGAGATATCCCTCGTGTCCTCCGATGCTCAGCTTGTGCGTGATCGAGCGCCGCTCGTCCGGAAGCCGCCGCCGGACCGCGTACCCGACCTTCTCGGCCGCAGTCGTGTCTCGAGTCGTCGTGAGGGGCTGCGTGCGCTTCGAGCCGTCGCGATAGATCGCGATCGCCTTGATGCCGGTCTTCCACGCCTCGATGCAGACGTTCACGACCTCCTCGGGCGTCGCCTCCGTCGGCATGTTCACCGTCTTCGAGATCGCCCCGGAGAGAAACGGCTGCACGGCGGCCATCATGCGCACATGACCCATATAGGAGATCGAGCGCACTCCGTCCCGCGGCTTGAACGCGCAATCGAACACGGCGAGGCTTTTGTCCTTCAGACCGGGAGCCGCCTCGATCGTGTCGTTCTTGTCGATGTAGTCGAGGATCTCCGCGACACAGGCCCCGTCATAGCCGAGAACCTTCAGCGCGAGAGGCACCGTCCGGTTCACGATCTTCATCATGCCGCCGCCGACGAACTTCTTGTACTTGACGAGCGCGATGTCCGGCTCGATGCCGGTCGTGTCGCAGTCCATCATGAACGCGATCGTCCCCGTCGGAGCGAGCACCGTCACCTGCGCGTTGCGAAAACCGTGTTTCTTCCCCTCGGTGAGAGCCTGCTGCCAGACCTGCTCCGACGCCTCCCACAAAGAGCTCGGCAGGGAATCGGCCGGGATTTCCTTGGCCGCTTCGAGATGTTTCCGAATGACGCGGAGCATCGGCTCCCGGTTTTTCTCATAGCCCCCGAACGGGCCGAGTTTCCCCGCGAGCCGCGCCGAGTGCAGATACGCGCGCCCTCCGAGGAGCGAGGTGACCGCCGCCGCGTAGGCCCTCCCTTCTTCCGAATCGTAAGGATGCCCGCTCGACATCAGAAGAGCGCCGAGGTTCGCGTATCCGAGCCCGAGGGGACGGTACACGTGCGAGTTCTCCTCGATCGCCTTCGTCGGATAGCTCGCGTTGTCGACGATGATCTCCTGCGCGGTGATCATGATGTCGACGGAATGAAAGAAGCGCTCGACGTCGAAGGAGCCGTCGTCGCGCCGGTAGCGCATCAGGTTCAAGGAGGCCAGATTGCAGGCCGAATCGTCGAGAAACATGTACTCGGAGCAGGGGTTCGACGCATGGATTCGCCCGCCGCTCGGACAGGTGTGCCAGTCGTTGATCGTCGTGTCGAATTGCATGCCCGGATCGCCGCAGATGTGCGCCGCCTCGGCGATCCAATTCATTAGGTCGCGCGCCTTGAACGTCTCCACGACCTTGCCGCTCGCCACCGCGCGCGTCTTCCACTCCCGGTTCTCGACCACGGAGTTCATGAAGTCGTCCGTTGCGCGGACGCTGTTGTTCGAGTTCTGAAAGTAGACAGAGGCGTACGCGTCGCCGTCGAGCGAGCCGTCGTAGCCCGCGTCGATGAGCGTCCAGGCCTTCTTTTCCTCCTCCGCCTTGCAGCGGACGAACTCGACGATGTCGGGATGATCCAGGTTGAGGATCACCATCTTCGCGGCGCGGCGCGTCTTGCCCCCGGACTTGATCACGCCGGCGAAGGCGTCGTAGCCCTTCATGAACGAGACGGGACCCGAGCAGCTTCCTCCGCTCGAAAGGCGCTCGCGAGAGGAACGGATCGGAGAGAGATTGGTGCCCGTGCCCGATCCCCACTTGAAGAGCATCCCCTCGGTCTTCGCGAGCTGGAGAATCGACTCCATCCGATCTTCCACGGAATTGATGAAGCACGCGGAGCATTGCGGCTTCTTCTCGATGCCGACGTTGAACCAAACGGGGCTGTTGAAGGCGGCGTTCTGGTGGAGGAGCAGATAGATCAGCTCGTGGTGAAAAACGTCGCGGTCCTCTTCCGTCAGGAAGTAGCCGCCCGCCCATCCCCAGTCGGTGATCGTCTGGGCGACGCGCCCGACCAGTTGCCGGAGACTCCTCTCGCCGTGCGGAGACGGCTTGTTCCTGTGGAAGTACTTTGAAACGGTCACATTGGTCGCGAGCTGCGACCAGAAGGTCGGAAACTCGAGATCCTTCTTCTCGAAGACGACCTCTCCCTTTTCGTTCGTGATCGACGCCGTGCGGGACTCCCACTCCACTTCGTCGAACGGATGGACACCGGGGGTTGTGTACATCCTGCGGAAAGCCAGGCCCTCCTGGCGATCCGGGAAGTTGAACGCCGCCTCGCCCATGATTCCCCTCGCTGCGACCCCGCTCGCCCCTGTCAACGCTCGCCTCCAACCGCCGCTTCGCCTGCCGAAGACGGGGGCACTATCCCCGAGACGGAAGGCACGCCTCCCGGGCGAAGCGAGCGGGCATCGGCCGCCCTGGAACCGACACGCCGGTACCGAACACCGTGCCGGATTACTATACTAATGTCAAGCGAAAGAGAGGATGCTTCACCGGACCGAGGAAGGGTTCAGAGGAAAGAGCACCCTCACCCCGAGCACGATCGGAGCTCACAAGAAGTTGAAGCTCAAGCGGATAACCCAGCAAGCTCCGAAGCGGAGTCAAGATCGAACCCGAACCCGCTTCAACATATAGCGATCCGGAGACACCCGAGTCACAATATCTGCGACAAGTGGCACTATAGAGGCGCCCCGAAAACCTGTCAAACAAAAACATCGGAACGCGGAAGAAATCTGTATCTCTTTTTCTTATAGGGAATTACGCGTCTCTTGCGACAGGCGCATTCCGATCGTCCGAGAAACCCTATTGCCCGCCGGGGATCGCCGTTCGGCGCTTCTCTCTCAGAATCAACGGGTTGGGCTACCCGCCCTCCAGGGGAACGCCGGCCGCGGGAGCGAATCGCCGGGAATCGGCGGTTCGAAGCCCGGAATCAGCCGGAAAACCAGGAAGATCCGGCGCTTGTTCACTCGGTCGCGCGGGGGGGTTTTACAAGATCGCTCCGGCAGGCGCGTGCGGTCTGCCTTCGGCTCGCACCGAAAGGACGGCGCCCTCCCCATCCGGAGAGGGCGCCCTTCGATTTCCGATGAAGCCCGCTAGTCGATCGTCCCCGGAATCGTGATCGACGCGTTTCCGTTCACGCTCGTCACCTTGACCGTCACGAACACAGCGAGCGGAGGATCGGGATCCCCGGGCACTGCGTCGGCGAGGTAGAACGAGAAGCTCGTGTAGCCGCTGATCACATCGGGCATGTCGAACGCAATGTCTCCCGCGAGCGTCCCCGAGGTCGCCGTCACCTCGACCTTCGTGTGGCGCGTCAGCGGGTTGCCGTACACATCCTGAAGTTGGTACGTAAAGTACTGCGAGCCGCCGTCCGCAATCGCGAAGGTCGAAGGCGACACAACGATCGGCGCGGTCTGGCCGCTCATCCGAAGAACTGCCTGCGCGGTGATTTGAGCGCCGAGAGAATCCGCGGTCTGCGCCGTCACGGTGACGAGACCGTCCGCGGGGCGCGGGTTCTTGGAGACGAACGTCGCGGTCGCGCGCCCGTAGGCGTCGGTCGTGTCCGAGCCGGTGATACCGCCGTAGTTCGTCGAGAAGTAAACGACTGTCCCCTCCGGCACGGGGTTCGAGAAACGGTCGTAAACGAGCGCGATGATCGGGTCTTCCCAATTATCGTAGATCATCCCGGGGATGTTCAGCGTGTCCACCGCGACGTCCAGATGGTTCGGATGCGGAAGGAACCCGTGAATGGCGACCGGGATCACCTGCGATTCGACGGCCGGGCTCGCCGACGGGATGCGGGCGACCGTCTCCGTGACGCCGGGGCGCGTTCCGCTCACGAGCGTCGTGCGCACACGCCCCATCGCGTCGGTCGTATCCGCCGTCGGATGGAGATACTCGCCGCCGCCCGTCGCGGCCTTCAGCTCGAAGACGACGCGCGTCGGTCGGTCCGGGCCGATCGGGATCCCGTTCTTGTCGTAGACGCGGAAGATCATCGTGGCCGCTTCCGGCGCGCCGGTCCCCTGCACGCGGATCGCGTCGCGGGAAAGCGAGTCGAGAAGGACCGCGGAGGGCGCATCCGAAAGAAGAGAGAGCCTGAGCTGCGCCGTCGCGGCGCCCGCCCTCGCGGTGAGCAGCG
>JAGUYC010000314.1 GCA_020061515.1 Gemmatimonadota bacterium
ATGCGGAGCGCGAGGCGAGAGGCCGACCGGTACGAGCCGCTCCCGGAAGCGTAGTCCCGGCACTACGCTCTAGGAAGCGGCGAAGGAAGAGAGGCCTCGTAGGCCACGATCCGCAGCCGCAGTAGGAAACGCGTGCATAATCCAGGTTAGGGACCGGGTTCGGGCGGCTCGGCTCTCCCGCGCCGCGGCATGAACGCCGGGTTCGCGTAGATCTCGAGAATCGGACGTCCGTCCACGAGAAAGCGCTTCTCCAACCGCCACGTCTCCCGGATCTCGCGCTCGTGAACCTCGCCCCACGCGCTTCCGTCGAACCCGCGAAGCTTGTAGTTCTCGAAGACCCAAGGGACCAGGAGGGCGAGGCGCCCTTCGCGATAACAGGCGAACCTCGCGTTGCACGTGGACGAATGAAGATACAGCGGGCTTTCGAAGGGAAGGGCGTCGACGACCACGACCCCCTCCGGCGGGACGTGGTCGTTCGCGTAGGCGGCGGCTTCGCTATAGATCCTCTCGGTTTCCCGGTAGATCAGGATCTCCCGCGCGCTCCGGTATCCCCCGTAGAGAAGAACCGCCGCCGCCGCGGAGACGGCGAGAAGGGACCTTCGTCCCTCCGTCCAAACGGCCGTTGCGCGGCCGGCGAGAACCGCGAGCGGGACGGACGCGGGGAGAAGCCAGTTCATCTGCCGGCGCCCCCAGAAGAAGAAGAGGAGCCACAGAACGAGAAAGAGATACGGCCCCCGCATCACGCGGGGGAAGCGCGCGCGAAGGAGCGGCGCGAGAAGCGCGAGGACGAAGAGCGGCGCGGGAACGGCGCGGAAGAGATCGGCCCAGTCGAACGGAAGGCTTCTCCAGAACGCCATCGCGCGAAGGAGCGCGCGGTCTTCCTGCCGAAGGAAGAGAAGCGGGAGAAGAGAGAGAAGCGCGAAGAGGACGATCTCGATCGCCGCGCGCTTTCTCTCCGAGGCGCCTCGCCGCGCGCGGTCGGCGAGAAGAACGAGGAGGAGCGCCGCGGGGAGCAGGAGAGACGTGTACTTTGTCGAGACGGCGAGCGCGCAGAGCGCGCCCGCGGGGATGAGGCTCCCGCCGCGCGTCTCGGCGCGCACGAACGCGAGAAGCGCCGCGCCGACGAGCGCCGCCTGGAAGGGATCGACGAGAAGCGCCGAACCGTAGCGGTGCGCGAGCGGCAGAAGAAGCGCGTAACAACCGGCGAGAAGCCCGGAGCGCTCTCCGCCCGCCGCCCGTCCGATGGAATAAGCCAACGGTGCGAGAAACGCGCTCGAGACGATCGACGGCAATCGAAACACGGCGAGCGGCTCGCCCAGAAGACGAACGAGGACTCCATCGACCCAGAAGAAGAGGGGCGGATACTGCCAACGGGTCGGATGAAGGAGCGCGGCCCAATCGCGGCTCGGGATCGCCTCCCTCGCGAGGCGCGCCACCTCCGGGTGCCAGAGGAACTCGTCCCAGAAGACGAACTTCAGGTCTCGATTGATCGAGTAGGCGAGAAGGCCGGCCGCGAGAAAGAGAAGAAACGGGAGAACGGGCGCGCGGGTCCGGCCGCCCTCCGTTGCCCGGTCAGAAGTTCCCGTCGAAGAGACGGAAGACCTCTCCCTCGGTGCTCGCTTCGAAGAGCCGTTCACGGATCCCATCGTACCGGAACATCCCGCTCACCGCTTTGTAGATTTTCAGATAGCGGTCGGGATCGTAAGCGGGGCCGACGATGACGATGAAGAAGTGGACCTTCTCCCCGTCCGGCGCGGCGAACTCGTAGCCTTCCCGCGAGCGGGCGAAGCCGAGGATGACGTCCTTGACCTGGCGGCTTCGAATGTGGGGGATCGCGATTCCGTGACCGACCGCGGTCGAAGCCTTCTTCTCACGATTCCATAAGTCGAGGAAGAGCTTGTTCGCGTTCCCCACGAGCCCGGTCTCCGCGAGAAGACCGGCCAGCTCCCGGATCACCGCTTGCTTGACGCCCGCGACGTGCTTCTCCCGATCGTAGTCCTCCTCTTCCGGAGGATCCGATCGGGTCTCCAGCTCGAAGCGGATGAACCCTTGCTGAAGATAAGGAGAGAGCCGCACGTTTCGCGCTCCGCATCAGCCGCAGTTCCGGTTTCATGTCCCGCAGCGGTTCCGTTTTCACACCCCGAATCAGAATATCGGAAATCGGCCGGACTTCTCAAGCCCCCGCGGTTTCCTATAGAATGCCTCTTGCGGCGAGGCTCGCCGACAACCGGCGGACGACCGAGCCTCGGCGCCAATGGAGGGCGGGGCGCCGCATGCCGACCGGTCTGAACATCCTCCTTCTCGCGAACTCCTTCCACACGGGCGGATTCGAGCAGCTCATGCTCGAGATCATGCGGTCCCTCCCCTCTTCCGAGATCCGCTTCCGTCTCTGTTGCCTCAAAGAGGAGGGAACTCTCGCGCCCGAGGTCCGAAAGATCGGCGTCCGCGTGGACGGCGGCTTCCTTCGAAACCGATACGACCTCGCCGCCGTTTCTCGCTTGACGCGCGCTCTCCGCGGCGAACGGTTCGACATCCTCTTCGTGGAGCCGGGACGAAACGCCCTTCTCGTGGGCGAATGGCTCGGAGGTTGGCTCCGCATTCGGAGGCGGATTTCCGCGATCCACGCGACGCGGCATTGGGGAAGAAAGAGGATGTTCCGCTGGAGCCAGCTTCGCCTCCTCGCGAGGCTCGACGGGATCATCCTCGTCGCGCCGACGCAAAGAGACGTCCTCGTCCGCGAGGAAGGGCTCGACCCCGCGAACCTCGCGGTGATTCTGAACGGCGTCGATCACCGCGTGTTCCGCCCGCGAAGCCGCGGCGAGCTTTCTCCTCTCGACGGCGGCCCGCGGCCGGGAGAGAAGGCGGTCGGCATCGTCGCCTCCCTCACTCCCGAGAAAGGGCACGGCGTTTTCCTCGAAGCCGCAGCGGCCGTGCGAAGGGAACTCCCCGAGACCCGTTTCTACATCGTCGGAGAGGGCCCCGAGCGCCCCGCGATCGAACGGAAGATCGCGGAGCTCGGCATCGAGGACGCGGTTCGCCTCACCGGACGCCGGCGCGATCTCCCGGAGTTTCTGCCGCGGCTCGATCTCCTCGCCCTCTCCTCGCATCCGTATCGCGAAACGCTCCCCATCTCCACGATGGAGGGGATGGCGTGCGGCCTTCCGACCGTCAACACGGACGTCGGGAGCATCCGCGATCTCGTCGCCCATGAGGAGACCGGGTTCATCGTTCCGGCCGGGGATCCGAGACGCATGGCGGACGCGTTCACGCGCCTCCTCCGCGACCCGGACCTCGCCCGCCGCATGGGCGCCGCCGGCCGGTGCCGAATCGAGGAGCGCTTCACGCTCGAGCGGACGGTCGAGGAATACCGGCGCTACTTCCTCTCGATCGCCGGGAGAACCGGAGCTTGAGAATCCTTCAGATCAATAAGTATCATTACTTGAAAGGCGGTGCCGAAAGGTATTACTTCGAGGTCTCCCGCCTTCTCGAGCGGGCGGGGCACGAGGTGATCCCGCTCGCGATGAGGACCGACCGCGATCTTCCGACGCCGCATCGGGCCCTCTTCCTCTCGGAGACCGACTACCGGAAACGCGCGCCGTTTCTCCGGCGCGCCGCCGAGGCGGGGAAGGTCGTCTGGAACGAAGAAGCGTTCGCCCGCGTCGGAGAGATCGTCGAGCGGCATCGCCCCGACATCGCGCATCTTCACAACATCGCGCATCAGCTTTCCGGATCGGTGGTGGCCGCGCTCTCCTGGGCCGGCGTGCCGGCCGTGCAGACCCTGCACGACTACAAGCTGGTCTGCCCCGCGTACCGGCGCTTCCGAGACGGGAAGCCGTGCGACAGCTGTCTCGGCCATCGCTATTGGGAAGCCGTGCGACACCGCTGCGTTCTCGGGCGGCGCTCGGCGAGCCTCGTCGCCGCGGTCGAAACGGCGCTCTACGCCGCGTCCGGTCTCTACGGGAAAGGGATCGCGCTCTACCACGCGCCGAGCCGCTTCATCGAGGAGACGATGATCCGCTGGGGGATCCATGCGGAGCGCATCGCGCATTTCCCCTATACGATCGACCTCGCGGGGTATCGTCCCGCGGCAGGCGCGGACGACGGCTCGTTCCTTTTCCTCGGCCGCCTCTCGCACGAGAAAGGACTGCCGGTGCTCCTCGAGGCGGCCGCGCGCGCGCGCGAGGCGCGCATCGTGATCGCCGGCGAGGGCCCGGAGC
>JAGUYC010000002.1 GCA_020061515.1 Gemmatimonadota bacterium
CCCCGCCGCGCGCGGATCGAGAAGGCCGTACCACGGGTTCCCATCCGCCGTCGCGGCGAGCCCGACCGGGCACCCGGGGATCGGAAGGATCACGGAAGCGTCCGCCTCTCCCGGCCGGATCACCGCGCGACCCTGAACCTCCGTGTCGTACGAGCGGAAGATCGGCTCCGCGGAGCCTCCGTTCGGCGAACCGAGCATCCGGAGGAGCGCCTCCCCGAGATCCCCGTCGAAGGCGGCGACCGCCTTCTCCTTCGGCCGAGCCGGAGCTTTCGCCTCGCGCTCGGCGAGCACCGGGCAGGTGATCGCCTCGGTCGCGGCGTCGCACACGAGCGTCCCCCGGTGGCGAACGCGGACCCTCTTCTCCTCGGTGAAGCGTCCGACGACCGCCGCGCGCGCTCCGCGAACGATCGAGGGGAGCTCGTACTTCACGTTGAAGAGATCGAGGACCTCCTCCGCGAATGACTCCGGGACCGCGAGGCCGTAGCGTTCCTGCGTCTCCGAGACGAGCGCGACGAAAGGAGGGATCTCCTCGGCGAGCGGAATCGCCTCGAAGTCGATCGAGACACCCATCCCCCCCCGGTCGGCGAGCTCGGAAGCCATGCACGAGATCCCACCCGCCCCGAGATCCTTACATCCGATCGCGATCCCTCTCTCGCGCGCGAACCGAAAGAGATCCGCGAGCGCGACGTTCAGAACGCGCTTCAGGAACGGGTCGGCGACCTGGACGGCGCCGCGGTTCTCGGCCGGCGCGTCGTCCAACACCGCCGAGGCGAGCGTCGCCCCGCCGAACCCGCTCGCGTCGGTCGGCTTCCCGACCAGAACGAACACGTACGGCTCCCGCCTCCCCTCCGGCGGCACCGCGCTCGGGATCACGCGGCCTTCCTCCACGAGCCCGATCGCCACGACGTTCACGAGGCAATTATCATCGTACGAAGCATCGAAGCGGACGTCGCCGCCGAGGTTCGGCACGCCGAGCGCGTTCGCGTAGAGCGCGATCCCCTTGACGACGCCGCGGGCGATGTCGATCGAGCGGTGCGCGTGCTCCCCGCGCGGGTCGCCGAAACGAAGCGGATCGAGCACGCCGATCACCTCCGCCCCCATGCAGACGACGTCCCGCACGATCCCGCCGATCCCGGTCGCGGCTCCCTCGACCGGAACGACCTGCGAGGGATGGTTGTGGCTCTCGTGCGCGATCACGATCGCATACCGCTTTCCTTCCCATTCGGCGAAGCGGAGAACGCCCGCGTCCTCCCCCGGCCCGAGAACGACCGTGGGTCCCTCGGTCGGGAGGCGGCGGAGCGCGGCGCGGCTCGACTTGTACGAGCAGTGCTCGCTCCAGAGAATGTCGAAGATCTGAAGCTCGACGTCGCTCGGCTCGCGTCCGAGGAGATCGCGAACGCGCCGGCGCTCGTCGTCCGTCAAGGAGACCGAGGGGGCGAAGAGCGATTCCCTCACGCGAGAACCCCCGCGCGCCGAAGCAGGTAGTCGACATGCTTCCGATGCGTGTCGAGCCCGAAGGCCCTTCGAATCTCGTCCTCGCCGAGATGCGCGCGCACCTCCTCGTCCGCCACGAGAAGCTCCTCGAGGTTCGTCCCTTCCTCGATCGCCTCGTGCGCGCGCTTCTGCACGAGCCGGTACGCATCGCGCCGCGAGAGCCCCTTCCGCGCGAGCGCGAGAAGGAGCGCCTGCGTGCCGTAGCCGTTCCTCGCCGCGCAGAGGTTCTCGGCGACGCGCTCCTCGTCGATTCGAAGATCGCGGATCACCTCGGTGAAGCGGTGGAGCATGTAGTCGGCGAGAATCGTCGCGTCCGGGAGGATCACGCGCTCCGCGGAGGAATGCGAGATGTCCCTCTCGTGCCAGAGCGCGATGTTCTCCATCGCCGGAAGCGCGTACCCGCGGAGAAGCCGCGCCATCCCGGCGATCCGCTCGCACACGATCGGGTTTCTCTTGTGCGGCATCGCGGAGGATCCCTTCTGCTTTTCGCGGAACGGCTCCTCGACCTCGCCGACATCGCTCTTCTGGAGCGCGCGGATCTCCGTCGCCATCTTCTCGAGCGATCCGCCGAGAAGCGCAAGCGCGGCGAGGTAGGCGGCGTGCCGATCCCGGTGGACGACCTGGCTCGCGATCGGTTCGGGGCGAAGATCAAGCGACGCGAGAACTTCTTCCTCGATCTCGGGAGGGTTGTGCGCGAAGGTGCCGACCGCGCCGGAAAGTTTCCCGACGGCCGCATCCTTCGCGGCTTCCTCGACGCGCCGAAGCGCCCGCTCGATCTCGAGCTTCCAGGCCGCGAACTTGATGCCGTACGTGATCGGCTCGGCATAGATCCCGTGCGTGCGGCCGATCGCGACGAGATCCTTGGTGCGGAGCGCCTTCTCGCGAAGCGCGCCGACGAGCGCGCGCCCCTCGCGCGCGAGGATCGCCGTCGCCTCGCGGATTTGGAGCGCGAGCGTCGTGTCGAGAAGATCGGACGAGGTGAGGCCGAGATGGAGCCAGCGGGCGTCCGGACCGACCGACTCCTCCACGCACTCGAGAAAAGCGATCACGTCGTGCCGCGTCTCCCTCTCGATCTCCGCGATGCGCGCAACGTCGAAGCGCGCGCTCGCGCGGATCGCGCGGACCGCCTCCTCGGGAACCGTCCCGCGCCGGGCCATCGCCTCGGCGACGGCGATCTCGATCCGGAGCCAGTGCGAGAAACGCCGCTCGTCCTCCCAAACCGCTCCCATCTCCGGCCGCGTGTAGCGGCGGATCATCCGCTCCCCCCCCTTCTTCTTGAAGCGTATTCCTTCAACACGAGCTCGAAGCGGAGCCGTTCGCCTTTGCGAAGCACTTCGAGCCGAAGCCGGTCCCCGACGCG
>JAGUYC010000048.1 GCA_020061515.1 Gemmatimonadota bacterium
ATGCGGAGCGCGAGGCGAGAGGCCGACCGGTACGAGCCGCTCCCGGAAGCGTAGTCCCGGCACTACGCTCTAGGAAGCGGCGAAGGAAGAGAGGCCTCGCAGGCAGCGATCCGCGGCCGCAGTAGGAAACGCGTGCATAGTCCAGGCTAGCGCCCCCGCGGATAGACCCCGCCTTCGAGAGGCTCGCCCTCACGGAGAGGGAAAGGACGGGACATCTCTCTCCGGGCCGAGGATCCTGGGAGCTCCTCCGGACGCGGAACCCGCGTACGCCGGACACCACTTGTGCCCCTCCGCCGATTGGCAGAAGCGGCGGAGCTCCCCGAGGGTCGGGAGACAGATCTCCGGCGCAATCGCCGGGCTCTTGCAGAGGTACAAGCGGATCGGATACGGGAGACGGCCGGTGCGATGGAGAAAGGGACATGTCATCGATCGACCCTTTGCTTCTTGGCTCGGAGGATGCGCCGTATCCGGCGGCGGATCGGCATCCTCCGAGCGAGGGGAGGTGTTCGGGGCGGTCCAACCTAGAAATCGGCGAAGAGACCGCGAGCTGTCGCGATCGCCCGCACGACCGAGAGAGGCGCCTCCGGGTTGCCGGAAAGACGCGCAAGCCGGACGTCCCGGTTCGACACGAACCGGACGACGAGCCTCCGGTTCGGGCCGAATCCACTCGCCGGAACGCGGATGAGGCTCCCCGATTCGAGGACGATGTAGCAGCCCGGCCGATCGATCTCGTTCCAGGACATCTCGGGGAGCGCTCGGCTCACCCGCTCGGTTTCGGCCTTTCGATACGGAGCCCACATCGCGCACTGAACCTCCCACATCAAAGATCAGGAAAGGGCCCCGCCGGCTGATTCATCCGCTCACGCGCGTCGCACGCCGGAGAGGATCCTTCTGTCCCCACGATTCCGGACATAGGTCCCGGTCGGGGCCCGCGAGTGATTCTCCCTGCAGGGATTGTGCCCGTTCGGCCGCCGATCGGAATCGCTTGCTAGGTCGATCGATCCGGGCGCGGTCGAATCGGGGGACCGGGAGCGGGCGTCCCGCGGCGGCCGATCGGCAGGGGGCGAAGGCGTCGAACTCCTTTGAAAACAATTTCTTGCGGGCATTGGGGAGAGATGCCTCATGTGGGGCGATTAGGGACCGTCCCCTGGGATGCTCTCGGTTCCGGCTCCGTAGGCCTCAAGCTTCCGGTAGAGGGTTTTCCGGTCCATGCCGAGGAGGCGCGCCGTGGCCGCCTTGTTCCCCCCCGCCGCCCGAAGGATTCGGAGGATGTGGTCGCGCTCGACCCGCGCGAGGGAGTGCGGACCCTCGGCGTCCAGGGACGCCGCCGGCCGCCCGCGGATCGAATCCGGGAGATCCTCCACTCCCACCGTTGCCCCCCGCGAGAGCACGAGAACCCGCTCGACCAAGTTCTCCAGCTCGCGGACATTGCCCGGCCAGTGATAGCCGCGCAGCAGCTCGAGGGCCGCGGCCGAAAAACCGCGCGAGGCCCGGCCAAGCCGTTTGCTTTGCTTCTCAAGGAAATAGGCGAGAAGAGGAAGCACGTCCTCCGGCCGCTCCCGCAAGGGCGGGATCCGAACGGTGATCACGTTCAAACGATACAATAGATCCTCGCGGAAACGGCCCTCCTTGACGAGAGCGTCCAGCTCGTGCCGCGTGGCCGCGAGGATGCGAACGTCGACCGGAACGGGCGCCGGCGCGCCGAGCGCGTGGACCTCCTTCTCCTGCAGCGCCCGGAGAAGCTTCGCCTGAAGCAGAAGGGGCATGTCCCCGATCTCGTCCAAGAGGAGGGTTCCGTTCTCCGCCTCTTGGAATAGGCCGCGTCGATCCTCTCGCGCGTCCGTGAATGCGCCCCGCCGGTAGCCGAACAACTGGCTTTCAAGGAGGGTCTCGGGAATCGCCGCGCAGCTCACCGCGACAAAAGGTCCCCGGCGGCCGGTGTTCCCGCGATGCAGAGCGCGGGCGACGATTTCTTTCCCCGTCCCGCTTTCCCCGAGGATGAGGACCGGGACTTCCGCGGGGGCCGCCCGCTCGACGAGGTCGAGAACGCGCCGCATCGCGGGGCTCTCCGCCACGATCTCCGACTCGCCGCGCGCGCCTCCCCGCCGGAACTCCGCGAGCTCCATGAGGAGGCTTCTCTCGCGGAGGGCCGCGTCGAGAATCTCGAGAAGCTCCTCCATGCGAAACGGCTTCGGGAGGAAATGATACGCGCCGGCCTTCATCGCGTCGACCGCGGCCGCGATGCTTCCGAACGCCGTGATGATGACGACCGGAATCTCCGCCGTTCGGGAACGAATCGCACCGAGGAGCTCGTCCCCCTTCATTCCCGGCATCATAAGATCCGTCACCACGAGATCGACGTGCGCCTCGTCGAGAACGCGGAGGGCCGCCTGTCCCTCTTCCTCCGACCGGACTTCGTAACCTCCCGCCCGGAGCTCCTCCTCGAGCAGCATCCTCATCGCCTTGTCGTCCTCGACGACGAGCACCACCGGTTTCGCGTCCATCTCATCCCTCTTCGTCCGGTTCCGGATGAGCCGGGAGAAGGATGGTCACCCGCGTGCCGCTTCCCTCCGCGCTCTCCAGATCGATTCGCCCCCCGTGCTCCCGGACGATTCCGTAACAGACGGAAAGGCCGAGGCCGGTCCCCTCTCCCACATCCTTGGTCGTGAAGAAGGGATCGAACACGTGCGGCATGTGTTCGGGTTTGATTCCGACCCCCGTGTCCTCGAAAACGATCTCGAGACAAGCGCGCGCGGGGTCTTCCGCGTCCGGAACCCCGCGCTCCGCGGCGCGCGCTGCAATCCGAAGCCGTCCTCCCTCAGGCATCGCCTCCGCGGCGTTTTTCACGAGATTGAGAAAGACATCGGAGATCTGATCCGTGTCGATCCGGACCGGCACAGCGCGTTCCGGAAGAGATGTTTCGAGCCGAACCTTTCTCTCCTCAAGAGTAGGTTCCATGAACTCCACAATCGCGCGGAGCACCTCAAGCGGATTCTCGACGGCGAAACAGGGCTCCCCCCGGCTCGCGAAATCGAGCATCCCGCGCACCGTACGGCTGATTCGCGCGATCTGCTCGACGATGATCCGGATCTTCCGCTCCGCCTCCTCGTCCCCGCGGAGACTTCTCCGGAGCGCCTCCGCGCGCCCGCCGATCACGTTGAGAGGAGTGCCGATCTGATGAGCGAGTCCCGCCGCCAATCGACCGAGCCCCGCCATGTGCTCGGCCTTCCGGAGATCCGTCTCGATTCGACGCCGCTCTTCCTGCTCCGCGAGAAGCGACGCGCGGGCTTCCTGGAGCCGATCGCACATCTGGTTGAACTCCCGAGCGAGAAGGCCGAACTCGTCCCTCCCTCTCTCCGGCACGCGCGAGAGGAGATCTCCGGATCCGACGTCTCGGAAGCTCCGCACGAGGGCGCGACTTGGGCGGGTCACTCCGAACCACGCGGCGAGGAGGATGATCCAGGTGATCGCGGCGATCATGATGGCGAGGAGCCCCGCAATCGACCGCCGGGAAGCGCGCGCTTCTTCCCGAAGAAACGACCCCAGCATGAGAAGCTGGACCGCGCCGACCGGCTGACCGCCGTCGCCCGCGACCGGAATGAAGAAAACGATCGCCGGTTCCTCCCCAACCATCCGTTCCCCTTCCAGAATCGCGCCCTCCTCGAGAGCCGCATCCAACATCTCTTGACCAATGAACCGATAATCGCCAAGCGTTCTTGATTGGTGGATCAGGCGGCCGTCGGCGTCGAAGAGCCTGAGCCCCAGAACGCGCTCGTACGCGCCGAGCTTATCGACGAGATCCCGCGCCTCCGTCAAGTCTTGCTCGCGATAGTAGTCCTCCATCGCCACCTGCACTGTGCGGGCGATCGAGCGCCCCTCACGGACGAGCTCCCCGCGCAAGCGCGCGCGCGTCCAGGCATCGTCGACGATCGCGAAGAGAGTCATCAGAAGGACGACCGGGACGAGAAGAGAGAGGGTCAGCTTCGGTCCGATCCGCATGGGCGTCCTCGGCCGGTTCTTATCGATCCGTCTTCCGTTCGATGCCGAGGTCGCGGAGGAGCTCCGGATCGACCTCGGAGGGGCTTCCGTCCATGAGGGAGAGGCCGCTCGTCGTCTTCGGGAAGGCGATGACGTCGCGAAGCGATTCGCCGCCGGAGAGGAGAAGGACGATCCGATCCCAGCCGAGGGCGATCCCCCCGTGCGGCGGCGCGCCGTAGCGGAGCGCGTTCAGAAGGAACCCGAAACGGCGGTCCTGCTCCTCGCCGCGGATGCCGACGACCGCCATCACGCGCCTCTGAAGATCCGGATCGTGATTTCGGATCGAGCCGGACGCGATCTCGACCCCGTTCAGCACCATGTCGTAGAGATGCGCGTAGACCTTTCCGGGGTCGGTCTCCAGGAGAGGGATTCCGTCGTCGAACGGCATGGTGAACATGTGGTGCGCCGGCTCCCAGCGGTTCTCCTCCTCGTTCCGTTCGAAGAGAGGGAACCGGTTCACCCAGAGGAAACGAAGCTCGTCGTTCGGGACGAGCCCGAGCTTTCGCCCGACCTCGTTTCGAACCGCGCCGAGAGCGGTGAGCGTCTTCTTCCACGAACCGGCCGCCATGAGGAGAAGATCCCCCTCCGACGCGCCGGACGCCTCGCGGAGCTTCGCCGCGTCGAAGAACTTCCCGACGCCTCCCTCGAGGCCCCCGGGGGCCGCCTTCGTCCAGGCGAGGCCTCTCGCCCCGTGCTTCTTCGCGAGCGCCTCGAGCGCGTCGATCTCCTTGCGGGAGAAAGTCGATCCGCCCGGGACGACGAGGCCGCGAACGATCCCCCCTTCGCCGAGCGCCGCGCGAAACGCCTGGAACTCCGACCCGGCGGCGGCCGAGTCCAGATTCTTTAAGGTCAAATCGAATCGGATGTCCGGCTTGTCGCTCCCGAAGCGCTCCATCGCATCGTCGTGCGCGAGGATGGGGAACGGAGTCTCGACCTCGCGGCCCGCGGTTTCCTTCCACACCGCCGCCATCAGGCCCTCCATGATGCGGAAGACCTCTTCTTCATGCGTAAAGGACAGCTCGCAGTCGATCTGCGTGAACTCGGGCTGGCGGTCGGCGCGGAGATCCTCGTCCCGAAGACATCGGGCGAGCTGGAAGTAGCGGTCGAAGCCGGAGATCATGAGGATCTGCTTGTAGATCTGCGGCGACTGCGGAAGCGAGTAGAACTGTCCGGGCGAGAGGCGGCTTGGAACGAGAAAATCGCGCGCGCCCTCCGGCGAGTTCCGGACGAGAAGAGGGGTCTCGATCTCGAGGAATCCGTGCTCGGAAAGATAGCGCCGCACCGTTTGCGCCGCGGTGTGCCGGAGAACGATCCGCCTCTGCATCGATGGGCGCCGGAGATCGAGGAAGCGGTACTTGAGGCGCATCTCCTCGGTCGCGTCCACGTCGTCCTCGATGACGAAGGGGGGCGTCTCGCAGCGATTCAGGAGGTCGAGCCGGTCGGCAAGAACCTCGATCGCTCCGGTCGGGAGGTTCGGATTGCGAATCCCCTCCGGACGCATGCGGACGGTCCCCTCGACCGCCACGACGTACTCCCTCTTGAGATCGCGGAGATGCTCCGGGGAGACGCCGCCTCCCGGCTGTGCGACGACCTGCGTGAGGCCGAATCGGTCCCGAAGATCGAAGAAAAAGATCCCTCCCTGATCGCGGAGGCGATGGACCCACCCCATGAGCACCACGCGCCGGCCCTCGTGCTCCGCTCGAAGCTCTCCGCAGTTGTGGGTTCGGGTCCGTTCCATCGGCCGCTCACTCCTTCCGCGCCGCGCCCGGCGCCGCAATCCGCGAAGCGATCTCCTCGATCCGCTCTTCCAAGCGGTCGAGAAGGATGTTCTCCTGCTCCCCCGAATCGAGCCTCTTGACCAGGGCGGAGCCCGGCGCGCTCTCCTCGCCGCCGAGAAGGAGAAGAAGGCCGGCTCCCTCGCGATTTGCCTGCTTCAAGACGGTCTTCAGATTCCTCGGGCGCGCCGAGCCGTCCGCGCGCCAACGCGCGCGGAGTCGGAGGAGAATCGGGAGAACCTCCTCCGACGCGCGCTCGGAAAGAGGAGCGACGAGGATGCGAAGCTCGCGCGGCATCTCCCATCGGATCGCGAGCTCCTCCGCGACCGAAACGATCCTCTCCATCCCGGCGGAGAACCCGACCCCGGGAGTGCGCGGCCCTCCGAGATCCTCCGCGAGCCGATCGTAGCGTCCGCCCCCTCCGAGCGCGCTCTGCGCGCCGAGCCGGTCGTGATGGATCTCGAAGACGGTGCGCGTGTAGTAGTCGAGGCCGCGCACGAGACCGGCGTCGAGCGCGTGCGGGATCCCCGCGCGATCGAGCGCGCGGCGCACCTCATCGAGATGCTTCGCGCATGAATCGCAAAGATCTTCGAGAATCGAGGGCGCCTCTCGAACCACCGCCCGGTCCTCTTCCTCCTTGCTGTCGAGCACGCGGAGCGGGTTCCGCTCGAGACGCTCGCGCGAGATCTCGGAAAGATCCTCCCGGCGCCCGCGGAGATACGCGGAAAGCCGCTCGACGTAGGCCGGACGACAGCTCTCGTCCCCCACCGAACCGAGCCGCACGGTGAGATCGCCGAGCCCGACCGAGCCGAGGATCGAATGGAAGACGGCGATCGTCTCCGCGTCGTAGAACGCGTCCTCGGGGCCGAGCACCTCCGTGCCGAACTGATGGAACTGGCGGAAGCGCCCCTTCTGGGGCCGCTCGTAGCGGAACATCGGCCCGATGTAGTAGACCTTCGCGATCGGCCGCTCGCGCGCGAGGTGGTTCTCGAGAAACGCGCGGACGACCGAGGCGGTCCCCTCCGGCCGGAGCGTCAGGCTCCTTCCCTTGCGGTCGGGGAAGGTGTACATCTCCTTCTGGACGATGTCGGTGTCGGTTCCGATCGAACGCGAGAAGAGATCGGTCGACTCGAAGATCGGCGTCCGGATCTCCTCGTAGCCGGACCTCTCCGCGACGGCGCGCACTGTCTCCTCGAGAAAGCGCCAGCGGGCGAGCTCGTCTCCCAAGAGATCCTTCGTTCCCCGAATCGCTTGGATGCGCGTCACGGCTCCACCGCCTTCGACCGGCGTTTCCGCCATTCCTGAAAAATTTGGACGGCAACGATCGCGAACGCGTCCGCCAGGAAGTCGTTCACGTCGCGCGACCGGCCCACGAAACCCTGATACACCTCGTCGAGCGCCGCGAAGAGAAGCCCGCCGGCGACCGCGATCGCCGCCGCGCGCCTCCGGAGCGCCTCGCGCTTCGATCCGCGGAGGACATCCCCCCAGAGCCACGAGAAGACGCCGTACTCGATCAGGTGGAGGACCTTGTCGTGATGCAGGAACGGGGGAGGCGCCGCCGGAATCCTCGGGATCGAGGAGGCCGCGATCATGAGGCCCGACCATGCGAGCGCCCACGGAAGCCTCGACCGGCCGGCGCTTCGCTTCCGCCCGGCATCTCGAGAGCGGTCCGAATCCGCCGCGAGCGCCATACGCTAGCACTCTCCTTGTGCGCGGTCAAGCCGAGCGCTTGCCGAAGCGGACATCGCACGCACCTCCTCGACCAGCTTCCCCCGAACCCGGTCGACGTCCGCGCGCGTCGTTCGAATGTTCCCGACCGCAAGACGGAGCGCGGTGCGCCCCTTGAGCGCCGCGTGGGAGAGATACGCCTCGCCGCTCCGGTTGACCCTCTCGAGAAGGGTGCGGTTCCGCTCCGCGAGAGCTTCTTCGGTGCGCGCTTTCCCCGCCGGCCCGAGCGAACGGAAACAGACGACCGAGAAGGGGGCCGGGGCGAGACGCTCCCACTCCTCTTCGCCGTCGATCCAATCGGCGAACGCGCGCGCGAGCCGAATGTGATGCCGGATCCGATCCTCGATCCCTCGGCGCCCGTACGCGCGGAAGACGAACCACAGTTTGAGGGCGCGGAAACGCCGCCCGAGCTGAAAGCCGTAGTCCATCGGGTTGTCCGCCTCGTCCGGCGTTCGAAGATACTCCGGGACGACGGAGAACGCGCGGCGAAGCGCCTCGGGGTCGCGGAAGAAGAACGCGCTCGCGTCGATCGGCGTGAAAAGCCACTTGTGCGGGTTCACGACGATCGTGTCCGCCTTTTCCCAGCCCCTGAAGAGGTCCTTCTTCTCCGGAAGGAGCGCGGCGGCTCCCGCGTAGGCGGCGTCGACGTGGAGCCAGAGCCCCTCCTCCTCGGCGATCGCCGCGATCTCGGGGATCGGATCGACGCTCGTCGTCGCGGTCGTCCCGGCGGTCGCCACGACGGCGAAGGGGAGAAACCCGGCCGCGCGGTCGCTTCGCACCCTCTCGCGAAGCGCGCCGGCGTCGAGCCGATAGTTCATGTCCGAAGGGATCCGGACGACATGGTCGAGGCCGATCCCGAGAAGAATCGCCGCCTTCTCGACCGACAGGTGCGCCTCTTCCGAGGCGTAGAGCCGGAGCTTCGCACCCGAAGCGGCGAGACCGCGGCGCCGGCAGTCGTAATCGGTCGCCTTCTCGCGCGCCGCCGCGAGCGAGAGAAGGGTCGAGGTGGAGGCGGCGTCCGCGAGGATCCCGGAGAACGAGTCCGGGATCCCGAGAGAGCGCGCGAGCCAGCGGAGCATCCTCTTCTCGAGCTCCACGGAGGCGGGGCACGTGATCCACCGCATCGCGTTCGTGTTGAGCGCCGCGGAGTAGATCTCGCCGAGGATCCCCGGCATCGATCCGCTGATCGCGAAGTAGGCGAAGAAGCGCGGATGGTTCCAATGGGTGAGGTGCGGAAGGACGAGCCGGACGAAGTCTTCCTCGATCCGCTCGAGCGGCTCCCCCTCCTCCGGCATGCGCGCGGGGAGCGCGGCGAGGAGATCCCCCTCGGCCCCCGCGGACCTCACCGGATACGCGCGCGTCTCCTCGAGATAGCGCGCGATCCAGCGGAGCGCGCGGTCCCCCGCCCGGAGGAACTCCTCGACCGGGATGTCTCCGCTCTCGCGATCGTCGTTCTTCTTTCCCGACATGCCGCCAGTATACACCGTCGTGGCGCGGACGCCCCGCGCCGTGCCGTCCGCGGCGGCGGAGAAGAAGGGCCCGCGCCGTGCGCGTTTCGCGGGCGCCTGTTATAGTTAGGAAAGGATGAAACGATCGCAGGCCCGCTCCCGAATCCGGCTCCCCCTTCTCCGGCTCGCCGCATGCATCTTCATGGCGCTCCATTCGGGCGCCGCGGAGGCCGCGGAGGAGTTCCGGCTCACCGTGACGGCGGGGGGGTTCGCCGTCGAGCCGGTCTCGCGCGAGGAGGGGACGTTCCGCCGCGTTGAGGCTTCGTTCCCCGGCCGCATCCTCGAGCCCGGGCTTCCCTCCCTCCCGATGCGGACGTTTCTCGTCGGGGTGCCGGAGGGGGCGCGCGTTGTCGCGATCGTCGAATCGGAAAAGCACGCGGACATCCCCGGCGATCCGATCGAGCCGGCGGGATTGGACACGCTGATCGGTCCGGAGCCGATCCCGATCGTCCTTCCGATCCTCGATGAGAGAGCCTATCGCTCGGGGGAGTGGTTTCCGGAGACGCTCGTCTCGATCGGCGCCGAAGGGCGCTTTCGCCGCCAGTCGGTCGTGCCGATCCATGTCCACACGTTCCGCACGATCCCATCGAGCGGACTTCTCCGCGTGTACGAACGGATCGAGCTTCTCGTCCGGATCGAGGAGGATCCCGCGCGGGAAGGGAAGCTCTCCCTTCGGGAGTCGGACTCGGACGACCCGTTCTTCGAAAATGTTTACGCACAAACGATCGTGAACCACGAGTCCGCGAGGAAGCACAGGACCCGGCCGGCCCGTACGTTCTCCCCTTCAAAGCGAACCGGCGATTGGACCGAGTGGAAGATCTGCGTCCGGGAGAGCGGGCTCTATCGGATCGATCAGGAGGAGCTCGCGGCGGCCGGTTTCCCGGGCGGGATTCCTGTCGGATCGATCGCGCTCGCGAGGCGCGGTTTCTCCGACGCGGAGCTCGCGGCGGGAGGGGATCCGTTCACCGAGCGCCTTCTCCCCCTTCTCGTCGAGGACAACGACGAGGACGGACTCTTCGGCGCGGGGGACCGTCTCTTCGTCTATCTCCCGGGGTTTCGCGAGGATCGGATGAAGCGGGACAACGACGACCGTTTCGCCTCCGAGGCGGTCTACTTCCTCTCCACGGAAGGAGGCGCCCCCGCGTTCGAGTCGAGGAACGGATGGAGAGGATACCCGGGCCTCGCGCCCCTTCCCTCCTTCCCCGATTCGATTCGGTGGGAAGAGGATTTCTACTACGACTTCAAGACGATCGCCGAGACGCTCGACGTCTACTACCCGGCGAGCAACCTCATCGATCTCCAGATGGACATCGACCTCCCCCCCGCGGACACGAACGGAACGTGTCGGATCAAGGCAATGACCGTGAGCACGTACTACCCGCTCCATCCGTATCATCGCTACGTCATCCTCCACGAGGCGACCGGCGACACGGTCTTCAACGAGGTCGTGTACGGATCGAGAGGGGCGCTCTTCACGAGCGCGCTCTCCCTTCCCGCCGCCGCGCTCGCGGCCGGACCAAACCGATTTCTGTATAAAGGATCACGGGGGAGCGATCCAACGACCCCCGTATCGGGAGCGCTCGGCTTCCTCGACTGGTTCGAGGTGCACGCCCCGGTCCTCTATGCGGCGCGGAACGATTACGCCCGCTTCTCGACGGGCAGCGAAACCGGACAGGTGGAGATCGCGCTCGCAGGATTCACAGGACCGGACCCGGTCATCTTCGATCTTTCCGATCCGTACGCGCCGATCCTCGTCGAACCCGATTCGGTCCGATTCGAGAACGGATCCTGGACGATCGTCCTTCAGGATTCGGTCGGATCTTCACGACCGTACGCCGCCGCGACGGGGACAGGCGCTCGGCGTCTCGGCGAGGGGAAGATCGCGCGGGACGAGCCGAGCCGCCTCGCGTTCGACGAGGCGGACTATCTCATCGTCGCCTGGGATGAACTTCTCCAAGCGATCGAGCCGCTCGCGGAGCATCGGGAGTCGCAGGAGTACCGCGTCGCGCGGATTCGCGTGAGCGACGTGTACGACGAGTTCAACGGCGGCGTAAAAGATCCGATCGCCCTTCAGCGCTTCTTCCGCTACGCGCTCGAGCGGTGGGAAATCCCGCCGACGTACGTTCTTCTCGTCGGCGACGCGTACGAAGAGCAACGCGGGATCGCGACGAACGGAACCTCCGGCGACGCCGATCTCGTTCCTTCGTATCCGATGTTCCAGCGAGGCTCGCCGAGCGTGGGGAACGAGTGGGTCGCGAGCGATTCCTGGTACGCGCTTCTCGACGGAAACGGCGACCTCGCGCCCGAGATGGTGATCGGACGCCTCCCGGCGTCGAGCGCGGCGGAAGTCGATGTGCTCGTCCGGAAGACGATCGCCCACGAGACGGAGCGGAAGGAAGAAGCGTGGCGGAAACGGGTCGCGTTCGTCGCGGATGACGCGTGGGTGAAGGACAGCATGGTCCAGCCGTACCGGAACGGAGCCCAGTACGCGTTCGAGAACGCCTCGTTCGATCTCGCGAAACGGCTGACGAACGACGGGGCGATCCGCACGGACACGACGACCCTCTTCCTCTCGCGCGAAGCGGACGTCTATCGCTCGCTTTGCCCGTACGATCCCCCCAACCCGATGTACGCCGACCACACCTGTGTGATGAACCTGACCCGCGACCCGGTCCAGGGGTTCACGCCCCGTTTCTTCGACCTCCTCAACCGAACCGGAATCTCTCTGGTTAACTTCCAGGGGCACGGAAACCGCACGTCTCTCACTCATGAACTGTTTTTGGTTCATGGAAGAGACACGGCGTTCACCGGGCGCTTTCACAACGACCTCACGGACTTCTCTGAATTCGGCGCCCCTCCGTACATCTTCCTCGCGTTCGGGTGCTCGATCTCGGAGTTCGAGGTGTTCACCTCCTACGGATACGACGCTCTCGGGGAGAACATGATCCTTCTTTCGGGAAGAGGCGGGGTTCTCACCTACGGATCCACGGGACTCGAGTATCTCGACCCGAACATCCAGCTCAACCGCTTCGTGCTGGCCCGGTGGTTCCCCGTCCTCGGAAACGCGAAGGAGGCGCGCGGCGCCTACGAACGGACCGCGGGCGAGGTTCTTACGAGCGGAATGATCGACTACTCCTTCGCGAGCGGGCAGACCGGACCGGTTCGGCGCTTCGTGATCCTCGGGGATCCGGCTCTTCGCATCGGACCCCCTCCCCCCACGCTCGTCGTGACGGCGAACGACGACGCGATCCCCGACGGCGCGACCCTCCTTCCGGCGCCGGACGGATCCCCCTGGGCGATCGAGGCGCGGATCGCGGGGGACGTGCACTTTGAAGAGGAACGGATCGAGGTTCTCGAAAACGGAGAGCCGATCGACCGCGCCCTCTACACGATCGAGAGGAGCATCGACCCCGCGACGAACCGCTGGGTTTGGACCGTGCTCGTCGAGCGCGCGCCGGAGGAGGGCCTTCGCGCGATCGGCTTCCGCGCGACCGACCGTTGGGGAACGAGCCTCGCGCACACGATGCGGACGGACGCCCAGATCGCGTTCTCGTTCGACGGCTTCGCCTATGAGGAATCGCTTCTCGTTTCCCCGGCGAGCCGCCTCCGGGTCGGCATCGGCGCGGACGTCGCGCTCGCGCTCTCCGATATCCGCGCGGAGGCGGACGGATCTGTGTTCGCCGCCGACACGCTCTATCGAACAACCGACACGACATGGGCGGCGGAGATCGACCTCATCCTCGCCGAAGGGGAACACACGATCGTCGTCTCGATCGCCGGTCTCCGAAAGACGCTCATCGTTCGCGCGGCATCCTCCGGGATCCGGATCGCGGCGAGCGTCGACGGGATCGAGGTCGAGAGCGGCCACTTCCTTCTCGGACATCTCGACGGGACTCCTCCCGCGATCGACGCGCGCATCGAGACGAGGCCAGGCCTCTCGATCGACTCGGTCCGCGTGCTCGCGGGAGAAGTGCTCGTCCCTCCCGGCGAGTACACGACATCGATCGACACGATCGACGGGCGTCGCGTTCTTCGAATCGTGCATCGGCCCGCGATCGGGAACGAGACGGGGGACATCCGGATCGAGGCGCACGCGGGAGACGTCTCGTCCGCCTTCGTCCTTCGCGCCCGGCTGCCGATCGCGCTCACGGCGGACGGAGCGGCGATCGAGGACGGGGACTTCATCGCCTCATCGAGCGTTCTCCGCGCGTCGGCGATCTACCCGAGCGATCTTCCTCTCGCGGAGACGGCGTTTTTCCTGAACGGCGTCCCGATTTCTCCGGACACCCTTCGCCGCGAGGGGAGCGACGGCTGGATCGCCGCGGCGTCCGTCGAGACCGGCGGAGGAACCCACGCGGTCGCGTTTCGGGCGGGCGCCTTCTCCGCTTCGCGCGAGGTGCGCGTGGAGAACCGGCTCCGCGTCGTCGATCCGCTCTGCCATCCGAACCCCTCGAGGGAGGGGACCGGATTCTACTACCACCTCACCCTTCCCGCCGACGAGGTGAAGGTTGAGATCTTCACCGTCACCGGTCGAAGGATTCGGGTTCTCTCCGGTCTTTCCGGCCGGGCAGGATACAACGAGAACCTCCTCGCGTGGGACGGACGCGACCAGGACGGCGACCGGGTCGCCCGCGGGGTGTATCCTTTCCGCGTTGTCGCCGCCCGCGCCGGAGAGAAGGCGGAAGCGATCGGAAAGATCGTGGTTCAGGACCCGAGAAACTGACCGGCGCTCGGGGCGGACCGGCCGGAATGGATCGAATGACACATTGGAAACGGGTTCTTTCCGCGGGAGGCGTCCTCGTCCCCTTCGCGATCCTCGCGTTCGTTTCGTGCGGCCTCGGAAAAAGCCGGCCGAACCTTGTTCTCATCGTCGTCGACACGCTCCGCGCGGACCACCTCGGCTGCTACGGCTATTCGCGGAACACGAGCCCGGCGATCGACCGTCTCGCAGCGGAAGGGACCCTTTTCGAGAGCGCGTTCACGACCGCGCCGTGGACCCTTCCGGCCTTCGCCTCGATCCTCACCTCGCGCCTCCCGTGGGAGCACGGGGCGGTGAACGACTATCTCGCGCCGCGGGCCGATCTCCCGGGACTCGCAGAGGTTCTCCGCGGCGCCGGTTACGAGACCGCCGCCTTCGTGAGCCACATCTACACTTCACACATATATGGTTTCGATGTGGGGTTCGACCGCTTCGAGGACTTCCGGATCGGAAAGGACTACGCCTTCGATCAGGGGCGCGAGCCGCGCGCAGAAGAGGTCGTGCGCGAGGCGATCCGCTGGCTCGCCGAGCGGAAGAACAAGAAGCCGTTCTTCCTCCTCGTCCACCTCTTCGATCCGCACTGGACGTACGGCGCTCCGGAGCCGTTCCGCGCGCGCTTCGACCCGGACTATTCGGGCTCGGCCGACGGGTCGTACCGGACGATCGCGCGCTTCTTCTCTCCCGACTCGATCCCCCCCCGGCGGGACCTCGAGCACATCATCGCCCTCTACGACGGCGAGATCCTCTACACGGACGCCTGGCTCGACACGCTCTTTCGCGCGCTCGACCGAGCGGGAACGTGGGAGAGGACGGCGGTCATCCTCACGGCGGACCACGGAGAGGAGTTCCGCGACCACCGATCGATGGGGCACTCCTTCACCTTCTTCGACGAGGTTCTCCGCGTGCCGCTCGTCGTCCGCCGGCCGAGCGAGAGGGTCGGCGACGTGTCGGACGAGCCGGTCTCGCTCCTCGATCTCTTCCCCACGCTTGCGGAATGGGCGGGGGCCGAGATCCCGCCCGGGCTTCGCGGGCGCTCCCTCCTCCGCACGCCCGAGGCGGAGCCGCGTTTCCTTGAAGCAGGAACGATTCGCGAGGGGCGCTACGGGCGCGCCGTGATCCGCGGAACGAAGAAGCTGATCCGAGGCGCGGGGGGCGATCGGCTCTTCGATCGCGCATCGGATCCGCGGGAGACGAACGACCTTCTCCGCGAAGGCTCCCCGCACGCGGTCTCCGAAGCGGAAGCGCTCGCCGCGCGGATGGAGGAGGACGGCGCGGTCGAAGGGTGGCACGTCGTCTGGTCGGATCGAATGGAGAAGACCGCCGCGACCTTCTCCGGAACGATCGATCCGGACGGGATCATCGTCGAGCTTCTCCCGAAGGCCGGATGCAGGGTCGATCTCGAGGCGAAGGACAACGGCTCGTTCCGGTTCGCCGCGCCCGGCAGCGGAGGCCTTCGCTTCCGGGTCGTGCCGCCGAGCAGCGCCGTCCGCTTTCGCCTCTTCATCGACGGGGAAGAACGTCCGGACCGAATCCGGGTCGGGCGGGAGGGCTTCCATCCCCCGGCCGCGTCCTTCGGCCTCGATCCCGCCGCCTCGCCCGAGGGCGCGCTCCGCACTCCAGAAACGACTCGAAGCGAAGAGCCTTTCTTCTTCGTATGGAAGGAGTTGGATCCTCCCTCGCCGCGCCTCATCACGCTTTCCCCCGAGGAAGAAGAACGGCTCCGCTCCCTCGGCTATCTCGAATAGGCATCCGCCCTTCGGCAACCCGCTTGCGCTTCTCGCCTCCCAGGAAGCCCGCGGTTCTCCGGGAACGGCGCAACTTGTTTGCCTGCAAACGCGTTCCAGCTTCGTTTCACGTGCGATTGGAGGCGCGGCGCGAGAGGCCCGTCGCGATCCGCAACGCGCCGCTAACTTCTCTTCTTTCGGACAGTTCGCCCCTCAAGCCCCCCCTGCTTTCGGCCGATCCTCGGGGGGAAGCGACACGAAACGCAACGCCGCGAACGGGTCCGGGGATTTTCATGCGCCGAAACATCATTCATGTCTTCGCGGTTCTCCTCCTTTCCCAGGGGAGCGCCGAGGCCGCGGCGACGAAGATCGACACCCTTCAGCCCGGTCCCTCGGCCGGCACCGACACATGGATCGGCTCGCAGTACCCCTTCTACGCGAGCGGTGAAAGAGACACGCTTCTCCTCGGCCAGGGCGACCCCGCGCAGGCGGGCATCATCGTCGACGATCCTCTGAAGACCGCGGCGATCCATAGCTGGCGCGCGCTCCTCCGGTTCGATCTCGCCTCTCTTCCGCCGGACGCGAATATCGCCGAGGCGCGCCTCGGCCTCTACCTCCGGCAGTTCGTCGCGTTGGGCGGCGGCGACATGAAGGTCGGTGCGCACCCGCTCACCTCTTCATGGGCGGAGGGGACGAACGGACCGGTCGCGGGCGCGACTTGGTATCATAGGGATCCTCCGGCGACTTGGACGACGGCGGGCGGCGATTTCGGCGCCCAGGTCTCGGACAAGGTCGTCAAGAACCCGACGACCTGGATCGTTTGGGACATCAAGAATGCGGCGCGGGCGTGGGCGGCGGATCCCGGATCGAACTTCGGCGTGCTCCTGAAGCGGAAGGACGGAGGTTACGCCCTCGGCGCCTTCCCTTCGAGCGACGACGCGAACCCTGCGCTCCGCCCGCGGCTCCACATCAAGTACTCGAGCGACATCGTGGACAACCTCCCCGCCGTGCTCGGCGGCGCCGCGGAGATCCAACCGCTCTTCGTCGACAAGAACACGACCGCGGAGCTCACCCTCTACGCCGCGCTCGACGTCAACGACGCGTATCTCGGAATGGGACCGGACTACCTGACGATCCGAATGCCGGCCGGCTTCCGAGACCCGAGGATCCTCGATGTCTCCTACGACGGCGCGCCGGTGGCGTACACCGACGGCGGCGACCGGGACAACCTGAGGCTCGAGCTCAAGTCGTGTCTCGAGCAGGACGGGACCCTCGTCGTTCGATTCAGCGTTCGGACCCCATCGACGCCCGACCCGACCGGGAAGCGGTTCGTGCCGCTCGTCGACGACCGGAGCACGCACGCTCCGCCGGACACGCTCCCGGAGGGGGACGCGAACGGGGTTCCGGGGGACGGGGACGCGTACCTCGTGCGCGTTTCGGGCGGCGCGCTCGCCTCGATCGTCGTGAACCCCGCAAGCGCGACCCTCACGGCCGACTCGACTCTTCTCTTCACGGCGACCGGCTACGACGGCGAGGGCTTCGATGTCCCCATCTCCCCGCTGTGGAGCGCGGTCGGCGGCATCGGGACGATCGACGCGGGCGGCCTCTTCGATCCGACGACCGTCGGGAACGGCTTCGTCGAGGCATCGGTCGGCGCGATCGCGGGGAAC
>JAGUYC010000179.1 GCA_020061515.1 Gemmatimonadota bacterium
CCGACGAGGGAGACGTTCCGCTCGCCCACCGCCGCCTTGAGCCGCGCGAGAAGGTCCTCGTCCGGATCGACCCGAAAACGGCGGGAGCGCATCTCGACAAGACCCGCCTCCGTGTCGACCACGATGCGGACCGGCACGTTCCCCGGGTGCGCATCGAGGAGCTCGCGGATCTCCCGAAGGGCGTCCTCGCCGAACGCCTCGATCGGGGCGCGGATCTGAAGAAGCTTGGCGAAGCGCGCCCGACACTCGCGAAGAAGAAGGATCTCGTCGACGGAGACCTTCGGCGCGTCGTCGCTCCGCGCGCTCACGGTCCCGCGAAAGAGAAGCGGCTCATCCGTGTCGAGCAGGGGCGCGAATCGTTTATGGGCGCGCGCGAAGACGATCGCCTCGGCCGTTCCGGTGAGGTCCTCGACCTGCACGAACGCCATCGTCTCCCCCTTCTTGTCGAGGATCGTGCGGCGTCCGGTCACGATCCCGGCGAGAGCGACTCTCTCCCCGTCCCGCATCCGGCCGAGGTTCGCCGCCGTCGCGTTCGCGAGGCTCATCTCGTCCGCGTAATCGGCAAGCGGATGGCCGGTCACGTAGAACCCGGTCACCGACTTCTCCCGTTCGAGCGTCTCCCTCCGGCTCCATGTCGCCGTATTCGGAAGAGACGGTTCGAGGAGAGCGCCGCCCGCCCCGCCCTCGAAGAGAAGGGTCTGGCCCCGGTTCCGATCGTTCTGAAGGCGCCCCGCCCGCTCGAGGGCCGCCTCCGCCGCCGCGAGGAGCGCCGCGCGGTTCGTCCCGACCGAATCGAGGGCGCCCGCCTGAACGAGCGACTCGATCACCCTCTTGTTCACGAGCCGAAGATCGAGATCCTCGCAGAAGTGGAAGAGACTCCCGAAGGGGCCGTTCGCCTCCCGCGCGGCGAGCATCGATTCGATCGCGGAGCGCCCCACGTTCTTCACCGCGCCGAGTCCGAAACGGATCCCCTCCCCCTCGCAGGAAAACTCGACCCGTGAACGGTTGATGTCCGGTGGAAGAAGCGGGATGCGGAGCCGCTGGAGCTCGCCGATCAGAACGACCACCCGGTCGGTGTCGCTCATCTCGCTCGTCAGCGAGGAGGCGAGGAACTCGCGCGGATAGTGGGCCTTCAAGTACGCGGTCTGATACGAGAGGAGCGCGTACGCGGTCGAGTGCGACTTGTTGAAGCCGTATTCGGCGAAGAACCCCATCAGGTCGAACATCTTCTCCGCGACCGCCCGGCGGAAGCCTTTCTCGACCGCCCGCTCGACGAAGCGGGTTCGGTTGTCGACCATCTCCGCCTTCCGCTTCTTCCCCATCGCGCGCCGAAGGATGTCCGCCTCGGCGAGCGCGAACCCTCCCATCACGTGGGCGATCTGCATCACCTGCTCTTGATAGAGGATCACGCCGTACGTTTCGGCGAGAATCGGCTCGAGCGCGGGGTGAAGGTAGGCGATCTTCTTCTTCCCGTGCTTCCGTTCGATGAAGTCGTCGACCATCCCGCTCCGCAGGGGGCCGGGGCGGAAGAGCGCGTTCACCGCCACGATGTCCTCGAACGCGCTCGGCTGGAGGCGAACGAGAAGATCGCGCATCCCGGACGACTCGAGCTGAAAGATACCGACCGTGTTCCCCGCCGAAAGGAGCCGGAACGTCTCCGGATCGTCCAAGGGAATCCGGGGGAGATCGATCGACTCGCCCTTCTCCTCTTCGATCAGGCGAACGGCGCCGTGGAGCACCGTGAGCGTTCGGAGCCCGAGGAAGTCGATCTTGAGAAGCCCCGCCTTCTCGCACGCCTTCATGTCCCACTGCGTCGTGCGCTCGTCCGCCGCGGTCCGGTAAAGGGGAACGAAGTCGGTGAGATCGCCCGGCGCGATCAGCACGCCGGCCGCGTGCGTCGAGGCGTGGCGCGAGGTTCCCTCGAGGTTCCGCGCGTGCCGGAGGAGATCGCGATAAGCGGGGGTCGACTCGGCGATCTCGCGAAGGCCGGGCGAGGTCTCGAGCGCCTTGTCGAGCGTCATCCCGATGTCTCCGGGAACGAGCTTCGCGATCCGATCGACCTCTCCATAAGGGATTCCGAGAACGCGCCCGACGTCCCGGATCGCCGCGCGCGCCGCCATCGTGCCGAAGGTGATGATCTGCGCGACGCTCCGCTCCCCGTACTTTCGCGTGACGTACTCGATCACCTCGCCGCGTCGCTCGAAGCAGAAGTCGATGTCGATGTCGGGAAGGCTCACCCGTTCGGGGTTCAGGAAGCGCTCGAAGAGGAGCGAGAAGCGGATCGGATCGAGATCGGTGATCCCGAGAAGATAGGAGACGATGCTCCCCGCCGCGGAGCCGCGTCCGGGCCCGACCGGAATGCCGCGCTCCTTCGCCGCCTGAATGAAATCGCGCACGATGAGGAAGTACCCCGCGTAGCCGACCTTCCGGATCACCGAGAGCTCGAAGCGGACGCGTTCCCTCACCGCCTCGCCGGCGTCCGGGTAACGGACGGGAAGCGCTTCCCACGCGAGATGCTCGAGGTACGCGTCGAGATCGGCGTGGCCGGGCGGGACGGGGAACTCGGGGAGGTGCGCGCCGCCGAGATCGAGCGTGAGGTCGGTCCGCTCCGCGACGACGAGCGTGTTCAGGAGCGCCTCGGGAACCTCGCGGAACGCCTCTTCCATCTCGGCCGCGGCGGCGAAGTGGTTTCGTTTGGTTTCGTAGCGAAGCCGGTTCGGATCGTTCCGGTCCTTTCCGGTTCCGATGCAGAGAAGCAGGTCGTGCGAGTCGGCGTGATCGGGCGTGAGGTAGTGGCAGTCGTTCGTCGCCACGACCGGAAGATCCAACCTTCGCGCGACATCGAGAAGCCCGCGGACCGCCCGCGTCTCCGCCTCGAGACCGTGATTCTGCAGCTCGATGAAGAGGTTCCCCTTCCCGAAGATGTCGGAGAGGAGGCCCGCGCGCGCGGCCGCCGTCTCCGGATCGTCGCAGAGAACCGGCACGGCGACCGGCCCCTGCATGCAGGCGGTGAGCGCGATCAGCCCCTCGCTCCTCTCGGCGAGGATCTCCGGATCGATCCGCGGCCTGTAGTAGAAGCCCTCGAGATACGCCGAGGACGAGAGCTTGATCAGGTTGAGAAAGCCGGTCCGGTTCTTCGCGAGAAGAACGAGGTGGTACGTGCGCTCCCCGCCGGCGCGCGCGCTCTTCTTCTCGTGGCGGCTTCCGAGCGTGAGGTACGCTTCGCAGCCGATGATCGGCTTCACGTCGTGCCGCCGGGCCGCCTCGTAGAAATGAACCGCGCCGAACAGGTTGCCGTGGTCCGTGAGCGCGACCGCCGGCATCCCCTCCTCGGCCGCGCGGGCGGCGAGATCGTTCACCTTCAAAGCGCCGTCAAGGAGGCTGTAGTCGCTGTGATTGTGCAGATGGACGAACGCCGCTCCCCGCCCCGTCATCGATCCGAATCTCCGGACACGTAAAAGGTCGACTCGCTCTTCACGACGTTCCCCGCCCGGTCGGTCGCCTCGACCGCGAACCGGTGCGAGCCGAGACCGAGAGGGCTCTTGACGCCGAAGAAGATCAGCTCGCGCTCGGGATCGAACTCCGCGATCACGCGCCGCCCATCGAGGAACATCCGCACCCCCTCGGCGTCGAACCCGGCCCCCACGTCGGACACCTTTGCTTGGAGGCGCGGCCTCGTGGTGGCGACCACGGATCCGGGGGCGGGACGGAGCCCGTACACGCTCGGCGGCTCCTTGTCGCGAATGAGCGCGAACCGGGACAGCCGCGAGGTGGAGACGGAGAAGTTTCCCTCGCCGGTCTCCTCGCGGCGGCTCACGAAGCGCCACCGCCCGTGGGCGTCCATTCGATAGAGCCCGACCCCCTCGCCCTCCGTGCCCGAGGCGAACGGACGGATTCGAATCGTCGCGTTTCCGCGAAGGAGAGCGCTCGCCGGCTCGAACCGATAGGCAGGGCTGATATAGGAGAGACCGCGCTCGAGGAGAGGGCCTTGCTCCTTCTCCACGCGGAAGTAGGTGTCCCGCACGAGAGCGGCCGATGGAAGACGGATCGAGGCCATTCCCTCCTCGTCCCGGACCTCGCCGCCGAGAAGAGCCGGAACGCGGACCGCGCGGATCTTCTCGAGCGTGGACCACTCCGCGTCGCCGGTTCCGCGGAGCGTCACCGTCACCCAGGCCGGCTCCGACTCGAGATCGCGGAGAGGGACGACTCCTTCGTAGCGGATCGCGTCCGTCTGCTCCATCACCAGCCGGAGAGGCGTGCGGTTGTCGCGGAGCACCTTCGCCTCGATCTTGTAGGGATGCGCGCGCGTGATCTCGAGAACGACGAGCGCCGCGTCCGCGTGGTACTCGGTCCGGAGGGTCATTTCCGGTTCCGGAGTGGGGATCGCCTCGTAGTTGCGATAGAGGAAGAGCGGGCGGCGGTGCGCGCCCGAGAGCGTCGCCACATCGACGCGGAAGAGAAGCGGCATCCGTTGCGAAAGACCGGGGAATCCCCGCGCGACCCACGCGTCCCTCTCGACCGCGTAGCGCGCGTTTCTCGACTCCCAGTGGCGCCCCCCGTTCAGCGAGCGCGAGACGACGAAGTCCCCGATCTCGCCCGGAGTGCCCTCGAGAAAGACGGTGACCTCGTCGTCGTCCACCACCTGCGCGCGCCGGATCTCCGGAAGGGCGCCGACCACCATTCCGAGCACCGCGCGCGAGACGTTCCCGTTCGCGTCCGTCGCCACCGCCTCGACGTAGTGCAGGCCCTCGGATAGAACGATCCCTTCTCCGTACGCGCCGCGTCCCGAGCCGACGATCACCCCCGCGTGGCGCCGGTCGGTGAGCGTGAAGGGAAGAAGGTTCGTCGCCGCCGTGTAGAGACGGTGATAGGTGCCTCCGCCCCTCTCGATCATCCCCTGGTCGTACTCGATCCCGACCAGCCCCGCCTTGTCGTACGAGAACCGGTCGAAGCGCGAGCGATACGCGATCTCCTCGTCGACGTGAAGGTCGAGGCTGAAGACCCCGAAGCGTTGGTCGCACGCGGTCTGCCGGTCGTCGGCCATGATGAGGACGCCGACCGGGCCCTCGATGCGCACGGTCCGGTCGGTTCGGAAGCAGAGCTCGCTCGGCGACCACTCGAAAGGAATCGTGAGCGGCCGAATCGATCCGTCCACGCGCGCGTCGCTCTCGAGCGGCGTGAGGATGACCGAGCGGATCGTCGGCGGGATGTCGTCCTGGATCGCGAACCCGTGGCGAAGCGGGTTCAAGGGAACGTCCTCGCCGTCGCGCAGCTCGAAATGGAGATGCGGAGAGCCGGCGCCGGTCTGCCCGCTGTAGCCGACCACCTCGCCCGCCGCCACCGGATAGGTTCCTCGCGGAAGAAGGAGATCGATCGTGTAGCTCCCCCGCCGGTTCTGCTCCTCCTCGACGTGCCGGAGAAGACTCGGGGCAAATTCGCTGAGATGCGCGTACACGGCGATCTTCCCGTCGGGGAGGAGAAGGTACACGGTCTTTCCGTATCCGAACGGAGAGGCGCGGACTCGGTAGACCTCTCCGTTCGCGATGGCGCGAACCTTGAAGCCCGTTTTGCCTCCGGTGGAAAGATCGATGCCCGCGTGAAAATGGTCCTGGCGGTATTCGGCGAAGGAGGAAGTCAAACAGCTGCGATACGACAGCGGCCAAACGTAGTCGGTCTTTCCCGAGGCGGTTCCGGCGCGCGCTCCTCCCGCGACGACGAGAAGCGCGACCGCGAGACCCAACCGTTTGTTCATGTTCGGACCCGACGAGTCCTTTGCGAGGCCCTCCGTCTCGGGATAATGCGAAGCGCTCCTCCTCACACCACTTCGCCCGCGAGAACAGCTCCACCCGCAATCTATCACCGCGCTCCGGGGCTGTCAACAAAGGCGGATCTCGCCGCGGCCGCTCCCCGGTTGCCGATCGCCGGGCGCCGTGCTATTCTCCCGGAGGTCGAGAAAGAACGTCCGAACCCGCGCCCTCCGTCCGGTCGGGGCGCGGCTTTCGCACGAGACCGGCGGGGAGTAGCCGTCCATGTTGCAGTCGATGCGCCAGAATACCAAGACGGTCCTTTGGATCGTAATCGCCGCGTTCGTCGGCCTCATCTTCGCCGTGTGGGGCGCCGATCTTCGGGGCACGTCGGGAAGCCAGCCCGGCTACGTGATCGGCGAGGTGAACGGGCGTTCCCTCACCGTGGACGATTTCGAGAGGGCGTTCAACGAGGAGACGGCCGCCTACCGCGGCAGCGCGGAGGAGGACCTCCCTCTTCTCCCCTCGGTCGCGCGCCTCCTTCGGGAGAGGGCCTGGCAGCGCCTCGTCCACACCGCGATCGTCGAGGGCGCTCTCAAGAAGGCGTCGATTCCGATCTCGGACGAGGAGATCGTCTACACGATCCGCTCGAACCCGCCCGAGTTTCTTCGAATGAACGAGGCGTTCCTCACGAACGGGAGGTTCGACTACCAGAAGTATCGCGAGGCGATCGACGATCCGACCGTCGACTGGCGCTGGCTAGAACAATACGTGCGCGAGCAGCTCCCCCTCGGCCATCTGAGGCAGCGAGTCGCGATCAACGCGCGGGTCACCGAGGGAGAGCTGCGGGATCTTTACGTGCAAAACAACGAGACGGTCGACTTCTCGTTTGTCGCGTTTCTCCCCTCGGAGTACGAAGACGCGGCCGTCTCGGCGTCCCCGGCCGAGATGAACGCCTACTACGAGGCGCACCGCGAGGAGTTCCGCGTCCCCGATCGCGCGACGCTCGGCTACGTCGCCCTGCCGGTTCTTCCGAGCGACGAGGACCGCGCGTACCTCCGCTCGCGGATGGAGGAGATGCTGCAGCGCCTCTCCGAGGGAACTCCCTTCGAGGACCTCGCGCGCTACCACTCCGAGGGACCCACCGCCAAGCAGGGGGGCGCGATCGGTTCGTTCCGGAGAGGAGACCTCACGCCGGATCTCGACGAGCTCGCGTTCTCCCTCCCCGCGGGAGGGACAAGCGGGGTCATCGAGGGGCCGCGATCGTTCCAGATTGTCCAGGTCGTCGAGCGGACGGGGAGCGGAGCGGCTGAGTCGGTGGGGCTCCGCCAGATCCTCATGAACGTGGAGGCGGGCGGGGAGACGGTGGAGAGCGTGCGCCTCGCGGCGGAGGATCTCCGGACCCGCGCGGCAAGCGGGGGTCTCCGAGGAGCGGCCGAAGCGACGGGGATCGTCTACCGCGAAACGTCCCCCTTCGAGGAAGGGGTCGTCGTTCCCGGGCTCGGGGCCTTCCGGGGCGCGAACCTCTTCGCCTTCGCGGGGCGGATCGGCGAGATCGGCGAGCCGATCTTTCACGATGAAACCTATTATGTTCTCGAGGTCGTTTCGCGGGACACGAGCCACGTGGAGCCGTTCGAGGCGGTGTCGACGAGCCTCAGGGAGCGGGTCCTCCGCGAGAAGAGGCTGGCGCTCGCGCGGGCCGACGCGGAGCGTTTCCGCGCGGAGGCGGAGCGCTCGGATCTCCCTTCACTCGCGCGCAAGGTGGGGCGAGAGATCCGCCGCGCGGATCTCGTCTCGCGCGCCGGTTCCGTCCCCACGATCGGCCGGGACAGCCGGCTCATCCTCGCCGCGTTCGCCGCGCCGGGAGGATCGACCTTCGGACCGGTGGACACCGACTTCGGCGCGTTCTATCTCGTGAGGGAGAAGGTGACCCCGATCGATGAGGAACGCTACGTCGCCGAAAAGGCGTACTTCATCCGCTCGCTTCTCGCGGAGAGGCAGGAGTATCTCTTCGCGCAGTGGCTCCAGAGCGAGAGGGAGAAGGCGAAGATCAAGGACATGCGCCCCGCCCTGTCGGAAATGGAAGAGGGATAAAGGAACTCGCGGACCGCGCTGCGATCGCTTATCCTTCGGGACGCCCGATCGGGATCACTCCTTCGGGGGCTCGGGAGTCCGCTCTCCGGCCGTTCCCGCTTCCTTCTCGTCCGCCGGCTTCCGCGGCGGCTTCTTCTCGTACTCCTCGAGGTCGACGTCGGAGGTGATCTCCTTCGTCGCCTTCTTGAACTCGCGGATCCCGCGGCCCAAGTTCTTCCCCACCTCCGGAAGCCGCTTGGCCCCGAAGAGCAAGAGGACGAGGAGAAAGATAAACAGAAGTTCGTGGAAACCGATTCCTCCGAGACCCATGACGAATCCTCCCGCGCGGCTCGCTCCGGAGCCGTGCGCGGTTATTCTACTCCGCCTCGGAGCGCGGCGGGAAGGGGACGCAATCCGAACCGACGACGAGGGTCACCTCGAGGAGAAGGCCCGGGTTCGGAGCGGACGTGACCTCGCCGGCGCCGAGAACCCCACGCACCCACTCCGCCGCCTCGAGGTTGTCCGTCCGCGCGATGATCTTCGTCGTCTCATAGCGAAAATGATCGGCGTTCCCCATCTCCACCACGTCGCACGCGTGCTCCCTTAGATAACGGGAGACGTCCAGCGCGAGCCCCGCCTTCCCGCACCCGTTCAGGACCTGCACGGTGACCGGCTTCGAGGGAACGACCGGGGAGGCGGATTCCGCGACCTCCGAGCGATCTCCTTCCTCTTGGACGATCTTCGTCGAGAGGGGGATCAGGTAGAGCGCAACGAGCCCGAACGTGACCAGAATGAACAGGCGGTTCACGAGCCGTCCGAGACGCCTTCCGAACCCCTCGCTTCCCTTCCGTCCCGCAGGCTTCCTTCTCTTGGCCATACGCCGCCTATCCTTCTTCTCTGCGAAGGAAAACCTCCCGCAAGCGCCCGTACGTCTCGCGAAGCCCTTGGGGAAGAACCTTCGTCTCGCCGAGCACCGGCATGAAGTTCGCGTCCCCCTGCCACCTCGGCACGAGATGCACGTGGAGATGCCCCGGAACCCCCGCTCCCGCCGCCTTTCCGAGGTTCACGCCGACGTTCATTCCGTTGGGGCGGAAGACTTCCTCGATGACCGTTTCCGAGAGGGCCAGAAGCTCCATGATCTCGGACCTTTCTTCCCCGTCGAGCTCGGAGAAGCTCCGCACGTGCCGGCGCGGCGCGATCATGATGTGGCCGGGATTATAAGGAAAGGTGTTCAGGATGACAAAGGATTTCGCGCGGCGGTGAAGAACGTATGTCTCCTCTTCGTTCCCCTCCGCCGGCTTCTCGCAGAAGATGCACCCGCCCGTCTTCTCCTTGAGCGAATCGATGTAGGGCATGCGCCACGTCGCCCACAGCCTATCCATGCGACCTCCCCACCGCGTGCGTCGCGGCCGCCTCCAAGTGTTCGGGCGTGTTGATTCCGAAGATCTCCCACCGATCGGCGATCGGATACGGGAAGACGGCCCGCCCCATCGACCGGAGGATCCCGATGGCGTCGGTGAGATAGATCTCTCCGCTCGCGTTCTCCGCACCGATCCGGGGGAGAACCTCGAAGAGCGCCCTCGCGTCGAACGCGTACGTCCCCGAGTTGATCTCGCGGATCTTCTTCTCCGCAGGCGCCGCGTCCTTCTCCTCGACGATCCGGTCGATCCCTCTCGTCCCGCCGCGCACGATCCGTCCGTATCCGGTCGGGTCGTCCATCGTCGCCGTGACGACCGTCGCCGCGCCTCCCTCCTTCTCGTGGAACCGGACGAGGCCCGCGAGCGTCGCCGCGCGGACGAGCGGAACGTCGCCCGAGAGAACGACGAGCGATCCGCCGAAGTCCGCGAGAAGAGGCGCCGCTTGGAGGACGGCGTGGCCGGTCCCCTTCTGTTCCGCCTGCCGGACAAACTCGACCCCGGGACGAGCGGCGGCCCG
>JAGUYC010000136.1 GCA_020061515.1 Gemmatimonadota bacterium
GCCAGCCGAGGGCGTTCTCGAGGTCGGGGGCGGTTCGCTCGCGGCGCGGGCGCCGGGCGGGAGACAGCAAGGCCGTCTCCGCGCGCATCGCTTCGAGGAGACGGCCTGCGATTGTGGAGAAGAAGGCGCCCTCGGGGGCCACTACCCCCGGTCCTCCTTGAGGCGGGCGGAACGTCCGGTCCTTTCGCGCAGGAAGTACAGGCGGGCGCGCCGCACCTTCCCCTTGCGGAGAACCTCCACGGAGGCCACCGAAGGGGACTGGATCGGGAACACGCGCTCCACGCCGATCCCGCCGCTCACCTTTCGGACCGTGAAGGTCTCGGAGTAGCCCGACCCCTTCCTTTGGATCACCACTCCCTGAAAGACCTGGATGCGCTCTTTGTCCCCCTCCCGCACGAGGACGGACACGGAGACCGTGTCCCCCGAGGAGAACTCGGGGATGTCCGTGCGGAGCTTGTCGGACTCGAGCCTGCGGATCGTATCCATTTGCGTCACCATCCTTTGAAGGGGTCCCGGGACCCCACAGACGCTTGAATGTACCACAGATCCCCGCCCTGTCAACCCCGGAAACGCCCCGGGAAGAGGACTCCTTCCCCAGGGTGCCTCAGGGTGACTGCCTCAGGGTGACAGACACCCTTCTTAAGGGTGTCTGTCACCCTTCGATGTCGGTCGATCCGTCACCCTTCGATCCCCCCTTTTCGTGATACGATTCTCGGCCGATCGACCAGCGCCGGCCCGCGTTCCCGGAAGGTCCGGGAAGAGGGGCGGCGTTTTCTTCCTGGGGGTCGCGCAACCAGCAATGAACCGCTTCGTGGTGACCGCCGCGCTCCTTTGTTGCAGCAACATCTTCATGACGCTCGCCTGGTACGGGCACCTCCGCAACCTGTCGCACAAGCCATGGTTCGTGGCGGCCCTCGTGAGCTGGGGGATCGCGCTCTTCGAGTACCTTCTTCAAGTGCCGGCCAATCGGATGGGGCACGCCGTGATGAGCGTCGCCCAGCTCAAGCTCCTTCAAGAGGTCATCACCCTCTCCGTCTTCGTTCCCTTTTCGGTTTATTATTTCAAAGAACGAATGTCGATTGATTATCTATACGCGGGCCTCTGTCTTCTCGGGGCGGTGTTCTTCCTCTTTCGCGGGAGGGTGCTCGGCGCGTGAGGATGCGCTTCGGCGAGAAGGCTCGCACGCGAACGTCGAGGCCGAGGGCGGGAGCTGCGGATCGAGGCCGGCAAGGGCTCCACGCCGAGCGGCTTCGTGTGCTATACTGAACGCACGAGAACCGGATTGCCGGTATTTACTCACCGAGCTTCACAAACGCCCCGCGGCGCGCGCAGCGTGGGACAGCCTCCGGCGGGGGCGGCGCTTCATCTTGTTTCGCGGGTCGGCGACCCGAGGAGGTGCTCATGAAACGCACGGCGATCGCGGCGGCGCTCCTTCTCTTCGCGGGGGCGAGCGCCGGAGAGGCGCAAGTTCTCTTCGTCTTCGAGACCGTTCTCCAGAAAGGGGACGCGATCCCAGGGGTCGGCGCGGTGACCACCATCGACAACCTCGCGGTGAACGACCACGGGGTCTGGCTCGTCGAGGCGGACACGGACCACTCGAACACCAACGCGGATGCGGTGATGATCCGAAACGACACGCTCTACCTCCGCGAGGACCAGCCCCTCCCGCGGCCCCCGGGGTCGAGGCTCGACACGTTCGACTCGGTCCGCCTGAACAACCACGGACACAGCGGGTGGAACTTCTTCCTCTCGGGGACGAGCGGTTCGAACGACGACTCCGGGATCTACTACGACACGACGCTCGTCATCCAGGAGAGCGACATCTCCACCGCGCCCGGCTTCTCTCCGGGAACCCCATACATCGGGTTCTTCGAGACGCACATCAACGACGCGCGCGAGATCCTGATCGTGGCGAGCGTCGATGACCCCGCGGTCGCGACGACCGTGGACCGCGCGCTCGTGATCGCGAATGTCGATTCGCTCGGGAACCTTCTCTCCGAGACGCTTCTCGCGATGGAGGGGGACACGCTTCCGGGCCAAAGCGAGGCGGTCACCGACTTCGGGACCGGCCCCCACGAGAGCGCGTTCAACGACCACGGCGAGGCGCTCTACTTCGCCGACCTCACGGGAGCGACGACGACCGACGGCGTGATCTACCGGAACCTCGCGCTCATCGCTCAGGAAGGAAGCCCGTCCCCGCTTCCGGGACGGAACTACGAGACCCTCTCTTCGCGCGGTTTGGACCTCAACAATCACGGCGGGTATGTTTTCAAGGCGAACCTCGACGGGAGCACCGCGGACGACGAGGCGATCGTGAAGAACAACACGATCCTCGCGCGGGAAGGCGGGACGATGCCGGGCATCGCGCCGTACCTGCTCACGTCGTTCGGAACGGGGAGCGGCCCCGTGCAGATCGGCGACAACGGAAAGGCCGTCTGGTTCGGCGACTGGGACGATCCGAACACGAACATCGACACCGGGCTCTTCCTCGACAGCGCGCTGATCGTCCAGGAAGGGGTGACGATGGTCGGGGACGATCTCATCGACGAGATCGCGAGCGGACAGGACGCGTTCAACCTCTCGCCGAGCGGCCAATGGCTTCTCTTCGAGGTGACCTTCGCGAACGGGAACAACGCGGCGGTTCTTCTCGATCTCACCGATCCGACCTCGGTGGCGACCGCGACGGATCTCGCGGCTCCGGCGGTTCTCCGCGCGGCGCCGAACCCCTTCGCGAGCGGGACGACGATCCGCTTCGGCCTCACCAAGAGGGAGAATGTGAGCCTCCGTGTGTACGACATTCGCGGGCGGCTCGTGTCCGTTCTCGCGGACGGGGCGTTCCCGGCCGGCGAGCACGTCGTCTCCTGGAACGGGCGCGACGACCGCGGGCGGAGCACGGCGGCGGGGACGTACTTCGTTCGACTCCGGACCGCGGACGAAAGCCGCTCCTTCCGGCTGGTGCGCGTGCGGTAGGGGCTGGCAGACGGTCTTTCTCAGAGCAGGAATCGAACCTCGAGCTTCAGGGGAACGCGGAGGGGCTTTCGTGTCGGGTCAGGGTGCGAATTCCAAGCTCGTGCTCTCCCTTCGGCTCTTCACGATCGCCCTCTTGACCGCGCTCCTCGCCCTCCAGCTCGGCGCCTCTTTCTGGTCGCTCGTCATCACGTCTCGCTTCATCACGCTCGACACGAGGTTGAGCAGCGCGTACGGGAGCTTCTCCGAACGCAGTCGGATTCTCCGCGACGGAGGAATGAGGCAGGGGTGGGAGGTGGATCCGGAATCCCCGATCGGCATCCTCGGTCTTCGCAAAGACGATCTCGTCGTCGCGGTGAACGGCGTGCGGCTCACGGACGATCCCGGGGCGTACTACCGCGTCTTCGTTCACGGATCCGCGGGGGACCCGATCGAGCTCACGTGGGTCCGGGACGGAGTCGAGCGGACCGGGGCCCTGTCGCTCGCCTGGAGAGGAGGCGGCCGCTATCAAGAGTATAGCTGGAAGAAGATCGCGCTGGTCAAAGGTAACTCCTCGCCCCACCCCGTCTAGTCAAGCGGCGTAGAGTTCGGTCATCGTTTGTCTCCGAAAGGAGGGCGAGCGATGGACGAGCGAGCCCGTCGATTTCGGGAGGCGGCACGAAGAGAGAACCGGGGGCGGAGGGGAACCGCGTTGCGGTATTCCGCGAAGCTTCATCAGGAGGCGGTCGCGTACGTGCGTTTGCGGCGCGCGCGTGGGGAGTCGCTGGCGTCGAGCGCGCAGGCGTTGGGGGTTTCGGTCGAGAACCTGCATCGGTGGATGAAGAACGCGGAGCCGTGCGAATTCCGCACGGTCGCGGTGGTGCCGGAGGCGAGGGAGAGCCGGGGTTCCTTTGTGTTGACGACGCCGCAGGGCTTTCGGGTGGAGGGGCTTTCGGTGGAGGAGTTGGCGTCGTTGATCCGGGCGTTGTCATGATCGGGAGCACGCGGCAGGTTCAGGTGCACGCGTACGGGAGTCCGGTGGACATGCGGAAGGGGTTCGATGGGCTCTCGGCGGTGGTGGCGCGGGAGTTCGGGAGGGACGTGCTGTCGGGGGACCTCTTTCTCTTCGTGAGTCGGAACCGGCACCGAGCGAAGGTCTTGTTCTGGGATGGGACGGGCCTCTGCGTGTACGCGAAGCGGCTGGAGCGGGGGCGGTTCGCGAGTCTGTGGGGGGAGGGGCGGAGCAGTCGGTTGGAGCTCACGATGAGCGAGCTCGCGCTGTTCTTGGAAGGGAGTCTCCTCATCGGGAAGATTTCGCTCAGTCCTCCCCAATTGGTCACAAAATAATGCTTGACTAGTTGATGCCAATTGTGCAGACTCGGCGCATGATTTCAATCGAGCGCGAGCCGAACATCGAGATTCTCCGACAGGTCGCTCTCCTCCAGCACCGCGAGCTGAAGAAGCTTCACGAGAGGCTCAAGAAGCTCACCCTCGAGCTCGCTCGGCTGAAGGGCCAGAACGGATCCGAGGCCCTCGCTCTCGAGCGGGAGCATCTCCAGGAGCTTCTGGCTCAGCGGGAGCGGGCCCTCTTCGGAGACTCGTCCGAGAAGAGGCCGGGTCTCACGGCAGTGGAGCCGAAGGAGCCCTCCCCCCGCCGCGGGCATGGCCCTCGTCCGCAGCCGGAGCTTCCGATCGTCGAGCAGATCCACGATCTTCCCGAGCCGGACCGCATCTGTCCCGTCTGCGGCGAGACGGTCGTCGAGATGGGGGACCAGACCGAGGACTCGGAGGAGATCACGCTTGTCGAGCGGAAGTTCGTGGTGGTGCAGCATCGGCGGAAGAAGTACCGCTGTCGCTGCAATGCGTGTGTGGTGACCGCGCCGCCTCCTCCGAAGCTGGCGCCGGGCGGACGCTATTCGGTGGAGTTCGCGGTCGAGGTCGCGGCCTCGAAATATCTCGATCACCTCCCTCTCGAACGTCAGGCGACGATCATGAGACGCGAGAGCCTGGCGATCGACTCGCAGACGCTCTGGGACCAGATGAACCTCTTGGCGCATCACCTGACGCCGACGGTTCAGGCGATCCGGCGCACCGTGATCGAGTCGGCGGTCGTGGGAGCGGACGAGACCCCGTGGCGGCTCATGGGCGGTCATCCGAAGAGGTGGTGGGTCTGGGCACTCACGAATGGAGAGCTCGCCGCGTACGCGATCCTCGACAGCCGATCGAAGGAGGCCGCGTCCGAAGTTCTCCGCGGCTATCGCGGGATCGTGATCGCGGACGGATACGGAGCCTACGATGCGCTCACACGAGCGGGTCCCTCCTTCCGGCTCGCCCACTGCTGGGCGCATGTGCGAAGAAAATTCGTCGAGATCGAGGAGAACTTCCCCGCGGAGTCGAAGGAGATGCTCGATCTCCTTCGAGAGCTCTACGCCGTCGAGGCGCTCGTGGCGAGTGCGAACGGGAACGAGGAGGCGCTCCGCCTTCGGGCCGAGCTCCGCGCGACTCGATCCAAGGAGATCGTTCGTCGGATCCGGGACTGGGCGCTCGCGCAACGACCGCTTCCACGAAGCGGACTCGGCCAGGCCATCGACTACATGTTCGGCCTCTGGACGGGACTCACCGCGTTCTTGGACGATCCCAAGATCCCGATCGACAACAACGCCGTCGAACGGGCTCTCCGCGGGGTTGCCGTGGGACGCAAGAACCACTACGGCTCCCGCTCCCGCCGCGGCACCGAGGTCGCCGCTCTCTTCTACTCCCTCTTCGAATCCGCGAAGCTCGCCGGCGTCGAGCCGAAGAGCTACGTGCTCCAGGCCGCGCACACTGCGATCGCCGAGCCCGGCACCGTCACCCTGCCCGCATCGCTCCTCTCGTAGACGCCTCTCTGTCCAGCATCAGCAAATGCGCACATCAGCCCACGGGGCTGGGCGAGTACTTACGGAGAATGAGCATTCCGGAGGAGGCCTCCGCCAGCTGGAGCGATGCCTTGGCGCCGATCCAATTGACCTTCTCCGCGGGCTCTTGGGCGCGCAGCATGTGCTCGCTCTCCTCTCCGGGGAGGTAGCGTGATGCACGCGCTCGATCTGGACGGCATGCTCCGACGCCTGCACCTCCCGACGGTTCGTCGCCTCTATCCCGAGCTCGAGCCCCGACCCGAAGCGGAGGATCTCGCCTACCGCGAGTTCCTGGCGCTCCTCGTCGCCGAGGAAGTCGCGCATCGCGCGCAGGTGCGGATCGAGCGCTCGGTCCGGAAGGCCCGCTTCCCCTTCCTCCGCACGATCGAAGACTTCGACCTCACCTTCCAGACCTCGGTCCGTCTCTCCCTTCTCGGAAACTATCTCGGACCGGAGCTCGTGACCGGGGGCCGCAACTTGATCCTGTCAGGCCCCTCAGGCACCGGGAAGACGCGTCTCGTCGTGGCCATCTGGGGCCTCGTGCTCCACGATCCCGGCCTGGCGGAAGCGATCCATGACCGCGTGCTCCAACGCGGTCGCCTGATCGAACTCTAAGGCGAGTCCTACCGGACCCGCCACCTCACGAAGGATGAAAACACAGGCCGGAGCCCCCTCGAGAAACCGGCGAAGTATCTGGAATCCACCGGACAGAACATTCGGAACCCACAACGAGGTTCATGGGAACGACAGCGGTTCTTGAAGGGACATGTCGCGGCCTAAAAGTTCATCGACAGGATCGCGGAACGAAACCCCGCGATAAAGCCTTCCCTGGCCTTGTAGTTGTGGTAGCCGGCCGTCTGATACGCTCCCAGAACATTGGCCGCGTGGAAGAGCGCGGTGAGTCCTGCCGATGCAAAGAAGTAGATCCGCTCTCCAGGGCCATCGTCTCGATCGGGGTACGAGGCCAGAGAGGCAATCGCGAACGCGCTGACGAAGAAGAGGGCTTGACCAGCGTCGAAGTAGTGCCCCGAATAGACCTGCCCCGCGCCGGGAATGGCCATCGATAGGCACGCCGCGACCGCAGGGCTCTTGTGGGAGGGCTCGGCTTCGCTGAAGTGGCTCGCCCATCTGGAGGGATCGACCGCAAGTCCTCTCGCCGAGTCCTGAGGAATGGACCGAAGAAGCTGACCCGCTTCAACGTACTCGCCTCTTTCCGCATGGATCAATGACAGAGCCGCTGCCCGAGACCATCCGAATGGGGCCGGCCCGATTGTCCGGAGCATCTCCTCGGCCAGCGACAGCCTCCTTTGGGCAATACATGCCAAAGCGAATCCGAGATGAACTCGGGCATCGAGCGTGTCCGACAGGGGAAAAGCGCTCAGAACTTTCTCATAGTAGAAGATGGCACTCTCCGGGCGACCGCTCTTTCGATACGCCTCACCGAGCTCGGAGTGCAGATGCGAGATGCGCCCGGGGTCCGTCTCGAACCACGCGAGCTCCTTGAGGACGGAGATGGCCCGAAACGTGTCCCCCTCGTTCAGGAGATGGCGGGCGAATCCCGAGCGGTCTTCTTCCGCCGCCGGCAAGCGCGGGACCACGCCAAGTGTAAGCACAAGAGACACAGCCGACCATGCAAGCGCAAGGCGCACCCACCTCGACATAAAGCCCCCACACTGCCCGGCGATCCGCTACTCCAAGAGCCCATCGGCAAGTCGACTGAACGCCTCCGGCACCGCCTCCAGGAGAGTGGGCGGTGGCGGATTCAGAGGCCGTCGTTTGTTGGGGTCGAAAGCCGCCGATACGCTTTTCGCCGAGCCCTTCACCTCGCCATGCCAGACCTCGATCCTGCTCTCAAGGTCGTAGACGGCGCCGACGACGCGAACCTCCAACTCCGTCTCGTTCTGCGAGGTCTTCGTGTCTCTCGGCAGAAGCACATTGGGATGCCCAGAAAGCAGTTTCACCTTCTGCTCGATGACAGCTGCGAGCACAGCGTAGCGTACCCGGCTGCCGAGCGTTGCCGCCAGCTCAGAGATCTCCTCGGCCCGCAGAGCCGGGTTCTCCTCGAAGCGGTCCAGCAGGGCCTCATGTCGCCTTGCGGACAGAAGGGAATCGACCATCCGGTTCGGCAATGTGACAATCTCCGGCTCCCGTCTGGTTAGACTCTCGGCGAGCAACTCGGCGAGATCGTCTCGCCAGCGCTCTCGCTCGAGCGGAGATCCGACACGACTCACAACCCCAACGACCACTAGGCCCCCACTCCGTGCGGCTTCCTTTGTAAAGGTAGGGTGGCGGAATGGCCGAGCGCCACTCCCGGCCCAGCAACCCAGGAGCACAAGCGTGGGAAAGAGCCACACTGCATGCATGTGTCTGAAGGAGAAGAGTGTCACTGCCTTGCCCCCTTGCTGTTGAAAGGCGGCTCCTGTTCAGGAAGCCGCCTGCTGAGAAACCACTCATCATCGGGTCTCATGATTCCGTCGGGAGACGACCTCCATTCGTAGAGACGCATGGATCTCGGGTTTTCCCTGTAGAAGTACCTGTCCAAAACAAGCAAGAGGCCCAAGAGCCCCCCTCTTGTCTCGATGGCCTCTGTCGCGAAGGAAGAGCACGATTTCCCGAACAGGCAGCGGCGAATGGAGCAAGGAGCAATCTTCGCTTGATAGCGGCGGATGAGAGAAAGCTCGATGCCGGCCGCAATCCCACGGTGGACCGGAACATGGACATCAGTGAATGTGACCGCCTCGTTCATCTCCCATGGGATCGGGTCCGCTGGCTCCCATTCGGGAGAGAAAGAGGTTCCTCCCGGCGGGCGCGCGCGTGGATGGGATGAGGAGACGACAACCGCGGCGACCAGCAAGCCGATCCTCAGCATGGAGCCCTCATCCTTTAGTCCTTGAGGTAACGGGGTCGATACGACTTCGCTTCCATCTTGCTCACTCCGAGAAGTGGCTCGAGGAGGCGCTGACACGTCGCGTAGACGACGAATGGGTTTCGGAAATCGCTGCTCGTGTTGTCGCTTTCGTAGCTTTCGTCGACCACCAAGCTTGACCAGACGACTTCGCCCGTTTCAGAATCCACCAGGCTCGCGGAAAGAGACACACGAGAGTTCAGTTGGTCACTCATCGTGGGCTCGGCGGTTCCTGTTTGGAAGACGGCCCCGGCAATGGCGTTGCACATGACCTCCATGAGCAGTTCTTTGCACCAGCCTTTCGTTCTTCCCGCGAGAGTCGTATAGACGCCATTACCTGTGATCTTCAGCAAGTACCTTCCCCTCAAAGGTCTTGTGGGCGCGGCGACATCTGGCGGGTGTACGGAGATGCCCGCCTGCTCTCCGCGCCGTCCTTCTGCGGGAATCCCTGCGAGGCTGATGGCTGTGGCTCCCCCTGCGCTGTCGCTCGAGGCCCCGTGTTCCGGAGAGGAGGCTTCCAGCGCCGCGATGCCCTCGCGGGAGAGATGAATGCCGCTCAGCACAATCAGAGTCTCGGCCGCCGCCACAATCTCCTGCGCGATCAGACGGCTGATCGCCAGATCGGTTTCCGTGGCGCGCGCCTCGGACTGCGTGATGATCACGTTCGGAGAGCTGATCGCAAAGATGTCGACCTCGACATCCTCCACAGACTCCGTGATGAGGAACTTCGCGGGGAGGACCTCGACCATCTCCGCGGGCTCGAGGAGCCCGGGGGCCGGTGGTTTCTTGGTTCCAGCGCACCCGGCAGCGAAAACGACCGCCAGGAGAAGACAGAGAGAGAGCCCGCAGATTCGGGTTGCATCGATGTGGGGGACACGGAACCACCGCACCGCACGGCTGCATGACGCAGTGCCTAAGACAAGGGGGATGGAGCACTTCATGCGACCTCTCCTTTGTCGACCCGGCCGACGGTCAGGACGATCTTCCTCCCCGGAAAGTCGTCATCTCCTCGACGGAGACTCCGCTAGAGAGGACTGCACTTGCCGCGCGGACACGGCCTGTCCATCTTCGAGGTGTTCGCTGTGACGCCGAGAATCCCGGAATCCATGACATCCTCTCGTTCGATTCGCGGTCTTCGGGTTCGTCGGGCACCGTCGGTCAGTGCGCGCCGGTTCGACCCGTCTCGGCCGATCGCGAAGAGATCAGGACCGTCTTCGCCCTCCTGCGTGGAGAAGAGGACGGGCTCACCGTCCCGTGTCCAACACGGCCCACCGCCGGATCCGAGGATCTGCCGCTCCTCTCCCTCGGGCGTGCAGATGAAGAGCGTTCCATCTTCGCTGCAAGCCACCCAGTCAAGATCCGGAGGGACCGTCCCGGTCTCCGCCGCCGGTGTCCCTCGGTCGTTTCCGGCCCGGTGCCCGTCACCAGCACCGTGCGAGCCGAGGGATCGTCGAATCGACGCAGGACCGGTTGGGTGCACGGGACACCTCTCGGTCAGGGTTCCGACCCAAGAAGGCTGGGAGTCTGCCCGTTTCTGCAGTCGCGAACGCCCTACGGCAGCCTGCAGTCCACCTCGGCGCCCAGCACCGACCAGCAGGTCGCATCCTCGTAATCCCTCGACATCGTGGAGATCCGAGCGCCGCGAAGGACGATGAGGGTGTCCTCCTCGCTCCGGTACTCGGCGGCGACCGAGTAGTACTCGTCCACCGGAAGCTCGTAGAGAACGATCGGGATGTCCACGGTGTCCCTCAGCATCACCTGGTCCTCCTCGAAGTCGCCCAGGTAGACCGTGATCGGAATCAACGGGTATTCCGCGTTGATCGTGCATCGCACCTTGAGGCTGCCCTTGGACGGCTTGGAACGGACGCAATTCGACGGCGCGTACTCGCGATCCTCTCCGCACGACATGCAAAGAAGAACGAGTGCGCACGCAAGAAAACGCATGCTTCGTTCGAACCGCCTATGCTGCATGGATCCATCCTCCGACGTTAGAACGCCACGCCGAGCGCGATGTACCACCAGTTCGTGTCGTCTCCGCGAAGATCGATGTACCGATAGCCCGCCCGGACCACTCCCAGGGCTTCCTCGTCGATCCGAGCGCGGAACGAGAGACCAGCCTGCGCGAGAGGGGTCCATCCTTCCTCCGGGGCGCGGCTCGTCGCCTCGTAGTCGGCGAGCGTGTAGCCGGCGCCGGCGCCGAGGAACACGCCGAGGTGTCGCGTGAGGGGCAGGTCCTCGTCGATCCCGACGGCGATCAGATATCGAAACTCGTCGTACATGATGCGGAAGCCGGGCCGGATCTCCTCGATCCTCTCGTCGTAGTACGGCCTCGCGGAGAAGTGCAGGAAGACGCCGAAGAACCGATCGGGTATCGCAGCGTAGCGATAGGTCGCCCCGAGCGCCATATCCTCGTTCTGGAAATGGCTCTCGGCGAGAAAGGCGTGGGCAACCTCGGGTTCTCCGCCCCCGTACCGAAGGCTGACTCCTTCCTCAGATCCGCCCTCCGCGGGATAGGGCCCGCACAGCAGCAGGAAAGCAAGCGCAGACACACCGATCGTTGATTTCGGCATAAACCATCTCCTCCCGGACGACAGCCCCGGCTCCAGCGCACTCCTTCGCCCGCCCCGATCAGAACGAGTACACCAGCGCGGCCATCGGCGGCAAGGGGAAGAGTCTGCCCATTTGAGTTTGAGCGCCGGCACGGTCCGTGAAGATTCCCGTCGCGAGCTTGAGATGCGTCCGGGTCCAAGACCACTCGATGCCCGCCAGAAGGGTCGCGATCGAGTCGAAGCCCCCGTGGGCGCCGATCCCGGCCCAGAGTCCTTCCATGAAGACAAGGGTGCGCCGCGTGGCCTGGAGCTCCGCAAGCAGCGTCGCCGCGGCCTGTGGGTTATCCCAATCGTAGGGCCTCCCTCCTTCGCTCCCGGGCATCGTGTGAAGCGCGGCGCCCGCGTGAAGACGAAACCGTCGGACTGGACTGCTCACCACGAGCTCCGCCGCCTGGATGTTCGCCCCGCCTCCCCACACCTCACTCCACGCGATTCCGAAAACCGAGGCGCCCAACAAGACGACCCCCGGCCGACTCTCGGTTGGAGTCAAGAGCTGCAACCGCACGAGAGACGAGACGAGAAACCCGGATCCCGGCCAGAACAGTTCGCCCCCGGTCAGGACCACTCCCGAGCCGCGGTAGACCGGGACCGCAGCCTGACCGACGACCGCTGCTGGGATGCCGAGAAAATACGCTGTGAAAACAGGCCGAGTGACGGGGTCCGCCTTCGAGGTCAGGAACCCCGCATAGGATGCGGGCGAAGGGCGGCTCGGGCTGACGCCGGGCTCTTGGGGGAACGCATTCCGAGCGACAAGGAGCGTGAGAAAGAGGGGAAGAAGAAAGGGGATCCATCGAAGAACACGGCCGATCGGAACCACGACGCCCTCCTGGGTCACCGGCGATCAGCCCTGCCGGAAATCAGGCACAAGGCTAGGGACCGCCGGGCTCGGTGTCAAGTAACCGTTTCGGGTCCGCGCCGGACGCCCATCCGGAGACGGAATCGCGGCACGCGCCCCGGACGCACGCGCCGGCGGCGGAGCCCCCTCGACCGCCGGGCATCCGCTACTCCAGATCGACGATCCAGATGGAGAACGGTCCGAAATCGTCATCTACGCACTTCTCGTATACGCGGCCTGCTTCCCGTCGGGGGACACCTCGGCAAACCTCTCATACACGGCATCGTCGGTCAGTGCGCGCCGGTTCGACCCGTCTCGGCCGATCGCGAAGAGATCGGGACCGTCTTCGCGTTCCCACTTGGAGAAGAGGATGGTCTCACCGTCCGGTGTCCAACACGGCGCCCCGCCGGACCCGAGAACCCGCAGATCTTCTCCCTCGGCCGTGCAGATGAAGAGCGTGCCGTCTTCGCCGAAAGCCACCCAGTCACCATCCGGAGAAAGTGAGCCGTTATCCGCTTCGAAGGGAACGACATTTCGGATCGATCCGTCCGAGAGACGAAGAGCCCGAAGCCTGTGTCCGTCGTCCCAGACCGTGTAGACGATCTCCGTTCCGTCGAAGGAGAGTTGAAAGCGCGCGTCGGTCCAGAGATCCGGCACGTGCCGGACCACCGGCTCCCCGCCCTGCAGATCGTGGATCACGACGTCGTGTTCAAAATGATCCCCGACATCCACCGTGCGAAGGTAGACGATGTGCCGGCCGTCCGGCAGGTACTTGGGGAAGAGCGCTCCGCTCGGATCGACGAGCACCGTGTCCGCCCGCGTCGCTCCCGCGGCGATCTCGCAGATCGTGATCGGCTCTTCGGCGGCCCCTGCCGCCGCATCGACCGGCACAAAGAGAAGGCTCTTCCCGTCGGGCGCCCAGGCGGGAGAGCCCGCATTCTCGATGACGAGACCGGCCTCGAAGGAGAGACCACCGTTCGTGTCGGTCCCCTTGTCGCCGCCGCATCCGACGAGAACGCAGCACACCGCCAGGACAACGATTCGGATCGCTGCGAACATCTTTGCACCTCCTCTTGCTGACCGCCTTCTTTTGGTCCTCGCTTATTTCCTTTTCGGGAGGTTCTCCGCGAACTCGCGGAACACCGGCTCGACCGACTGCTCGAAACCAGGCGGTTCGGGGAAGATCCTCGTTACCCGGTGGCCGCCATCGCCTCCGCCCCCGAAGAGGAACCGATCAGGCCTCCCGCGAGCTGCGGAAAGAATCCGAATCCGGTCCTCTGCTGCGGTGCGGGTCGCTCAGCGAAACTTCTTCTTCAAACCTCCCCAGGTTGCGTGTTCCGTGCGTGTCGGCTCCTCCAAGTCCAAGATCCAGACGCTGTAGGGTTCCCACTCGCCGGAAGGTGAATGGGAATACGCGACCCGCTGGCCTTCGGGCGACACGACGGGGGAGAACTCATACCCGGGGTGGCTCGTCAGCTCCCAGCGACCAGACCCATCTCTTTCCACCTGGACCAGGTTTTGTATTCCGGATTCGTTCCACCCGGTGGAGAAGATGATGAACCGGCTGTCGGGGGTCCACCAGGGAGTCCGCCCGCTTTCGAAAGCGCGGACGGGGCCCCCACCGAGAGGGGCGACGCAGAGCGAGTCTCCCTCGTTGATGAAGGCGATCCACTCGCCGTCCGGGGAGATCCTCCCGCCCGAACCCGGCCACACGAAACGCGTCGCGCCGCTCGCAAGATCGAGGGCCCACGTCTCGCAAGAGGTCGGACCCCAGACGGTGTACAGGATCTCTTGCCCATTCGGAGTCAGCGCGAATCCGGCATCGTCCCACACCCCCGTGACCGGCCAGATGAGAGCAGGACCCCCTTCCAAGTCATGAACCACGAACTCTTGGGTCCGGTAGTAGGCACGGAAGTAGACGATGTGCTCACCGTCCGGAAGCCAGATCGGGAGGAAGCATCCCAGAGAATCCGCGAGGAGAAATTGGGGATCGGATCCGTCGTCGGAGACCCGCCAGATCTCGATATCCTCATCGTCGTAGCTTCCGTCCGACGGGCGGTTGCACACGAGCTCTGTCCCGGCGGGCGACCAGCTCGGGAAGAACGCATCTTCAAGGATCAGCACGTTTGAAGCGTTGGCCAGAGCCGCTTCGACGAGAGCAAAGGCCAGAACGGCGCTCAAGTTTCGACCTAAACTCATCGCACTCCTCCTTGTCCTCCCGAACGGAAGACCATCCAAACGAACAAACATATGTCGCCCGAGGGGACGCCCACTCATCCCTCTCGGCACCCTCCGCCATTGCCCCTAAGTTTGGGGCATACGAGACCTTGCCGGGTGTCCCCGGGATCGATGCGCGCGTCGCACCCGCGCTCAGCGGACCAGAAGAGCCTTCACCGCCCGAGACTCCCCCTCGGTCGCGCGGAGACGCACAAAGTACATCCCCGAGGCCGCGTTGTCCCCATCCGAGCCGCGCCCGTCCCAGCGAGCCCGATGCAGGCCGGGGCCCAATTCCCCAAGATGCATCGTCCTCACAAGCCTCCCGCCGACATCATAGATGCTCATCGTCACTGGCCCCGATACACGGGTCTCCAGAGAGACCTCCAGCGAGGGATTGAATGGGTTGGGGAATACGGAGCGTATCGCAAGACTCGAGGCGCCGGGCACATCGCCCGGCCCGTGGTCCTCGATACCGGTTACAGATGATCTCTTAAGCCCCAGGCTGCAACCGCCCCCTCCCGCGACGGCGATAAAGTCCGCATTCGGCGCAGGGACATTGCACTGGCCATAGGAGTTCCACCCCCAGGCCACGATCGTCCCGTCGCTCTTGAGCCCCAGGCTGTGAAAGCCCCCTCCCGCGACGGCGATAAAGTCCGCATTCGGCGCAGGGACATTGCACTGGCCATATTCGTTGTACCCCCAGGCCACGATCGTCCCGTCGCTCTTAAGCCCCAGGCTGTGCGCGTACCCTCCCGCGACGGCGATAAAGTCCGCATTCGGCGCAGGGACATTGCACTGGCCATAGGAGTTCCACCCCCAGGCTACGATCGTTGCGTCGGACTTGAGCCCCAGGCTGTGATAGCGCCCTCCCGCGACGGCGATAAAGTCCGCATTCGGCGCAGGAACATTGCACTGGCCATATTCGTTGTACCCCCAGGCCACGATCGTCCCGTCGCTCTTAAGCCCCAGGCTGTGATAGTACCCTCCCGCGACGGCGATAAAGTCCGCATTCGGCGCAGGGACATTGCACTGGCCATATTCGTTATCCCCCCAGGCCACGATCGTCCCGTCGCTCTTGAGCCCCAGGCTGTGCCGGTACCCTCCCGCGACGGCGATAAAGTCCGCATTCGGCGCAGGGACATTGCACTGGTCATAGCTGTTCCGCCCCCAGGCCACGATCGTCCCGTCGCTCTTAAGCCCCAGGCTGTGAGAAGCACCAGCTGCGACGGCGACAAAGTCCGCATTCGGCGCAGGGACATTGCACTGGCCAGAGCTGTTATCCCCCCAGGCCACGATCGTCCCGTCGCTCTTGAGCCCCAGGCTGTGCGCGTACCCTCCCGCGACGGCGATAAAGTCCGCATTCGGAGAAGGGACATTGCACTGGCCACACCAGTTCCACCCCCAGGCCAGGATCGTCCCGTCGCTCTTGAGCCCTAGGCTGTGAGAAGCACCGGCCGCGACGGCGATAAAGTCCGCATTCGGCGCAGGGACATTGCACTGGCCATAGCTGTTATTCCCCCAGGCCACGATCGTC
>JAGUYC010000161.1 GCA_020061515.1 Gemmatimonadota bacterium
ATCCGCTCCCGACGCCGCCGGGACCGGTCCAAGTGCTCGCGCTCGAGAACCGCGTCCGGTACGACACCCTCTTCGTGGAAGCGGTTCCCCCGGGAAACTCCGCGAGCGAACCGCGGTTCCGCGTGATTCCCTCGGAGGCGCTCGTCGCTCCCGGCGTCCTTCCGAATTCCGATCGGGAGGAAGAGGCGAAGCCGCCGGCGCTCGAAGCGGAAACGAGCGCTCCAAACGATCCTCTGGAGGACCGCTTCGCGGAAATCTTGCTCGATCTCGAGAAGAAGGCGCCGCCCGAGAGAGAGGCGCCCGTGCCGGTGTCGAACGCTCGCGCCGCCGTCCCGCCCCCCGAACCGGAGAGGACACCGCCGCCGGTCGTCCCCGCCGCGGACGTGGAGGGGACCGAGGAGCCGACGTTCGCTCTTCTCCCCTACGGGGTTCATGTGAGCTCGTTCCGCACCGTGAGGCTCGCGGAGGAGGACGAGGCGATCTGGGTTCAGCGCGGGGAGCGTGTGACGATCGAAGAGGACGAAGTTCCCGGGAAAGGAACCTGGTTCCGCCTTCTGCTCGGCAACTTCGAGACCGCGGCCGAGGCGAACGCGTACGCCGCGGAGCTGAGGGCGCGCCACGGGATCTCGTGGGCTCAGGCTCAGCGGCGCTCGGGACGGTAGCCCTACTTCTTCACGATGTCGCGGTAAAGGCTCGCGGTTTCTCCGGAGACGATCTCCCAGTCGTAGCGCGCGCGAATCCACTCGCGCGCTTTCCTGCGGACGCGCTCGACGCGCGCGGGGTCGGCGAGGAGGCTCTCGATCTTCCGCGCGAGATCGCCCGCGTCTCCCCGGCGAAACCAGTAGCCGTACGGTTCCCCGCTTGCGGCCGCCGGGTCCTCCCATGCGTCCGGGGGTCCCTCTCTCTCGGAGAGCGCTTCCAGATTCTCCTCGATGTCGGACACGAGAACGCACGAGCCGAACGAGAGCGCTTCGAGCAGCGTGATCGCGAGCCCCTCCACATCGGAGGGGAGAATGTAGAGGTAGTTGTGGGAGTAGAGCTCGTCGAGCGCGCGCCCGTAGACGTAATCGAGGAACCGAATCCTCTCGTCCCCCGCGGCGAGCTTCTTGAGATCCTCGAAGTAGCGATCCGAGAAGCTCGATCCTCCCGCGATGACGAGCGGCTTGTCGGTGTCGATCCGTCGGTATGCCTCGATGAGATAATGGCACCCCTTCTCCGGCACGAGGCGGCCGACGAACAGGAGATATTCGCGAGGCCGGAGGCCGAACTCGGCCGTGATCTCCTCCGCGGGAGGCATGTCGCGGACTTCGATCCCATTCGGGATGTAGTGCACGGCGCGCCCGTATTTCCGCTCGTAGTACTTCTTCAACGTGCGGGAGACCGTGATCGTTCGGTTCGGAAAGCGGGCCGACGCGGCCTCTCCGGTCCGGAGGCACGACCGCGCGAATGCTCCCCACTTCTCGCGCTTCCAGTCGAGCCCATGCACCGTGACGACGGTTCGTATGCCCGCGAGCCGCGGGACGAACGAAAGGACCGAAGGCCCCTGCGCGTGATAGTGCGCGAGATCGACCCGCTGGAGGAGCGTGTGGAACGTCGCGAGGAAGCTGTGCGAGATCGCGTCGAGGTGCTTCGTGCGGATCGTGGGGAGGCGGAGAATCTCGACGCCGCGAAAGCGCCCCTCGATGCTCGTGTAGTAGGGGCGCGCGTAGACCTTGACGATGAAGCCGCGGCGGGCGAGCCGGTTGGAGAGCTCCGCAACGTGCCGCTCGATGCCGCCCCACGTCGGCGGAATCCCCTTCGCTCCGATCACGGCGACCGTCGCAAGCTCGAGCTCGAACTGCGCGTCCACGCGCCGGTAGAGCTCGTACACGAGGTCCTCCTTCGCGCGGTCGTGGACGGGAAGCGCCTCGCTGAGGAGAAGGTGGCTCGCGATCATCTGGAGCAAGCCGGGGATCGCGCGCACTTTCGCGCCGGCGAGCGCGGCCGCCTCGAGCACGTCGAAGACCTGCCGGAGGTCGCTTGGCGGCACTGCGAGAAAGACTTCCCGCGCTCCGGACGCGCGGATCCGATCAGCGAGAGAGCGCGCGTCGGGGAAGACCTCGATCCCCGGCTCGGAGACGGTCTCCTCGGGATGCACCGCGCATCTCCCGACGACGTGAACTCCGAACCAACGGTTGAAGGCGAGCCTCGTCTGGAGGTCTTCGAGAGGCGCGCCCTGCCCGACGATCAGGATCGGCCGTGCGAGATGTCCGGAACGGAACAGAAGGAGTTGGAGGATCCCTACGAGAAATCGTCCGGCGGAAAGGTACGCGACGCAGAGAACCCAAAACGCCACGAGCATCGGGCGCGAGAAGTGAAACGCCTGTTTGCTCGTCGAAAGCCCCCTCGAAAGGAAGAGGAGCATGACCGAGGCGAGCATCAGGACCAGGATCATCTTCGCAATCCGCGGCACGACGAAGGTCGGTTTGAAACGCCGGGGAAAAGCCGGCTCGCGATAGTAGAGAAGAAGAAGCAAGTAGACGACGTTCGAGAAGATGAGGAACGAGAGGTAGTGATCCCCGAATCGCTCCGCCCACACGGCAAGATTGTAGGAGTGGAATCGGAGATAGAGGGCGGAACCGTACGCGGCGTTCAACGCAAGAAGATCCGCGCCGATGAGGAGGATCGGAAGGAGCGCTCGCCGAATCGGACTTCTCACGGACTCCTCCGCGGTTCATGGACGGGGAACCTCACCCGCAGTCCGTAGTGTATCGGATTCGCGGAAGAAAGAACGCAAAACCTTCTCTTCGCGCTTGCTCTTCGGTTCCCGAGCCGCATCTTTCCGGTTGCGCGCGGGGGCGGCTCCCCCTACATTTGGGGCGCACATAAAGAGAGCGCCGGAGCGCCGCCGGATGCGCGCCCCGGAGCGAAGGACGCGCGGCGCGGGCGTCCGAACCCGAAGGGCGCCTGCCGGAGAGACGATGTCCGAACTCAGGCACGATCCGATTCAGAAACGATGGGTCATCATCGCGACCGACCGGGCCCAGCGGCCGGACAGCTTTGCCGTCGAGCCCGAGAAGACGATTCGGGGGGCGTTCTGCCCCTTCTGCGAGGGGAACGAGGAGTCGACCCCGCCCGAAATCACCGCGGTCCGCGACCGCGGCTCCCGCCCCAACACGCCCGGATGGAAGATCCGCGTGGTACCGAACAAGTTCCCGGCACTCCGGATCGAGGGGGAACTCGAGCGGTCCGGCGAGGGGGTCTACGACCGCGTGAACGGGATCGGCGCGCACGAGGTCGTGATCGAGAGTCCGGATCATCATGCCTCGATCACCGAGTTCCCGGTCGAGCACGGAGCGACCGTCTATCGCATCCTCCAGGAACGGCACGTCGATCTCCTTCGCGACGGGCGTTTCCGCTACGTGATTCTCTTTAAGAATCAAGGAATGAGCGCGGGGGCGTCTCTTTCTCATCCGCATCACCAGGTGATCGCGGTTCCCGTGACCCCGAAGACCGTCAGCACCGAGCTCCAGTCGGCGCGCCAGCATTACATGGGGAAGGAGCGCTGCATCTTCTGCGACCTGGTCCGCCAGGAGATCGGCACGGGAGATCGGATCGTGGCGATGACGAAGCGGTTCGTCGCGTTCTGCCCCTTCGCGAGCCGGTTCCCCTTCGAGGTCTTCGTGGCGCCGAGGAATCACGAGCACTCCTTCGCGGTCACGACGCCCGAGGACATTCGCGAGTTCGCCGCTCTCATGAAAGACGTGCTCGGGAGGCTCGCGGTGGGCCTCAAGAACCCGCCGTACAACTACATGTTCCATTCCGCCCCGAACATCGACACGAAGCCGAGCCGCCCCGGATACTGGGCGACGGTTCGATACGACTATCATTGGCATGTCGAGATCCTTCCGCGCCTCACGCGGATCGCGGGCTTCGAATGGGGGACCGGTTTCTACATCAACCCGATTCCTCCGGAGAACGCGGCGGCGCACCTCCGGACCGTCGATCCGACGCAAGCGCAGGAGATGCCGACGGCTGAGGGGTCGGAGGTGCCCGGATAACCGAGGTGCGATCGGAGGGTCTTTCGTGAGGATGCCGCACGCGCTCCCCCATCGGCCGATGCCGGCGGGGGTTCTTGTTCTTCTTCTCGTGGCTCTCG
>JAGUYC010000211.1 GCA_020061515.1 Gemmatimonadota bacterium
CCCGCCTCCCCCTCGATCTCCCTTCGCCCCGCGATCACGACCGGGAGGCCCACCCTCTCCGCGGTCCACCGGGCGTGCGCTTCGTCGAGGACGACCGCTGCTCCGACGACGGCTCCCGGGATTCGGGCCGCCTCCGCACGGGAGACGAGGATCGGGTGCGGCGAGTCCTTCGGCTCGAAGAAGAACCAACCTGATTCGGCCCGCTCCGCGCCGAGGATCTCCCGCCAAGGAAGAACCTCGCCCCCGCTCGAGGGCGTGATCTCACCGTCGAAGAGGACGGCGCATCCGTCGAGAGCGCTCGTTCCGCGAAACGCCTCCAGAAAGGGCCCGAGCCCGGCTCGATCACGCTCGGCGAGCAGGCGGTTCAGCGTGGGACGATCCCCCAGAAGACGGACCGACGCGAGAAGACGCTCGCCGTCCCTTTCGATCGCGTGCGAGGCTCCGGCGCCGGCGAGCTCGACCTGCCGGAGCGCGTTCTCCTCGGCGAGCCTCCCGAGCAGCGCGACGCCCCCCGCGCCGACGAGAACAATCGCGAAGAGGGCGATCCCCAGATTGAAGGCGACGAGAAGAACGCCGAGACGCACGTTGCGCACTTTCAAGGCCCCTTCCCGGGTCGAGGAGCGCCTCGAACTCGGGCTACTTTCCTTCACCCCTCAAGGACGCGCGCCACTCGATCAAGCCCTTCAGGACTAGGGTCACGAGAGCGAGCATCGTGAGCAGCGAAGCGACCGCGAAGGCGGCCGTGAACTGGTACTCATTGTACAGCATCTCCACGTGCAGGGGGACGGTCGTCGTGAGACCCCGAATGTGCCCCGAGACGACGGAAACCGCCCCGAACTCCCCGATCGAACGGGCGCTGCACAGAATGACGCCGTAGAAGAGCCCCCACTTCATCTTCGGAATGCTGACCTTGAGAAACGTCTGAAGACCGCTCGCGCCGAGGGTCACCGCCATCTCCTCTTCCTCGCTTCCCTGGGATCGCATGAGCGGAATCAGCTCGCGCGCGACGAGCGGGGAGGTCACGAAGAGCGTGGCAAGAACGATTCCGGGGAGCGCGAACACGATCTTGATGTCGCGCTCGAGAAGCCACGGACCGAACAGCCCCTGCGCGCCGAAGAGAAGCACGAAAAGCATTCCCGAGATCACCGGAGAGACGCTGAACGGAAGGTCGATCGCCGTAACGAGGAGGTTCTTTCCCCGAAAATCGAACTTCGACACGGCCCAAGCCGCCGCGATTCCGAAGAGAAGGTTCAGCGGAACGACGATCAGTGTGGTCAGAACCGTGAGCCGAATCGCTCGGAGCGCGTACGGCTCGAACACCGACCGCGAGTACATGCCCCAGCCTTCCGCAAGCGCCTTCGCGAACACGATGCCGAGCGGGAGCAGCAGAAAGAGAAGGATGAAGACGAGCGCCGCGGCCGTGAGCAGCCCGCGAACGAGCGGCGGCTCGTTCAGGCTGCGCGGTCTTCCTTTCTTCTCTCTTCTCTTTGGTCCGCCGAACGGAAGTTTCAAGGTTCCGATCTCCTATCCCCTTCGAACCGGATGGGCGCTCCGGAGCGAAAGGGCGTTGATCACGAGGAGGATCGCGAACGAGATCGCGAGAAAGACGAGCGCGATCGCCGTCGCGCCCGCGTAGTCGTACTCCTCGAGCTTGATCATGATGAGAAGCGGGGTGATCTCCGTCTTCATCGGCATGTTTCCCGAGATGAAGATCACCGACCCGTATTCCCCGAGTCCGCGCGCGAACGCGAGCGTAAACCCGGTGACCGCGGCCGGAAGGAGCTCGGGAAAGATAAGCCGGAAGAACGTTTGCAACCTCCCGGCGCCGAGGCTCGCCGAGGCTTCCTCGATCGCCGCGGGGAGATCACGGAGAACCGGCTGGACGGTCCGCACGACGAACGGGAGCCCGACGAACGTGAGCGCGGCAACGACGCCGAGGGGCGTGTAGGCCACCTCGATTCCGAGAACGGCGAGGTGGCGGCCGACCCATCCGTTCCCCGCGTACAGGGTGGTGAGCGCGATGCCCGCCACCGCGGTGGGAAGCGCGAACGGAAGATCGACGAGACCGTCCACGAGCCGCTTGAGGGGGAAGTCGTATCGCTCGAGAACCCACGCGAGCAGGAGACCGAACACTCCGTTGATGCAGGCGGCGACGAGCGCCGCGCCGAAGCTGAGACGGAACGCGGCGAGCGTGCGGCTCGACGTGATCGTCGCGGCGAACTTCTCCGGATCCACCGTGGCCGCCTTGAGGACGAGCGCTCCGACCGGGATGAGGAGAAGAAGGCCCAGGTACCAGAGGGTGAACCCCATGGCGAGCCCGAACCCCGGAAGAACACCGCGCCGTCCGCTCACGCGCACTTCCCTACTTTCCGGCCTCGAAAATCCGATCGAACATGCCGCCGTCCGAGAAGTGGACCGCCGTGGCCTTCGCCCACCCGCCGAAGACCTCGTCGATGGTGAAGAGCTTCACCTCGGGGAACTGCGCCGCATATTCCTCCCGCACTGCCTCCAAGCGGGGCCGGTAGTAATGCTTCGCGGCGAGCTCCTGTCCGAAGGGCGCGTAGAGGTACTCCAAGTACGCTTCCGCGATCTTCCTTGTCCCGCGCTTGTCGGCCACGCGGTCCACGACCGTCACCGGCGGCTCCGCCAGGATGCTGAGGGATGGAATGACGATCTCGAACTCGTCCGGATTGAGCTTCCGGACGACGAGGAGAGCCTCGTTTTCCCACGCGACGAGAACATCGCCGATCCCGCGCTCGACAAACGTCACGGTGGAGGCGCGCGCGCCCGTGTCGAGAACCTTTACGTTTCGATAGATCCTCGCGACGAAATCGCGCGCCGCCGCTTCGTCGCCGCCGCTCGCCTCGAGCCCGGACGCCCACGCGGAGAGATAGTTCCACCGCGCCGCCCCGGACGTCTTCGGGTTCGGGGTGACGACCTCGACGCCCGGACGCGCGAGATCCGACCAATCCTTGATGTTCTTCGGGTTTCCCTTGCGCACGAGAAGGACCATGGTCGAGGTGTAGGGGCAGCTGTTGTGCGGGAGGCGGCTCTGCCAGTTCTTCGGAATCAAGCCTTTCTCGGCCAGCATGTCGATGTCGTACGCGAGGGCGAGCGTGACGACGTCCGCCTCGAGCCCGTCGATCACCGAGCGGGCCTGCTTACCCGAGCCGCCATGCGACTGGTTGATGGCGATCTTCTCGCCGGTTCTCGTTTCCCATTCCTTCGCGAAAGAGACGTTCAACTCCTGATAGAACTCGCGAGTCGGGTCGTAGGAGACGTTGAGGAGCGTGGTCTCCGCGGCGCCCGACGCGGCGAAGAGCGCGCCCGCCGCGAGGGCGGCAAGAAGGGCGAAACGACGGCTTCTGTTCCTCATCTTTCGATTCCTCCTGTCGGGCCTTGCCCGACGATCGTCGCGTGTGAGATTCCCCGCCCCTTGGCATGCCCCGCCGGGTCGCGGGTCACTCGGACCCGCGCGACCGCACGAGAAGAACGGGCCGATCGCGAACCTCCTTGAGCACTTCGGCCGCGTGGCCGTCGAGGGACGCCCGCGCGCCCGAGGCGACGAGCGGTACTCCGAGCACGAGCATGTCGTGCTTCCCTTCGCGAAACTCGGCGAGGATCTGATCGAGGACGCGGCCCTTCCGGATTCGAGTCTCGCCTTGCACGCCGAGAACCGAGAGGCTTCTCGCGGCCGCCGCGAGGAACCGCTCCCCCTGCGCCCTCGCCGGATCGGCGGAGCGCTCCGGAAGAACCGTGAGGATCGTCGCGCGCGCGCCGACGTGGCGCACGAGCCTTCCGGCGAAGTGCACATCCTCCTTCCCCGGTTCACCCACCGCCACGCAGATGAGGACGCTCTTCGGAATCGAGCTTCCCTCCGGCACGACGAGAAGATGGTGCTCGCCCCTCCCGAGAGCGCCTTCCGCGGCTTCGACCGCCCCTTCCGGCGGACGCCCCGCGATGACGAGATCGAAAGGCTGGCGGCCCGTTTCTCGCTCGACCGCATCGGCGAGACCGGCGGAGGAGTGTCGTATCTCGAGAGCCGCGAGCCCGCTCCCCATCCGCTCGCGCACCCGATCGAGACGCTCGGCGACCCCGCTCCCCTTCGAGCCGAGCCCGAGAACCGTCACGCGCGCGTGGGCGAGCCGCGCGATCTCGCCGCCGAGATCCACGGCTGCTTCGCGGCCCGCGCCGCCGCCCGCGACGAGGAGAAAGCTGAGGCCCGGATGGAGAAGCGCGTGGATGCGCCGGACCCCGACCCAGACCTCGTCCCCCGGCTCCATCGGGTAGCGTCGCGCTTGATCCTGGGAACGGGTCGCGTCGACCAGAATCGAATCGACGCCGAAGGGGACGGGCGGGGAGATCGGCCGCACGCCTGGAAGAGGCGGAAGACGAAGCCGCAGCTTCTCCAGCGAGCCGACGGATCCCGCCTCCTCGACGACGGCCTTCCCAAGGAGAGGAACCGCGAGAACATTGGGGGAGTCGCGCACCGCGACGTCTTCCGGACGGAAGAGAACCTGAACGCGCCGCTCTCCGCCGGTGGAAGTGATCTGGTTGTCGAGAGGAAACCGGACCGATCCGAGCCTCACGCTGTCGGATGCGCACTCGCCGACCATCAGGTTCGCGCGCCCGAGAAAAGTGGCGACGAACTCGGTCTGAGGACGAAGGTACAGCTCCATCGGGGGACCGACCTCGAGAAGGCGGCCGAAGTTCATCACTCCGGTTCGGTCGGCGAGCTCGAACGCCTCCTCCTGATCGTGCGTGACGAAGATCGTTGTGACGCCGAGCTCCCCCTGGATGCGGCGCAGCGAGCGGCGAAGCTCCGCTCGAATCTTTGCATCTAAAGCGCCGAACGGCTCGTCGAGAAGAAGAACCTCCGGACGGTGCGCGAGCGCCCGCGCGAGAGCGACGCGCTGCTGCTGCCCGCCCGAGAGTTGGTTCGGCATCCGCGCCTCGAAGCCGACGAGCCCGACCACGTCGAGCAGTTCGTCGCGCCGGCGGCGTCTCTCGGCGGGCTTCACTTTTCGGATCGCGAGCGGAAACTCGATGTTCTCGGCGACCGACATGTGGCGGAAGAGCGCGTAATGCTGAAAGACGAACCCCACGCCGCGCTTCTGGGGCGGAAGACCGGTCACGTCGCGCCCGTTGAGGAGCACGCGCCCCTCGTCCGAGTCGAGAAGCCCCGCGATCATTCGAAGAACGGTGCTCTTCCCGCTTCCGCTCGGACCGAGCAGGACGAAGAGCTCACCGTCCGCGATCTCGAGGGAGACGTTGCTGACGACCCCGTGGCCTCCGAAGACTTTCGAGAGGTGTTCCAAGACGATCGACACGGCACCCTCCGAGAAACGTCCGCCGGGAGAGAGCTTTCTCGTTCCGCAGTCAGTGTAGAGAGGAAAGGTTCGAATGTCGGTCGAAGAACGGTTTCATTTCGGTTTGATTTGTCCGGAGGCGGAACCGGAAGGAACGCCGGACCGTCGCTCTGAAGACCCGGTCCGGAAAGCGAAGAGAGAGGAAGGAAAGAGAAGAGAGAGAAAGGAAAACCGGCCCCGGGGAAGTCCCGAGGCCGGCGAATCGATCGACAGGAAGAATCCTAACGGAACAGGGTTTTCACGGACCCCCAGGTCGCGTTCTCGGTGCCGGTTCCATGGCACTCGTCGATGTTCATGTGGCCGTCCACCTGGACCGTGTAGCCGAGAGGAATGATCGGCGCCTCGTCCGACCAGCCGCCGCCGCTCGTGCCGGAGCACGGACCGGTGCGGTCGTAGATCTCGCCGCCGACCGGACCGGTGAGCTCGACGTCGACCGTGTACGTCCCGGACCATCCGCCCGGTCCCTGGAACATCTGAACGAAGAAGTTCGAAAGCTCTCCGGTCAGAACCAGCGTCCCGTCGACGAACGTCGCCGGCGAAACGGCGCTCGGCGGGTTCGTGCCGAAGTCGGCGTTGTTCGACGGGTCCTTGTACATTTCGTAGTACCCGCCGGCGTAGTTCGTGATGATGATGCCGCCCAGATCGATCGAGCCGAGCGAGACCAGATCGCGGAAGATGAACGTGTACTCGGTCGCCACCGGGTCAAGGTCGAGGAAGGGATCGAAGAAGCGATCGACCTTGCCGACGATGGTGAGGGTGGCGCCCGCCTGGCTCATGTGGTTCGCGTATCCCGGCTCCCACCCGTACGACTCGGGAGCCCAATCCCAAACGATCCCCGGAATCTCGGCGGACGCAGCGCCGGCGAGAAACACGACCAGAACCGCCCCCATCAAGAACGGCCTTAGCAAAGCCTTCATAGCCTACCTCCCAATTTCAACCGGAATCCTCTTCTTGGCCCCGTATCGACGACTCGTCTCGAGGGAACGCTGCTACCGCTCGGCGCCGGTCGTCTTACCGGAACAGCTTCTTGATATCGCTCCAGTTCGTGGTCTCGACCAACACTTCCTCGACGTAGACCACTCCGTCGACCGCCCAGATGTACCCTTCCGGAATCCCGGACTCGACCGTCTCGCCGGCGAAGGTCCAGCCCTCGTAGCACGGCAGGCTTCCCCACCCCTCGCCGCAATAGAAGTCGAGCGTGCCGTTCAGGGACGCCGTCCAGTTGCTGAGGTTGACGACGATCGTCAAGTTAACGAAGTCCGCTCCGAGGATCAAGGTCCCGTCGGAAAAAGTCGACGGTGCGGTGGCGTTCGGCGGGTTCGTGCCGTAGCTCCGGCTCGTTCCGCCAAGGATCGGGTCTTCGTAGATAAAGAACGTTCCGTCCCCCAAGGTGTAGTAGTACCGTCCGTAGATGCCCGCGACCGTGTCGGCGGCGGTGCACGTTCCGCTGTTCAGAACAAACGTGTACTGGTAGTTCAGCGGGTCGGTCACCACCGCGCCCGGGTTGATGTTGTCCACGTCCCCGAGGGCGATGTAGAAGTTCGGGTTGTTCAGATTGCGCGGCATCGGAGCCGTGTAGTCGTACCCAAGAAAGTCGCAGAGAAGAAACTGCTGCGCGCTCGCTACTGGAACCAACAAGGCGATGCACGCGGCCGCCGCAAGGATCGTTCGTACCAACTTCATCGATTCCTCTCCTCCTGTCTGATCGGATGCCCTGTGCGCGTCTTCTCCCGACGCGCGAGAAACCCAAAAAACGCCGGGTGGATAGCCTCGGGGGGGGCGTCCTCGCACCAGCCGGCTACTCCTAACCTTCGCGGTGATTCTAACACAACAGGGGCCGCGCTTCAAGCGTTTCTAATGCACCCGATCCCTCTTTGTCTCGCGCCGGCGCCGCCCCCTCCCCCCGATCAGCCGCCCATCTATCTTATTATATTACTGACGATTAGTGGGAAGGCAAGGTCGGCGACCGCCTCGGGGGGAGTCCGCTCGTCGAAAAAAAACTTCTCCATGGGAAAGAGTTACACGCCGCCCGGCCGGTCGGTCCCCGCTCGATCACCCCTTTCCCGACCCCTCGCAACGCCCCCGGGAGTCACGGTTTCGAGCCCGCGCGACGCTGAGCCGAGCCGGTTGTGCTACAATGCGCCCGCTCCGGACACGCGTTCGCCTCGGGAGTGCGCGATGAAGACGGGCTTCCCTCGAAGATTCCGCCCCGCATGGGCCGCGCTCGCGGCCGTGCTCCTCCTCACAACGGCTTCCGCCCTCTGGAAAACCCACCTCTTCGAGGCGAGCCCGAGATACGACGCGCGAACCGACCGTCTTCTCTTCTGGACCGAGTCCGCCTTTCACTATCGCTACGCGAAGACGGCCGCGGAGGGAAGACCGATCCCCGCGATCGACCGCGCCGCGCAGATGCCCGAAGGGCTCCGCGCCTTCTCTCATCTCACAATCGGGATGGAGCTCGTCTCCGGAGCCCTCTTTCGGGCGATGCGAGCGGCGGGACTCGCCGACATCCCCTTCCACGTCTTTCTCGTCCGCTTCGTCTCTTGGTTCTCGAGTCTTTCCGTGATCGCCGTGTTTCTCGCCGCGCGCGCGGCCGGTCGAAGCTCCCGCATCGGCGTCGCGGCGGCCGCTCTCTATGCGGTCTCCCCTTTGAGCTTCCACCGGCTCATCGGGAATTACGGGCGCGAGGACTTCACGCTTCCCCTCCTCTTCTTCTTCGTCGCTTTCTTCTTTCGCGCGCTCGGAGCGGAGAGCGGGCGCAGGCGGTTCGTCGAGGCGAACCTCGCGGGGTTCTTCGCCGCCGCGGCCCTTTCTACCTGGCATCTCAGCCGTTTCTTCTTCCTCACCTTCTTCCCGGTGGTTCTGATTCATGCCCTTCTCTCGAACGAGAGGAAGAGGCTTCGCGATACCGTTTGGATCGTGACCGGGTGGCAGCTTCTCGCATCGTTCACGATCCCGGTTCTCATCGAGAAGGAGTCCGCGCTCTCCGCCGGAATGTTCCTGTTTCTCGGCGCATCCCTTGTCCTCCCGCTCTCGATCCGGCGCGGATGGTCCCCCGCGCGGACATCCGCGGTTCTCGCAGCCGCCTCCCTCCTGCTCTTCGCGGGCGCGAGCGCGCAGCCGAAACAAGCCGAGTACTCCCACGTCGCGCCGCTCGTCGCGCACAAGATCCGGCACCTCGGTGTGAAGCCCGAGTCCCCGCAAGAGATTCCGTTCGAGGCGCGCGTCCTCTGGTCCCCCCCCTTCAACTCTCCTTCTCCGGCGTTCCTGGCCGCTCAGCTCGGGTTCCTCGCTCCGTGGTTTCTCGCCGGCCTCGCCGGCGGTCTCGTTCGCAGCGTCCGCAGAAGGGAACCCGCGCTCGTCTCTCTCGCCTACCTCGCCTTCGCGTTCCTCCTCTTGTTCCTTCTCGTCGAGAGGCTTTCGGTGTTTCTCGTCTTCTTCCTCGCCGTGCTCGTTCCGGCCGCGCTCGCGGGGGTCTTGCGCGGGCGGAAGGCATGGGCCGCGCTTTTCGTCGCCGCCCTCGTCGCGCAGGGGGCGGAGAACGTCCGCGGACCGTCCGCCTGGAGCGCGCGGATCGCACGGGCCCTCATCCCCTCGGCGGAAGATCTCTCGGTCCCCAACTACGGGAACAACCGGAGACTCGTCGAGTGGATCCGGGCGGCGACCGACCCGGAGGACGTCTTCCTCACGTGGTATCCGACCGGCCCGATGGTGCTCGTCGACGCCGAGCGGCCGATCGTGCTCCACTCCAAGTTTGAGTCGGAGAAGCTCCGGGACCGCTACCGGTCGTTCTTGTCGGCCCTCTACGGCCCCGAGCAAGAGATGGCGGGCTTCTGCGACAGCCTCGGGGTCGATTATTTCGTGTTTCAAGCGAGCTTTACCCTGGACACCTCCGACGACTCGGAGGTCTATCGAATCGGGCTCGACGCGCTTCCCTCCCGATCGGCCGCCTTTCTCTTTCACTTCTACCCGGAGGACCTCCGGCATTTCGCGCTCGTCTATCAGGACTCGTACTACCGGGTGTTTCGGCGCGGCCCCACGGGCGATCCTCCTTCGCACCGCCTGCCGCGCGAGGAGGTTTGGGAGGCCCACCGGCCGCCGCGCGAGGATGCGACTCTCGACCCGGATCTCGCGCGGAGGATCCTTCAAGAGATGCGGCTCCGCTTCGCCCTCTATGAGAACGCGCGGGCGGCGTTCGCTGCGGGCGACCGCGCGGAAGCGCGCGCGCGCGCCGAGAAGCTTCTCGATCTCTCTCCCGACGCCGAGGAGGCGATTCTCCTCGCCGCGCAGGTTGAACACCTCGAGGGCCGAAACGAAGAAGCGCTTCGTCTCGTCGATCGCGGACTCGAGACGCGTCCCGAATCAGCGGAGCTTTGGCTTCTCAAAGGGCGGATCCTGCTCGACCAGCGAAAGCCGGTGCGCGCGGGGAAAGCGCTGGCGACCGCTCTTCGATCAAACCCCGATCATCCCGAAGCGCGGGAGATCCTTCGGATCCTCGAGAGTTCGGTTCGGTTCGGCGGAAATGGTGACGACCAGAAATGGTGACAGACTCCATTGAGGAAGATGGTGTCCATCAGAAATGGTGACAGACACCATCTTGCCACAGACACCTTCTTCCTCAATGGTGTCTGTCACCATTTCCTCCCACCATTTCCTCCGGACGGCGGCATCCGGGGAATCGGCGTCCAATCGATCGTTCCGGTCTCCCGGTCGACGCCGACGCCGAAGTTCCGGTCCTCCCAGTTCGGAGAATCGGGCGGATCGAGCCGCTCCGAATCGTTCGCGAGGTTCGACCCGTATGTATCGCGCCCCCCGATGTCGAGGAAGAGGGCGAGCGACGATGTGTCGGCGAAGTAGGAGCCGACGCCTCCGCGCGCGCGGAAGCGCTCGTTGTTCTCCGCGTGGCCGGGGCGGGGAACTTCCTTCGTCTCGTAGACGTCGTCGCCTCCCTCGTCGATCAGCATCGCCACGCTCCGGTTGAGCGAGCAGCCGAGACCAGTCCGATCGACGGAGTAGAGATCGTCGCCGCCCGCGTCGAGGAGAATCGCGACCGTGAAGTCGTGGCCCATGCCGAGCGAGAGCGTGGAGTTTTCCTCCGCGATGTGCTTGTCGTTTCCGTTCTCGTCGACGAGAACGCCGATGCAGAAGTGCGCGCCGGTCCCTTGCGACCACGCGACGCCGCGGTACTCGTCGTCCCCCCCCCCGTCGTGCAAGACACCGATCCCGAACCAGTAGCCGGTTCCCATCGACCAGTTCCCCGCCGAATAGAAGTCGTTCCCCTCCGCGTCGAGAAGCGCTCCGAGCCCGCCGGCCCACGAATGGCCGTCGCTCCCGTCGCCGCGGCGGCCGATTCCGCAGCCTTGCGCGTTCGAGACCGCCACGTCGAGTCCGGGGGAGTGATACGACGGCCTGCCGGTGACCGCATGCGAGCGAATCGCAACGTAGCGGTCGTTTCCGCCGCGGTCGGCGAGAACGCCGACCCCCGCTGCTCCGCCGAGCCCCTGTCCGTCCGCATGAAGCGTGTACTCGTCGTCCCCCGAGACGTCGAAGAGGAGGCCGATCCCGAAGAAGCCGCATCCCTGGCCGCTTATACGGTTGAAGTATCGATCGTTTCCCCCGAGGTCCGCGAGGAGCCCGAGCCCGAACTGCCCGGCTCCCTGCGCGTGGCGTTCCGCCTCGTACGAGTCGTTCCCGCCCGCGTCGATCAGGACGCCGACGCCGGCCATCCCCGCTCCTTGCGCCGGGCGCCCGTCGGATCGATAGCGGTCGTCTCCCGCCATGTCGAGAAGAAGACCGAGCGGACGATCGGCCGCCGACGCCGCCGCGCCGCCGGTGTACGTGTCGTTCCCGCCGAGATCGACGATGAGAAGGGCGCCATCCCCGTCCACGACGTCGTCGCCGCTCCCGCGCACTCGGATCCACCCCCAGGGGGACTCGTAGTCGAAGCGGAAATCGGGGATCGATCGACGATCGACGGCGGCGAGGGCGACGCGGGCGTCGTCGAGCGCCTGCACGCACTTCTGCGCCGCGTACCAGAGGCTCGCCTCGTCGAGGTCGCGCGCGACGTC
>JAGUYC010000054.1 GCA_020061515.1 Gemmatimonadota bacterium
CCGTACGGCGCGAGAATCGACAGGAGATCCATCTCGCGGCGCGCGGTTTCGACACTCTCCACCGGGCGCCCGCGGAGTCGCCGGTCGAGTTCTCCCCAGCGTCCGTCGGCGTCGCGCACTTCCCGCCAATCGATGAATGCGTGCCACTGGTAACCGCCGAGCTCCGCGAACAGACCTCGCTCGGCGATCTCCCTTCCCGAGCGGAAGTATTCGAGCCCCGTCCGATGATCGCGGAACGCGTAGTAGCATCCCTCGGATGAGTCGAGAGCGAGGGCCTCGGAGAGCGAACGGCGCACGAGACGGGGCGAATCGGCGCTCCCGACGTTGATCGCCGTTGATGTGTGAACCGTCCCCGCAGTCCCCTCGTACACGTTGTTGTAGAGGATGAGCGCGCGGTCGCTCCCCGCGCGATTCGCGTACGCGAAGACGTTTTCGTCCACTCCGCTCCCGGGCCTGACGAAGTCGAAGAGGACGAAGTTCTCCGCGCCGCTGAAGAGCCGCCGCCGCCGCATGAGAGGAAAGACCTCCGCCTCGTGTCTCCGGACAAGATGCTCGTCCACCGCTTCGTCCCAGTACGCGCGCCGGTACTCCATGCCGTACTTCTCGGTGAACCCCTCGATTTGTCCGTGGCCGAACATCGGAAGGCCGGGCATCGTGACCATGAGAAGACACACCCCGATGTACTTGTCTCCCTTCCCGAACTGCTCGACGGCGGTCCGCTCGTCCGGATTGTTCATGAAGTTCACGAAGCGCTTCAGAACCTCCGGGCTGAACTCGAGCACGTTCTTGACTGTCTGGCGGTACTTCGCGTTCTCCTCCATCTTCAGCATGTTCATGAAGGCGCTGTTGTACACGCGGTGCATCCCGAGCGTCCGGACGAAATAGCCCTCCATGAGCCAGAACGCCTCGGCGAGGAGAAGCGTGTCCGGCGCTTCGGCCGCCACGCGATCGACCACCTCGCGCCAGAACTCGACCGGGAAGGCGCGGTCGAATTCCTCCTTGCTCATTCCGCGCTCGGCGCGCGACGGAATCGCCCCCGCGTCGCCCGGCTGCGGAAACCAGAGGCGCTGATAGTGCCGCTTTGCAAGCGTCATCGCGGCGTCGAAGCGGATGATCGGGAAATGCCGCGCCACGTGCAGGATCGTCCGGATCACCGCCTCGCGCACCTCGGGCAAGAGGTAGTTCAGCTGCGCGGTGTCGTTCCAGGGCATGCTCGTCCCGTCGTTGCCGTGATAGATGTAGCGGGCTTCTCCGGTGTGATGATCGACGCGCTTGAACACGACCGACGCGTCGCGCTGTTCCCAGTAGCCGTCCTCGATGTAGAGGCCGACGCGCGAGTCGTCGGAGAGGTTGCCGCCGCCGAACGTGTACCAAGGGTAGGGAGGTTGATCGAGTTGGATGAACCAATCGGGATGCTCGATCAGCCAGCGCGAGTCGATCCCCATATGGTTGGGCACCATGTCGCTTGCGAGGCGGATCCCCCGCGTCCACGCGCGGTCCCGGAGATTCCGCCAGGACTCCTCGCCGCCCAGATCGTCGGCGACCTGGTAGTCGTGCAGGGAGTAGGCGGAAGCGACCGCCTCGGGGTTTCCCATGTACTGTTTGATCTTCCGGGAGGCGCGGCTCCGCTCCCAGAGACCGATGAGCCAGAGGCCCCGGAATCCCCATCGAGCGAGCCGATCGAGCTCCTCGTCGGGGATTTCGGAGAGCGTGTGCAAGGGACGGTCATAGAGCTTTGATAGTTGATCGAGCCACACATGAACGTTTTTCGCGATCAAGACGACGTTGCTCATCCAATCGCGGTCGGTCGAGAACGCCTCGAACTCGGGCTCGCTGGCCCGCCCCGGTCCGAACGTGAGCACGGGAATCGCGCCCGGGCCGAGCCCGCGAAGCCGCCGGTCCTCCTCCCAGATATCCAGCGCGAGCGTCATCCGATTGAGGATGCGGCGAGGAAGGAAGTGAGCCCAGCGCTCGCGGATGTATCGGAGCTGCCCCTCGAGGGAGTGCGGCGAGGCAAGCATCGGCGCGCGCAGGCAGCGGAAGAGCGTCTCCCCGAGCGGCCGGAACGGCGGCTGCCCTTCGAAAAACTCTTCGAGCCCGACCACATACGGAAGATAGGGGACCTCTTGCTGCAACCCGACGTCGTCGAAGAGCTCGCGCAAGGGCTCGGTCGCGGCGTTCTGCGCGGTGAGCGAGAGGAGGACCGTCTCGATGTCCGCCGCGTCGCGGTTCGGGACTCCTTCCTCGGATCGGGAGAGGAAGTCCGCCGTCTCGCGGATGGTTTCGACCGCGCGCTCGACGGCGGGGCCCGGTGCTCCGTCCGGCGTTGTCCTGCGGATCACTTCGTGCGGAGGAAGAAGCCTCGTGAAGACCGCCGCCACGCTCTCGACGCTCGGCTCGCCGAGTCGTTCGATCTCTCGTCCTCGCCCCCGGGCAAGAACGCCCGGATGATCGCGATGGCAGTAGAGAAACGCGACGTACCGGAGCGCATCCGTGATGAGGCCGAGAGCGAAGAGGTCCTCCGCCTGAATCGGTTTCGGGTGGTACGTGTGAAGAGCCCGCTTTCGGTTCACGAGATGGACGAGCTTCCGCACCTCGAGGACGCTCTCGGATCCGGCCTCGGTGCTCGCCGCCGCCACGACCGGCAAGACGTCAAAACGAACCGCCGCCTCGAGCGTGAGGGGGAAACCGAGAGGAAAGTAGCGCCTTAGAATCTTCTCGATCGTCGAATCGGTCATGGCGCCTTCCTCTGGAACCGCGTGTCTGCTTATTGTATGCGGCTTCGCCCGCGCGTGCTACCCCCGCGAAGGCGGATTCTGCGCGAGGCGGCGCGGGAGAGAGCGGTGCGATCAAAGCCCCGGGGGCCCATCTTCCGCCCCGGGGGATCAAGAAAAGTTGGCGCGCGGCGCCTCCTCCTCTATATAGAAGGAACAGACCCGTCCGGCAAGCAAGGGCGAATCACGCCAAGAACGGACGATTCTCCCGAAGAAACAGACGCCGGTCGCTCGAACCCCCCGAGCCTCCCGAGCGAGCGCGGCAGGAGGTCGGCGGTTCCAAGCGCGCCCGAGGGCGCGTTGAAGACGCGGCAACCGAAACCTGAACCACGCCGCGGCACGGTCTCTCGGAGGGACATCTTGGATCAGGCACGCTCCCGCCCCTCTCTCAGTCCCGACGGACGGCCCGAGGAGACAGCGAATGCGGCGACTGCTCGGCTCGGCCGATTCGACGAGGTCGGGCCCGACCGATCGCCGGTTTTGCACGCCGTCGTGGAAAACCTCGCGGACAGCGTGATCATCACCGATCGAAGCGGAACGATCCAATACGTGAACCCGGCCTTCGAGGAGACGACCGGGTACACGTCGGAGGAAGCAGTCGGCCGGACCCCGCGCATCCTCAAGTCGGGCGAGCACGACAGAGCCCTCTACGAAAAGATGTGGTCGACGATCCTCGTCGGAGAACCGTTCAAGGGGTCGCTCGTCAACCGGAAGAAGAACGGCGATCTCTACCACGCGGAGCAGACGATCACTCCGATCAAGGACGCCCGAGGCTCCATCACCCATTTCGTTTCAATCGTGAAAGACCTGACGGAGAGGAAGCGGACGGAGGCGCAGGACGCCGAGATCCGCTTCGCCCGCATCGTGCAGAAGAGGCTCTATCCCGGTTCCGATCCGACGATCGAGGGGTTCGACATCGCCGGGGGCGCTTTTCCGGCGGGGGTTCTCTGCGGAGACTGCTTCGACTACGTGCCGATGCTGGAGGATCAGCTGGGAATCGTCATCGGCGATGTCTGCGGCCACGGTTTCGGCCCCGCCGTCCGGATGGCCGAAGTGCGCGCCTACCTGAGGGCCTACGCGCGAATGCACGCGGACGCCGACGAAATCCTCGGCCTCCTCAACAAAGACCTCATGACCCGCGTGGAGGAGAGGCTCTTCGTCACGATGATGCTCGTTCGAATCGATCCGGGGACGCGGTCGTTCGTCTACGCGAACGCGGGACACCCTTCCGGATACCTGATCGACGCCGCGGGCGTTGTCAAGGCGGAGCTGGAAAGCACGGGGACGCCCCTCGGGCTCTTTGCCGATTCCGTCTTCCCCTCGAGTCCGGCGATCCCCATCACCCCCGGTGACCTTCTTGTGTTGGTGACCGACGGGATCATGGATTGCGAGGCGCCGGACGGCAAGGTCTTCGGCACGACCGGCCTTCTGGACGTGTTGGGGGCGCACCGCGGCGAGCCCGCCCGGCGCATCGTGGCCGCTCTCTACGACGCGGCGGTTCGATTCGCCGGAAACCGTCCCCTTCCGGATGACGTCACCTTGATCGTTTGCAAAGCCTGTTTCGATTGATCCGCTCGCGCAGGTTGCCGGCTGCGCTTCTCGACCGGGAAGGGCGCGCCGATTGGTAGCCAAGCCAAATGGACGGGAGAAACGACCTGTCCAATCAGATCCATCCGCAAAACAACGCTTGACAGGGGGAGCGGGCGGGTTCCTAATAGCCAAGGGTTGGTTACCAAAGGAGGTTGTCATGCCCAAGAAGAAGGCGCGGAAGGCCCTGCCTCGGGCCGACCGGATGAAGATCATCGCCGAAGCAAAGGCGAAGGGACTCACGGCGACGCAGGTCGAGAAGAAGTACGGCGTCAACAAATGGACCTACTACGGTTGGATGAAGCGGACAGGGAAGCCCAAGGTTTCGAGAGCGCGCGGTTCGATTTCGGCGAAGGGGGCCGGCGCGGGCGCCGATGTTCTTCGCAGGGAGATCCGAGCCGTGCTCCCCGGCATTCTTCGTGATGAGCTCGCCCGAGCGTTTGCGGGGCTCATTGGGGCGAAGAAGACGGGAAGACGGGGCCGCTAGCTTTTCGCCGCGAGGACAGACGAGGGGACGCTCTCCGGTCTCTCGGGCAAGGGCCCGTTGCGATCGGCGAGCGTCCCCCGTTCTTTTCGGAGCTTACTCCGCCTTCGTGCGCTTCGCGTCGAGGTACAGCAGGATCGCGAGCGCGAAGAACACGGTGAACCCGAACCAGTTCGAGACGCCTGCCGGCAGGCCCAGCTTCGGAAGGGCTCCGCCCGCAACCTCCTCGAGCATCTTCGTGAGCGCGTCGAAGACCCCCGCGAGCGCTCCGCCCGCGATGAGACCGGAGGCGAGCAAGATCCCCTTGTCATTGCGGGCCTTCGAGAGGGCTCCGTCCTTCGTGGACTTCTGGACGAGCCATGCGACGATCGCTCCGAAGAGGATCGGGCTGTTCAGCTCGATCGGGAGGTACATCCCGAGCGCGAACGCGAGGGGGGAGATCCCGAGCACGGTGACGATGCAGGCGATCGCCGCGCCGAGACCGTAGAGAGGCCAAGGGGCTCCCTGCCCTCCGAGGAAGGCGTCGATCACGGCGGCCATCGCGGTCGCTTGCGGGGCGGCGAGCGGCCGCGGATGCTCCGCGGAGGGCGCGCCGTAGCCGTACACGTGCGCGAAGAGCATGATGATCGCGGTCACGACGGCGGCGGCCACCGCCGACCCGATGATGTTGCTCCACTGAATCGATCGCGGAGTCGAGCCGAGCCACTGCCCAATCTTGAACTGCGTGACGAGCGACCCGGACATCGAGAGGGCCGTGCAGACGACGCCTCCGATGAGGAGGATGGCGAGCATCCCCGCCTGCCCCTTGAGGCCGAGCGCGGAGAGGCTCACCGCCGCGATGATGAGCGTCGTGAGCGTCATTCCCGAAATCGGCGTCACCGAGATCATCGCGATCGCCCACGCCGAAACCGCCGAGAAGAGGAACACGATGAGATAGACGAGAAGCGTCGAGATGAGCGAAAGCGCCGTCGCGCCCGGCTCGCCGGCGAGCACTATGAAGCGGAAGTACCCGAAGATGATGACGGCGAGAAGGAGCATCAGGCCGACCACCGTGGTCATCTTCATGTCCTTCTCGAGCCGGCTCGTCTCGACCGCGCCTTCGTGCTTGGTGAAGAGCTGGCCGATCATCTGCCGGAGCGCCTGCCGGATCACGGGAGACATCTTGATGATCGAGATGATCCCCGCCGCGAAGATCCCTCCGATGCCGATGTTCCGGACGCCGGGAATCGCGCCCCCCTCCGCTCCGAAGAAGATCTCGTTGTACGACAGCCCGCCGTAGCGCGGGCTGAGATACCCGAAGAGTGGAATGAGCACGAAGAACGCGAGCATCGAACCGGACATGATGATCGAGGCGTAACGGATCCCGATGATGTACCCGAGCCCGAGAACCGCCGCCGAGGTGTTCATCGAGAAGACGGCTTTCAGGCGGTTCGTGAGCGTGTCGAGCGCGGGAATCGCCGCGGTCGTGAAGCGTTCGCTCCAAGTGTGGAAGGCGAGCGCCAGATAGTCGAGCACGATCCCGATGCCGAGGGCGTAGAGAAGGACCTTCGCCGCGCTCCCTCCCCGCTCGCCGGTGACGAGGATCTCCGTGGTCGCCGTCGCCTCCGGGAAGGGGAGCTTGCCGTGCATTTCGGTCGTGAAGTAACGCCGGAAGGGAATGAGGAAGAGCGCCCCGAGGACCGCGCCGAGGAACGGCGCGATGAAGATCCGGAAGAAGTTCCCCTCCAGGCCGAGAATGTAGATCGCCGGCATGACGAAGACCGAGCCGCCGACCACGATCCCCGACGTCGCGCCGATCGCGAGGATGTTCACGTTCTCGACGAGCCCGCTCTTCCGCGCCATGATCGCCGAGTAACCGACCGCGAGGATGCTGATCGGGATCGCGGTTTCGATCCCTTGGCCCAGCTTCAGCGCAATGTAACCCGCGGCGGCCGAGAAGATGATGATCATCGCGAGTCCGAAGAGGACCGATCGCTTGGTGATCTCGGGCACGCCCTTCTCGGCGCTCAAGATCGGGACGTATTTCTCTCCCGGTTTCAGTTCGCGGTAGGCGTTTTCGGGAAGCTGCGCGGGCCTCGGCGTTTCATGCTCGCTCATACTCCATCCTCTCCTTCGGTGACGGGTGCTCGGCCCTTTGTACCACAGGAAGGGGCGCGCACTCCAGATGGATTTCGCACCCCGGAAACACCGCCCCGTTTTCCGGAGTCGCGTCGGTCTCGATCGGACAGAATCTCGACTGGCGGTTTTTCGGCCGGGGCCCGGGGCAAGGGGGTGCCGGGGGAGACACCCCGAGCGCGCTCGGGAACTCGCCGGCTCACCTCCTCGCCCCGCGCCCCGGCGGCCGCGCAAGACGCACACTTCTGACGGATC
>JAGUYC010000134.1 GCA_020061515.1 Gemmatimonadota bacterium
ACACGGCTCGGGGCTTCCGCACCCGCCGGAGCTTCCGAACCGCGATCCTGTTCCACTGCCGAGGGCTGAATCTCTACCCACACGAATTCCGGTAGAGCCCTTTTCCTTCGCCTCGGGACGTCGTTCTTGAGAGACTCCTGCCGGGAGTAGAGGCTCACCCGATTCGAGGGGGCGCGCCGATGAACGTCGAGTTGGAGAAAGGTCCCGGTCCCGGTTCTTCCCTGGCGCTCGGTTTCGGAACGGCGGTCGCGATGTGGGCCGCCGCGTACGTTTGTCGATTCCCGGGGGTTGAAGCGCCCGGCTCCCTCGCGCTCGCGATTCTCCTTCTTCTGCTCGTCGCCGGCGGACGCCTCGCGGCGCGTCACACGGGAAGCGGCGCATGGGCCGGAGCGAAAACCGGGCTCATCGCTTCGTTCATCAACCTTCTCATCCTCGGAAGCGTGATCGCATCGCCCGAGCCGAACCGCTTCGGCCCCTCGGCCCCCGCCTGGATCGTCGGGTCGCTTCTCCTCGGCGCTTGTCTCGGCGGGATCGGGGGAGCTTCCCGCCGCACGAGAGAGACGTCGCCGCCGCCCGACTGGAACGGCGTCCTCGCCCTCGTTCTCGTCGCCGCCACGTTTCTCCTTGTCGTCGCGGGCGGGATCGTGACGGGCGCGCGCGCGGGCCTCGCGGTCGTCGACTGGCCGAATTCCTTTGGATATAATATGTTTCTCTACCCGCTCGCGAAGATGTCGGGTGACATCTACTACGAGCACTCCCACCGCCTTCTCGGAACGCTCGTCGGCCTCGCGACGCTCGTCCTTTCGATCCGCATCTTTCGACGCGAGAGCCGGGCATGGCTCAAGCGTTTCGCGGCGGTCGCGCTCCTTCTCGTGATCGCGCAGGGCTTCCTCGGCGGCATGCGCGTCACGGGAAAGCCGACTCTGAGCACGTCACCCGAGGAGATGGCGCCGAGTCTTCTGCTTGCGCTCGTCCACGGCGTCATCGCCCAGCTCTTCTTCGGGATGACGGTCGCGCTCGCGGCCTTTCTCTCGGCGCGGTGGACCGAGAGCTCCGCGCCGGTCGCCAAGCGCGGGGCGGGGACGGATCGAAGCCTCTCCATTTCGCTATTTCTCCTCCTCGTCGCCCAAATCGCCACGGGCGCCGTTCAGAGACATTTCGCGGGAGGCCTTCATCTTCATCTTGGGCTCGCGGTTGTTGTTCTCGCGGTCGGCGCCGTCTCCGGAGCGCGTGCGTGGGGCCTCTATGCGGACGTGCCGGCCGTTCGCCGAACCGGCCTCCTGCTGATCGCCCTACTCGGCGTCCAGATCGTGCTCGGCTTCGCCGCTCTCGTCGCGGTCAACCTCTCGCCTGAAGCCGGGCCCGCTTCGGCGGCGGACATCGCGGTCACGACCGCGCACCAAGCGGTCGGGGCCGCTCTCCTCGCCCACGCGGTGCTTCTCTTCCTTTGGCTTCGAAGGCTCGTCGCGCCGGCGGGCGCGTGACGCGGATTGCTCCTCGATCCCGAAACGCGGAGCGGCCCGCGAGCGCCGAGCCCCCGGGATTCGCGTTGTCGCTTCCTGCGCCCTCCCGCTACAATGGCCGAAGCCGCGCTCGCGATCGATCGAGCGTGAAACGGCTTGAGAGACCGGAAGGCGCGGTTCCGCGGAGCCGCATCGGGGGAGTCGCATGGCGATCAAGCAGCTGACCGAGGAACAGGTCCGAACATGGACGCTGAAGCAGAAGGACGAGTGGTGGTACCGCGAGGTCTACAAGGGGGACGTTCCGCAGTTCACATTGCGCGCGGTGATCACCGGAATGCTGCTCGGCGGCGTCCTCTCGCTGACGAATCTCTATGTCGGAGTGCGCACCGGATGGACGCTCGGCGTCGGGATCACCGCGGTGATCCTCGCCTTCGCTCTGCATCGCGCGATCTCGCGCATCTCGGGGCAGAAGGAGTTCCACGTCCTCGAGAACAACATCATGCAGTCGATCGCCACCGCGGCCGGATACATGACCGCGCCGCTCATCGCGAGCCTTCCCGCCTACATGATGGTGACCGGACGCGTGATCCCGATGTGGCATTCCCTCTTCTGGATGATCGTGCTCGCGATCCTCGGCGTGCTCTTCGCCTTCCCCCTCAAGCGGCGGTTCATCAACGACGAGCAGTTCCCCTTCCCCGAAGGACGCGCGGCCGGCGTCGTGATGGACACCTTGCACACTCACAAGGAAACGACCGACGGGATCTCCCCGGAGAAGCTCCTTCTCGCCTTCGCGGGGGTTTCCGGCGCGATCAACTTCATCCGGGACGGCGGGCTTTGGATCGCGCTCGGCGCGCGCCGTTTCGGCGAGTGGGTGAACAACTATTGGCAGCATTGGGACGACTTCATCTACTCGTTCACGACCCCGAAACTTCTCGGAACCCCGCTCCGCGATCTCACGATCCGGTGGGACACCGAGATCGTCATGATCGGCGCGGGCGGGCTGATGGGAATCCGCACCGGTGTTTCGCTCATCATCGGGGCGGTTCTGAACTACTTCATCCTCGCCCCGATCCTCGTCCAGAAGGGGATCATCACGGAGACCGGCTTCCGCGGGATTACGATGTGGTCTCTTTGGGGAGGCGTGGCGATGATGACGACCGCCTCGCTCTTCTCCTTCTTCTCGAAGCCCCAGATGCTCCTCGCGGCATTCAAGAGCATCGGCCGGAAGAAGGGAGCGGAGGTCGAGGCCGATCCTCTTCGAAACATCGAGCTTCCCATGAAGGTCTTCGCGATCGGGATCCCCGTCGTCGGCGCGGTGATCGTTCTGATGGGGCTTGTGTTCTTCCAGATTTCCTGGTGGCTCGGGGTCGTCGCGATCCCGCTCGTGTTCGTGTTCACGCTGATCGCGGCCAACGCGACCGGCCTCACCGCGATCACGCCGACGGGCGCGCTCGGCAAGCTCACGCAGCTCACGTACGCGGGCCTTGCGCCGGGGAACACACCGACGAACCTCATCACCGCCGGGATCACCGGCGAGGTCGCGGGGCACGCGTCGAACCTTCTCATGAACATCAAGCCGGGCTACATGCTCGGCGGGAAGCCGCGCCTTCAGGCGATGGGCCACGTGCTTGGGATCATCGCGGGCGGCTTCGCATGCACACCGATCTTCTACTACGCCCTCTTCCGTGGGAACATCGAGGTGTTCGGCACGGACCGTCTCCCGATGATCGCGGCGATGATCTGGAAGGCGGTCGCGGAGGTGCTCACGAGGGGCTTCAGCATTCTGCACGTCACCGCGCTCGTCGCCGTCGTGATCGGCGCGACGCTCGGGATCCTCTTCGAAGTGCTGAAGATCACGACGAAGAACCGCTGGCCGATCTCGGGAGTCGGGATGGGGCTCGCGTTCGTGCTTCGCTTCTCCGACTCGTGGCTGATGTTCCTCGGAGCGTTCATCTTCTGGCTGCTCGCCCGGCGCACCGCGAACCCGAAGTCCTGGATGAACGTCAACATCGTGGCGAATCAGGAAACGATCTGCGCGGGCGTGATCGCGGGCGGCGCGCTCATCGGCATCGTGATCATGGTGCTTTCGGTCGCGCTCGGGGGTTAGCCTGGATGATGCACGCGTTTTCTGCCGCGCCCGCGGATCACGGCCTCCGAGGCCTCCCTCCGGCCGCCGCGGCGGACTCGCTCGACGTCCGACAACGCCACGACGGCGCCTGAGTGCGGCAGGAAAAGGCAAATCTGATCCGGGGAAGACAGAACCACCGGAGCCGGGGGGCGGGGCTCGCTTGCTCAAACATGCCGCGAGCAGCGAGCGGACGGCCGCCGACAGGACCCGCCGTTCGATGACGCAACCACG
>JAGUYC010000009.1 GCA_020061515.1 Gemmatimonadota bacterium
CCGGGAGGCGCTTCTCCGGCCCGGGCGCCGCGCTCTTCGCGGGAGCCGTCGCCGCCGTCTTCCCTCCCTTCATCCTCTACGAGGGGAGCCTCCAGAGTGCGGCGCTCGTCCCCTTTCTCGGCGCCGCGCTTCTCGCCTCTCTTTCACATGGAAACCGCGGCGCCGGCCCCGCGTTCGGCGCCGGCCTCCTCCTCGGTCTTTCATGTCTCAACCGACCGGACCTCCTCGCGCTGATCCTTCTCTTCCCTCTCTGGCTTCTGGTCCGCGACGGACGCCGGTGCGCGATCGCCCTTCTCGCGGGGGCGCTCCTTCCGGTCGTCCCCTTCGCCGCGGCGGCCTCCGTCCGCGCGGGAGGCTTCGTACCGCTCACCGCTCACGGCGGAATCCACTTCCTCATCGGGAACCACGAGGGGGCCGACGGGACCCTCTCGCCGGTGGAGGGGGTCCGGCCGACGCCGGAAGGCTTCGCCCGCGACGCGCGCGCGCTCGCGAGAAGAGAGACCGGACGCGACCTTTCCCTCGCGCAGGTCTCGCGCTTCTTCTTTCGGAAGGGAGCCGCGTGGATCGCTTCGCACCCAAAGGATTTTCTCGAGCTCCTCGGACGGAAGACGATTCTCTTCTGGAACGACTACGAAATCCCGAACAACGAGGACCTCTGCTTTCTCCGGAGACATTCCCCGGCCCTTCGCCTGCCGATCCCGCTCTTCGGGATCGTCGCAGCGCTCGCGATGTTCGGACTTTTCGCGGGAACTTTTCGGGAGGGCTCCCGCTCGCTTCTCGCCCTTCTCGTGCTCGCCGTGTTCGCGGGCGGGCTTCTCTTCTTCGTCACCGGGCGATACCGCCTCCCGGCGGTTCCCGCACTTCTTCTCCTCGCGGGAAGCGGGTGCGCGGCGTGGGGGCGCGCGGTTCGCGAGAGAAAGCGGGCGGCCCTCGTTCTTCTTCCCCTCCTCGCCTTCACGAACCTCCCCGTGCGACGTTTCGATGCCGCGGCGGCGGAGTCGCGCATGGCGAGCGCGTATCTCGCGTCGGGGGATCTCCGCTCGGCGGAAGAAGCGTACCGCCGGGCGGAACGGGCGCACCCGGGCTTTCCGGAGGCGCGGCGCGGGCTCGCGCGAATCCTCGCCGAGAGAGGGGAAGCCGACGAGGCAATCCGTCTTCACCGCGATCTCGCGAGGGACGGGAGAGAAAAGATACGCGCGCGGGCCGATCTCGCTTCGCTTCTCGCGCGGACAGGCCGCGTCGAGGAGGCGATCGTGCTTCTCGACTCGATCGTCGCCGAGGACCCCTCGGACGCCGTCTCCCTCGCCAACCTCGGCGCCGCGCGCATGAACCGAGGAGAGGACGCCCTCGCGGAGGAGCTTCTCCAAAGAGCGATCGTGCTCGATCCGGAGTCGCCCGAGGCGCATCTCAACCTCGCGCTTCTTCGGACGCGCCAAGGGCGGCTGGATGAAGCGATCCGACTTTTCGAGCGCCATCTCGAGATCGACGCGTTCTCGGAGCGCGGGCTCTTCAACTCCGGCGTCGCGCGCGCGATGAGCGGGGATCCGGAGGGGGCGATCCGCGATTGGGAACGGCTCCGGAAGATCCGACCCGATTATCCGAATCTCGAGGAGAATCTCGCGCGGGCGAAGGAGTTCCTCGGCGGACGGCCGTAGCTCGGATTACGCGGGAAGGAAACGCGCGTCGCGCGCCGCGATCTCCTCCAGAAGCCGGGCGATCGGCTCGAGCTCGGCAAGATCCTCTTCATCGAAATCATCGACGTTGCGACTGTCGATGTCGAGAACACCCCACGCGTCTCCCGAGGGGGCGCGAAGCGGGATCACGATCTCGGAGCGGCTTTCCGGGTCGCATGCGATGTGTCCGGGGAACGCGTGCACGTCCGGCGCGACGAGGGCTTCGTTCTTCTCCCACGCCGTCCCGCAGACGCCCCTTCCCCGGGCGATCCGCACGCAGGCAGGCCGTCCCTGGAACGGTCCGAGCACGAGCTCGCCGCCCGAGACCCGATAGAACCCGACCCACGAGAACGGAAGCGCTCCGAAGAGGATCGCCGCCGCGTTGGCGAGGTTCGCGACGGCGTCGTTCTCCCCCTCGGCGACGGAGCGGATCTCCTCGAGCGCGCGACGATAGGCTTCCCGTCGGTCCCGTTCCATGCGCGTCCCTCCAAGAGAAAGGGCCGGTGCGGGGCTTCGACCTCCCGCTCCCGGTCCCCATCGTATCAGGAACAGACCGATCGCCTCTACAGCGTGGCCTCGCCCGGTTGCCATTCGACCGGACAGTTCGCGCCGGTCTGGAGCGCGGCGAGCACGCGAAGCGTCTCCTTGACGCTGCGCCCGACGCCGTCGTCGTGCACGAGCATGAAGCGCAGAATTCCGTCCGGATCGATGATGAACGTGCCTCGAAGCGCGTATCCCTTCTCCTCGAGAAGCACGCTGTACGCCCGGGCGGCCTCTTTCGTGAGATCGGAGAGAAGAGGGTATTCGAGCGTTCCGAGCCCGTGATCGCGCCAGGCCTTGTGCGAGAAGAAGCTGTCGATGCGGACGCCGAGGATTTCCGCGTTCAGCTTCTTGAACTCCTTGTAGGCTTTGTTGAATCCGGTGATCTCCGTCGGGCAGACGAAGGTGAAGTCGAGCGGATAGAAGTACAGGACGACCCAACAGCCGCGGTAGTCGGACAAGGCGATCTCTTTCGCGTCCTCTTCCTTCCCGACGAGTCCCGGCAGCTTGAAATCCGGCGCATGCGATCCGACCTGTACTCTCGTCATACGTATCCCCCTCCTCTTTGGGACGGCGGACCGCGGGAGCGGAACGGCCGTAGGTGTCTTTCTGGTTCGCGGATTCGGGGCCTCGGTGGGACCCGGCTGCCGGAAAACGTACAAAACCGTCTCTTCCGGGGCAAATCGCGCGCCGAGCCGCCAAGAGGCCTTCCCGCGTAACCCAAAGAGCGGATTGACATTCCGCAGGCCCTATGGTAGTCTATCAGATGTGCTTTCATGTCGCTCCCCATGTTCGCTTCGGGGGTCCGATCCCCGAAGCCTCCGTTTGTTTCTTGCATGAGGTGGTTTGTGTCCGATCGGAAGAGACGTCAGATGCGCGTGGGCTTCCCGGACACGAGGAAAGGAGAGGAGAGTATGCGCCTTCGGCGAATGTTGCCGCTCGTCTCCCTCGCCGCGATCCTCGCATGGGCGTCCGTGTCGGTCGCCTTCGTCGAGGTGTCGGAGTGGAATCGGCTTCTGGTTCCGCGGCCGGGCTGGGAGGATGAGGGCCTCTGGATCCAACCGACCGAACGGGCGGACCTGGCGAAGACTTCTCCGGTCGCCGACCTCACCGCTCAGTACGGCGGAAACTGGCGGTACAACCGGAACTCCGTCACGGGAAGCCTGCATCATGTGTACGGATCCGGCATCGACTTTACATCATCCCTCTCGAATGAAACCGACGTCGAGCGGGCGGCGCGCACGTTCATCGGCGCGAACTCCGCTCTTTTCGGTGCGACGAACGCCGATCTCCGCGCGGCCCGGATGCAGAGCGCGCCGGGCAAGTGGGCCGCTCACTTCGACCAGGTCGTGGACGGCCTTCGTGTGGTCGGCGGACGCGTCCACGCGGTCTTCACCGATTCGGGCCGTCTCTTCGCCTTCGGATCCGACGTCTATCCGAACGTGAAAGAGATCCTCGGAAGCACGCGCCCAGTCCTCTCCGAGACGGAAGCGATCGCGCTCGCCGGAGCGGAGATCGGATACGTGCATGGGAGCGACCAGATCACGCATCGCGAGGTCGTCATCCTGCCGATCCGCGAAGCGCGCGACGACGAGATGATTCTCGACTACCGTCTCGCATGGCGTCTCGACCTCTTCGCGCAGAACCCCTACGGGCATTGGTCGACCTACGTCGACGCGCGGAGCGGCGAGATCCTCTGGCGGGAGAGCCTGATCTACCCGCTCGACTTCACCGGGCATTCCCGGTCGGACGTGGAGTGGGACGGCTACTGCGATGGCTACACGTATGATTTCCCGGTCGACGGGATGGTGATCAACGTCTCCGGCGTCGGGACGACGTATTGCGGCGAGAACGGGAACTTCTCGCTCTCCTACGGCGGGTCCGACTCGAGGACGATCACAGCGGAGTTCCGCGGCCTCTACATCAACGTGAACCGGTACACGGGGACGGACGCCTCGCACACCGGAACGATCACGCCGGGAACGCCGTACACGATCGACTGGTCGAGCGCGAACTCGCTCGACAGCGAGCGCGACTGCTTCTCGTACATCAACAAGCAGCACCGGTGGCTGAAGAACCTCGATCCGACCTTTACCCCGCTGGACTATGTGATGCCCTGCGTGGTGGAGCGGACCGACGGGTACTGCCCCGGGAACGCTTGGTACGACTACAACGGGATCAACTTCTGCGTGCAGAGTTCCAGCTACGGGAACACGGGACGGATGGGCGACGTGGCCTATCACGAGTACGGCCACGGGATCACGCACCGCCTCTACGACCCGACGAGCCCGAACAGCAGCATCCATGAGGCGAACTCGGACATCGTCGCGAACCTCTTGACGCGCGAGAGCATCATGGGGCTCGGGTTCTACCTCAACAACTGCACGTCGGGGATTCGAAACTCTCTCAACACTCTCCGCTACCCGGACGACTACGGATCCTCGGGTCACTTCAACGCGCAGATTCTCGCCGGGTTCATCTGGGATTCGTGGGTCCAGCTTCAGGCCGCCTATCCGCAAGCTTACGCGGACAGCGTGATCATGTACGACTGGTGGTACGGCCGGAAGATGGGGCTTCCGCTCTCGTTCCCCGATCAGGTCTACTGGACGTTCGTCGCCGACGACAACGACGGAAACCTCGACAACGGAACTCCGCATCACGCGATGCTCTGCGTCGGCGCGGAGAACCACGGGTTCACGTGTCCGGAGATCCTGAGCCCCGTCACGATCGTCCACACGCCGGTCGAGTCGCAGCCGAGCACGACGCAGCCGACGGCGATCACGGCGACGATCACATCGAGCGCTGCTCCGATCAACACGGGCGCGTGCCGCGTGTACTACAAGCTGAACGGCGGGGCGTTCTCCAATGTGGGGATGTCGAACGTCGGCGGCGACAATTACACGGGCTCCATCCCCGCCCAGAGCGCCGGGACGCTCGTGCAGTACTACATCTACGGCCAGGACACCGACGGAAACTCCGCGACTCATCCGTCGAACGCCCCCGCGACCCTTCACGGGTTCTACGTTGGCGAGTTCCAGACGGTCTTCGAGGATGAGTTCGAGACCGCCGGCGGATGGACGGTCGGCATCGCGGGCGACGCCGCCACGACCGGCGTTTGGGAGCGGGGCGATCCGCAGGGAACGTACTACAACAGCCAGCCGGTCCAACCGGAAGACGACCACACGCCGGCTCCGGGCGTGAACTGCTACGCCACGCAGCTCGCCGCGGGATCGAGCGCCGGTTCGTACGACGTGGACGGCGGAAGAACGACGCTGGTCTCGCCGGTCATCGACCTTTCCGACGCGGCGATGGCGCTCGTCACCTACTGGCGTTGGTACACAAACAACCTCGGCAGCTCGCCGAACGAGGACTACTGGAGAGTCCAGGTATCGAGCGACGGCGTGAACTGGGTCTACCTCGAGAACACGACCCAGTCGAACAACAGTTGGCAGCGGTACCAGTTCAACATCGGCAACTACGTCAGCCTCACCTCGACCGTGCGGTTCCGCTTCATGGCGGAAGACGCGGGAAGCGGTTCTCTCGTCGAGGCCGCGGTCGACGACTTCAAGATCGACGCGATCTTGACGCCCGGGATCGATCCGACCCTTTCGACGGTTGCGGTGAACGACGACGTGATGCTTCGTCCGGACGGTCTTGGGGATTCGGTGTTGACGGTGACGGTGACGG
>JAGUYC010000162.1 GCA_020061515.1 Gemmatimonadota bacterium
CCGGCAAGCGCTCCACGCCTGGCGGCTCCGCTTCCGGCATCCGCGCACCGGCGCGGAGATGGCGTTCGAGGCGGAAGCGCCAAGCGACTTCACGGGGCTCCTCTCGATCCTCCGGCGGGAGGAGCGGCGCGGCTGGCATCGATCCTAGAAGCGGAGTGCGTTCGAGGGACGGATCGCAAGCCTGGATTATGCACACGTTTTCGTCGCGAGGATGCGGACCGCGAGCCGAGAGGCCGACCGGTACGAGCCGCTCCCGGAATCGTAGTCTCGGCACTACGCTCTAGGAAGCGGCGACGGAAGGGAGGCCTCGTAGGCCGCGATCCGCAGCCGCAGCAGGGAACGCGTGCATCATCCAGGCTTGCAGGGGGAGAGAAGTGAACATTAAACGTCGAGACATTCGAGATGTCACCGTTCTGGAGCTTTCCGGCAAGCTGATGGGGGGAGACGACGCGGCGACCTTTCAGAATCTGGTCAAGCAGCTCCTCGCCGACGGAAGGAAGAAGATCCTCCTGAACCTCGGGAACCTCTCCTGGATCAACTCGACGGGGCTCGGGATCCTCATCTCGGGGTACACGTCGGTGAAGAACGGCGGCGGGGTTCTCAAGCTCGCGAGCGTCGCCGAGAGGATCGAATCCGTCCTCATGATCACGAAACTCTCGACCGTGTTCGAAACGTATCCGACCGAGGATGAAGCTCTCGTCACGTTCGGGAGCGAGTAGGTCCGATGAATCCTTCCGGCGGCTGGGAGAGCGTCGAGCTCGTCGTTCCGAGTTCGCTCGAGTATCTCTCTCTCGTGAACGCCGTGGCGGAAGAGATCTCCGAGCGCCTCGGGATCGAGCGCGAGGTCCGGGACGCGATCGGCAGCTCCGTGATCGAGGCGTGCACGAACGCGATCGAGCACGGGAACAAGAACGATCGGAAGAAGAGCGTCCGCATCCGGTTCCGGTCGAACTCGGAGCGGCTCGAAATCGAGGTCTCCGATCAGGGAAAGGGCTTCGATCCCGATTCCATCGCCGACCCGCGGGACCCCGCGAACCTGATGCGCGAGAGAGGGCGTGGGATTTTCATCCTTCGGACGTTCATGGATGAAGTTCGGTTCGCGATCGAACCTTCCCGCGGGACGACGGTTACCATGAGCAAGAAGCTGGGGCCCGCGCTCCCGAAGGAAGGCTGACCGGACCGAGGGTCTGCCGATCCCGCGCCGTCCCTCGCACAGCCCCTCGCCTAGATGATGCACGCGTTTTCGTCGCGAGGACGCGGAGCGCGTGCCGAGAGGCCGACCGGTACGAGCCGCTCCCGGAAGCGTAGCCCCGGCGCTACACTGAGGAAGCGGCGAAGGAAGGGAGGCCTCTTGAGGCCGCGATCCGCGGCCGCAGCAGGAAACGCGTGCATAGTCTAGGCTAAAGGGTACGGCCTGCAATGAACTGGACCTTGGTCGGCGCCTCTCTCTACCTCGTCTGCGGAAGCGCCGTCTTCCTGTTCGGCATCGTCATCCTTCGCGAGGCCCCGGGCGAACGCCTCCGCCGAGTCGCCGCCGCGATGATGTTCTTCGGCGGGTTCGGGCCGCTCATCGGCGGGCTCGGCATGCTCCTCGGGACAAGGGGCGGGACGACGTTCCTCGGAACCGATCTCGCGACGACGTTCGCCTACGTTTGGGAGCTCTTCTTCCCGTCGCTCCTTCTCTTCGCGCTCGTCTTTCCGCGCGAGCATCCCCTTCTCTCGCGCCGCCCCTTGCTCCCTTGGCTCCTCTATCTTCCGTACGTGTTTCATCTCGCGTTCCTCCTCTTTCTCGGAAGGATGGGGCCGGCCCTCGCGCGCTTCGAGCCGTCCGCGCCCTTCGGGATCGGCGGGGCGCTCGGGGAGTTCCTTCGCCTCGGAATCGGTCTCGGGGCGCTTGCGCTCCGGCTCCTCGCCCGCTTCCACATCCGGTTCTTCTCGTTCCTCGATGTTCTCCTCGTGACGCTCGCGATCTATCTCCTCGCGCGCTCCTTTCGGGAAACACGCGTCCCGAAGATCCGCCGGCAGCTCCGCGCGGTTCTCTTCGGCCTCGGGAGCTGCGTCGGTCTCTACGCGCTCGCCGTGCCGCTCCCGAACCTCTTCGCGGCGACGCTCCCGGAGGGGACCCGCACGATTCTCGTCACCGCCGCGCTCCTCGTCGGCACGGGAGCGATCGGCTTTGCGATCGTCCGCGCGAGCTTCCTTGAGGTTGGAACGGTCTTTCGCCGGGCGTTCCTCTTCTCGCTCACGTTCGGCGCGCTCGTCGCCGGCTTCCTTCTTCTCGCCCGGCAGATGGACCGGGTTCTTCACGTCCAGGCGGGAACCGAGATCCCCTTCTTCCAGGGTCTTTTCGTGCTCCTCGCGATCGTCTTCTTCCACCCGATCCTCGGCCGCGTTGAACGGGCGGTCGACCGGGTGCTCGCGGGGGAGCGCGCCGCGCACCTGGTGATCCTCCGCGATCTCAGCCGCGAGATGACGACGGCGTTCGACCTCGCGCTCATTTCGAGCCGGACCGTTCGGTCGCTCCGGGACGCGCTCGCCGTGGACGATGTTCGTCTCTTCCTGCGCGACCGGAGCGGAGAGCGCTTCTTGGAGCATGGGCCGAGCCAAGAGATTCCGTCCGCCTTCGAGGCGAGCCATCCGATCGCGCGCGCCGCCGCGGGCCTGCTCGAGCCGGCCTCGGCGCGCGATCTCGCGGAGGAACCGGCATCCGCGGACGAGCGGGAGGAGGTCCGGAAGGCGCTTCATCGTCTTCGCGCGGAGATCGTCGTCCCGGTCCATCTCCCCGGAGGGGGGGAGGGGCTCGGCTTTCTCGCGCTCGGACCCAAGATCACGGGGGGCCGCTATAACGGAGAGGAGATCGGGCTCCTCTCGATGCTCGGAACGCAGATCGGCTTCGCGGCGCGGAACGCGCGCCTCCACGAGGAGGCGGTCGAGCGCCGTCTCGTGGACGAGGAGATCGCCCTCGCGCGCTCGGTGCAGGAATCGATCGTCCCCAGGCGGAGCCCGCGCGTCGACGGGATCGACGTCGCCGCGATCAACATCCCGAGCCGCCAGGTCGGCGGAGACTACTACGATCTCATCCCGATGGAGAACGGGGATCTCGGCATCGCGGTGGGGGACGTGTCGGGGAAGGGGATCCCCGCCGCGCTTCTCATGTCGATGCTGCACGCGGCCCTTCATGTGCAAATGAACCGGGCAGCGCGCGCGGCGGAGCTCGTCGAGCGCCTGAACCGGGTGCTTTGCCGCTCGACTTCCGTCGAGCAATTCGCGACCTTCTTCTTCGGCGTCTATGGGAAGGAAGACGGCGTCATCCGCTTCTGCAACGGAGGGCACAACAGCCCCTTCGTCCTTCGTGCGGACCGCCGGATCGAGACGCTGACGGAGGGAGGGCTCGTGCTCGGCTTCGCCGAGGATGCCTCCTACGGAGAGGGGAACGTCCGAGTGGCGGAGGGAGATCTCGCGGTCTTCTACACCGACGGCGTCACCGAGGAGGCGCGCGACGAGGAGGAGTTCGGCGAGAGGCGCCTTGTCGAAACGGTCGCGCGGCATCGCGAGCGGAGCGCCGCGGAGATCGTCGAGGCGGTGCGGGAAGAGGTCGCGCGCTTCGCCGGGCACGACCGCTACGCGGACGACTTCACGCTGATCGTCCTTCGCAGAGGCGCGCGCGTGGGGGGGATCGCATGAGCGGGGGCGCGATCGTCTGGCGCGGCGTCTCGAAGAGCTTCGGCGCGCTTCCCGCGCTCGTCGATCTCGATCTTTCCGTCGAGAGGGGCGAGGTGTTCGGGTTTCTCGGTCCGAACGGAGCGGGGAAGACGACCGCGATCCGGATCGCGGCCTCCCTCGCGCGCCCGGACCGGGGGGAGGTCCTTCTCGCGGGAGTCCCCGCCTCGCGCCCCGAGAGTCGCCGCTCGGTCGGGTACCTTCCGGAGGATCTCCTCTTC
>JAGUYC010000032.1 GCA_020061515.1 Gemmatimonadota bacterium
GGCGGCCGACGTCGCGCGGTCTCCGAGCGCGATCGCCGTGGTCCGCATGCCCGCTTTGCGATCGCCGTCCTGGTCGACGAGGGCGGTGTGCAGGAAGACCGCGCCGACGAGGAGCACGTAGGGGATCACCCGCGCGATCTCCTCCCGTCCGATCTCTCCGGCCAACGAAAACCCGAGAAGGAACGTGACCGCCCCGTAGCCGACCCCGTTCGCCAGGAGGTCGACAAACGGCCTCGCCTTGAGCCGGGCAGGCGGCCCCGAGTAGAGAAGCCCGAGGACCGCCGAAACGACGAGCCAAGGGAGAAGGCTGGGACGGACGACCGCGGCCGCCGCGAGCCCCCCGCCGATCAGAGCGAGCGCCTCGAGCCACGCGCCGCGCACCGACACGTGCCCCTCGGCCAGAAGAAAGAGCTTCCCGTTCTCCTTGTCCGTCTCCCGATCGAAGATCTGATTGACGATGTAGACTCCCGCGAGCACCGCGGTGAGGAGAAGGAACGGTGCGAGAAGCGGTCCGATCGGAGGCGAGGATTCCCCCGCGCGCTCATTCGCCCGAAGATAGCCGGCCAGGAGAAACGCCCAAGCCGGAATGAGAACGATCGGCCGCGCGACGAAGATCCAATCGAACGCCTTCAACATAAAGCATCCACCTTCCGGATCCGATGAAAGAGCCGCGGCGTCCCGAGCGAGAAGAGATGCGCGAGGCGGTCCTTCGCCGCCTGCCAGGATTCGAGCGGTCCTCCCCTCACCTTGGCGAGAAAGTCGGCGTCCCCGTCGAAGAGCCGCACTCCGGAACGCCCGATCCGCCAGGGATCCGGAACCCCGCGGCTCGCGAAGGAGATGCATCCGCAGGCGTACCCCGCCTCCCTTGCGAGCCGGGCGACCCGTTCGTTCATCCGTCCGAACGGGTAAGCGACCGCCGCGGGTGCGGTCCCGATCCGATCCGCGATGAGCGCGCGCGAGATTGCCAGCTCGCCTCGGGCCTCCTCCTCCGGGAGAATCGTCAGGTCCCGATGGGTGTGGCCGTGCGAGCCGATCTCCCAACCCTCGGCCGCCGCCGCCTCGAGCTCCTTCCATCCGGCGTGGCGGACCGGCCGCCCGACGAGCCGCGAATCCCACCCGTTCAGCCGCCCGACCCATCCGGTCGGAACGAAGATCGTCGCCCGAAAACCGAAGCGCGCGAGGACGGGAAGCGCGTGGCGAACGACCGAGGCGAGGCCGTCGTCGAACGTGATCGCGACGCTCGCCCCGCCGTTCGATCGGATCCGCTCGCGAAGCGAAACGCCTCGGCACCCCTCTCTTCGAAGGAGCTCCATCTGCCTCTCGAATCGCCGGGGAGAGACCCGGTTCCACGAGAGATCCCTACACGGCTCCACGCGGTGGTAGGCGAGAACGCGCACTCCCTCTCTCCTTGACGCCCCGCGCGCCGGGGCATACGATCGAGATGCTAACCGAGCCGCCCCGGCTCTACAAGGAGTTGTTCCATGTACGCGTTCGCCAAGCGAGCGGCCACGCTGCCGAAGTACGCGTTCGCCCGCACCGACGAGATGAAGGCGGAAGCGAAGGCGAAAGGGAAGGACCTCATCGACCTCGCCATCGGGAATCCGGACCTCCGCCCGCCGAGACACGCGATCGACGCGCTCCACCGCGCGCTCGACGACCCGAACCGCCAGCTCCACCGCTACTCGCCGTTCAACGGGATCCCCGTCTTTCGCGAGGCGGTCGCGCGCTGGTACAAGAAGCGTTTCCGAGTCGACGTCGACCCGGAAACCGAAGTGCTTCCCGTCGTCGGATCGAAGGAAGGGCTTCTCAAGCTCGCCCTGGCGATGCTGAACTCGGGCGAGGTCGCGCTCGTCACCTCGCCCGCCTACCCGGCCTACTTCCCCGCGGTGCAGGTCGCCGACGGGGTCGCCCACGAGCTTCCGCTCCTCGAGGAGAACGGGTTCATCCCGGACCTCGAAGCGGTCCCGGCATCCGTTCTCTCGAAAGCGAAATATCTCCTCTTCAATTATCCGAACAACCCGACCGGAGCGATCGAGGTCGATTTTTACGAGAAGGCCCTCGCTTTCGCGGAGAAGCACGGGCTCCTCGCGGTCTCCGACATCGCCTACTCGGAACTTCCGCTCGACGACGGGGTCGTGACCCGCTCGATCTTCCAGCTCGATCCCGAGAAGAAACGCTCGATCGAGTTCCAGTCCTTCTCGAAGACCTACTGCATGGCCGGCTGGCGGGCGGGCTTTCTCGTCGGAAACCGGGACGTCGTCGCGATGATCCGAAAGATCAAGACCGTGAGCGACTTCAGCATCTTCCCGGCGATTCAGGCGGCGGCCGCCGAGATCCTCGACGGGCCCCAAGATTGCATCGATGATCTTCGGAAGATCTACCGCGAGAGGCGGGACGTTCTCGTCCAGGGGCTTCGCGGGCTCGGCTGGAATGTCTCCTCGCCGAAGGCCGGGATGTACGTCTGGACCCGAATCCCGAAGAAGTTCGCCTCGTCCGAGGAGTTCGCGGTGAGCCTCGGGCTTTCCACCGGCGTGATCCTCTCGCCGGGGGGCGGCTTCGGACGCGCGGGCGAGGGGTTCGTCCGGATGGCGCTCGTCGAGCCGAAGGAGAAGCTCGCCGACGCGGTCGACCGCATTCGGAAGTGGGGCGGGATCTAGCCCGGCTCGGGGGGGAAATGATGACAGACACCATCTTCAATGGTGTCTGTCACCTTTCCGCCCCAATGGTGTCTGTCACCTTTCCACCGGTGACGGATTGAGGTGAACATCGGGCTTGCGCGACCCGGCCCGCTTCGTGCAACATGACGGCCGGAAACCCGAAAGGAGGCTCTCATGGCGGACAAGGAACAGAGGAAGAGGACGGAGAAGACGAACAAGCCGAAGCTGTCGCCCAAGGAGAAGAAGGAAAAGAAGGCCAAGAAGAAAGCCTGCAAGTAGGAGAAGCGGCGGGATCGGGAAACCCGAACGCCGGATCGCGAGAGAGAAAGAAAGGCCCGGTCGATCGACCGGGCCCGTTCGTTTTCAAGAGCGAAGGGGAGATCAGCTCTTCGCGAGGAGGGCTTTTCGCGAGAGCCGCACCTTCCCGTCCTCGTCGATGTTGATCACCTTGACCTGGACCTTGTCCCCTTCGTTCAGAACGTCCTCCACCTTCGCGACGCGCCGGTTCTCGAGCTCCGAAATGTGCAAGAGCCCGTCTTTCCCGGGAAGAATCTCGACGAACGCGCCGAAGGGAACGATCCTCCGGACGATCCCTTCGTAGACCCGTCCGATCTCCGGCTCCTCGACGAGCGCCTTGATCATCTCCATCGCCTTGCGGCCCGCCTCCTCGTCGACCGACGCGATCTTCACCGTCCCGTCGTCCTCGATGTCGATCGAGGCTCCCGACTCCTCCTGGATCTTCCGGATCATCTTTCCCCCGGGGCCGATGATCTCGCGAATCTTGTCGGTGTGCACCTTGATCGTGAGGATCCTCGGAGCGTACGGCGAAAGCTCCGGGCGGGGCTTGTTGATCGTCGCTTCCATCTTGTCGAGAATGAAGAGGCGTCCGCGGCGCGCCTGCTCGAGCGCCCGCTCGATCACGTCGAAGCCGATCCCCGCTGTTTTCAGATCCATCTGAAATCCGGTGATCCCCTGGCGCGTCCCGGCGACCTTGAAGTCCATGTCGCCGAAGTGGTCCTCCTGGCCGAGGATGTCGGAAAGGACGCACGCCCTCCCCTCCTCCGCCACGAGCCCCATCGCGATCCCCGCAACCGGCTTTTGAATCGGAACGCCGGCGTCCATCAGCGCGAGGATCCCCCCGCAGATCGAGGCCATCGACGAGGATCCGTTCGATTCGAGGATGTCGGCGACGACGCGGATCGTGTAGGGAAACGTGTCCGGCTCCGGGATCATCGGCTCGATCGAGCGCTCCGCGAGCGCGCCGTGGCCGATCTCGCGCCGCCCGGTTCCCCGCATCATCCGCACCTCGTTCACCGAGAAGGGAGGGAAATTGTAGTGAAGCATGAACTTCTTGAACCACTCCCCCTCGATGTCGTCCATCCGCTGTTCGTCGGACGTGGTGCCGAGCGTGATCGCGACGAGCGCCTGCGTCTGCCCGCGCGTGAAAAGAGCCGATCCGTGCGTGCGCGGAAGAACCCCCACCTCGCAGGTGATCGGGCGGATCTCGTCGAGCTTGCGCCCGTCGAGACGCACCTCTTGCTCGAGAATCCTCCGCCGCGCGTCCTCGCCGATCACATCGTCGAGAATCGCCCTCATGAGGGCATGCTTCTCGGGGAACTCCTCGGCGAGCGCCTCCTCGATCTCCTTCTCCAGCGCGCGGACGAAGCCTCTCCGCTCTTCCTTGATACCGAAACCGTTCGCCTCGGCGATCCGGCCGCCCGCGATCGCGCGGATCCTCTCCCGGATCCGCTCGGGCGTGTCGTCCGGAACGAACGCGCGCTTTGTCTTGCCGGCGCGAGCCCGGAGATCCTCGATCGCGTCGATGATCCGGACACACTCCGCATGGGCCAGCTTCAGCGCCTCGATCATCTCCTTTTCGGAGAACTCCCGGCCGCCCCCCTCGACCATCACGACCGAGTCGCGCGCCGCGGCGACGACGAGGTCCATCTCGCTCCCGTCCCGCTCCACGATCGGCGGGTTGACGATGAGCTCGCCCTTCACCTTCCCCACCCGCACCGCGCCGATCGTCTTCTCAGTCGGGATCGCCGAAAGAGCCACCGCGGCGGATGCGCCGACAAGCGCAAGCACGTCCGGTGCGTTCTCCTGATCCGTGGAGAGAACGGTCGCGATGATCTGAACCTCGTGCAGGAATCCCTTCGGGAAGAGAGGCCGAAGGGGCCGGTCGATCTGGCGGGCGGCCAGGATTTCCCGCTCGAGCGGCCGTCCTTCACGTTTGAAGAAACCGCCGGGGATCTTGCCGGCGGCATACGATCGCTCCCGGTACTCCACCATCATGGGGAAGAAACCCCGATCCGGGACCGGCTCGGGCGTCGCCACGGCGGTCACCAGCACCACCGTTCCCCCGGCCTGCACGGTCACCGCGCCCTCCGCCTGTTTGGCGATGCGGCCGGTTTCCAGTGTGATCGTCGACGAGCCGACGCTGAGTTCAAGGCGTTCCGACATCATTTTCTCCTTAAGCGCCGGCCTCCGGCGAGGCGCCGGGGCGGTTTTCTCGACGAGAAAAAGGCCCCGACACCGGGGCGGAGCGCGGCGCTGTCCTCTACTTCCGGAGACCGAGCTCCTTCACGATCGTGCGGTAGCGGTCGATCTTGTTCGCCTTCAGGTAATCGAGAAGGCGGCGACGGCGCCCCACGAGTCGGAGAAGCCCCCGGCGCGAGTGGTGGTCCTTCTTGTGGACCTTGAAGTGATCCGTGAGGTAGGTGATTCGCTCCGTGAGAAGGGCGATCTGGACCTCGGGCGATCCGGAGTCCTTGTCATGGATCTTGTACCGTCCGATGATCCGCAACTTCGATTCCTTGGTGAGCGGCAAGCGAAAACCTCCTACGAGCCCGCTTCCTGCGGTTCCGCCAACTCCTTTTCTTTTAAGGAGTTAGCCCAACTGTTCTTCAAGCACACCTTTCCCTTCTGGGCGAATGTACCAGATGTTCAAAAACGTGTAAAGGCAAAAGTTGGGTCTGCCGAATCGAGGATCCTCTCCGCCTCCCCGCAGTCCTCGCGCACCCGGGACACGAGCGCGTCGACCGAAGGGAACGCGCGCTCGTCGCGGACTCGATCGACGAAGTGGAGTGCGAGAGGCGAGCCGCGGAGAGCCTCTCGAAAGCGAAGAAGGTGCGCCTCGACCCGTCGCTCGCCTCCTCCTCCGAACGTCGGCCGGACGCCGATGTTCGCGACCGCGCCGACTACCTTTCCGGGAATCTCGGCGAACGCGGCGTACACGCCGTCCCGCGGCCACAGCTTCTCCGGCTCGGAGACCTCGAGGTTCGCCGTCGGGAAACCGAGCCCCTCGCCTCGACCCTCGCCGCGCCCGACAGCGCCCGCGAGCGAGTGGAAGCGCCGAAGAAGAGCGGCCGCGCGCCCGACGTTTCCCGCCTCGATCTCGTCCCGGATCCAGGTCGACTTCACCGGCCTCCCCTCCGCGACGAAGGGGGACACCCGGTCGACCTCGAACC
>JAGUYC010000152.1 GCA_020061515.1 Gemmatimonadota bacterium
CGGTTGCCATCGGCGCGGGGTGGACGCCGGAGTGGAAGCGTGCTAGACTTTCCGTTGCCTCCCCCCGCCAGGCCGCAACGGAAGGCAGTTCGTATCCGAGCGTTCCCGGAATCCGGTCTTCGGGAACCCGCGGGACCGTTCGAGACACCCGAGGGGGGGTGGGGAGAAGAAGAAAAAAACCGGCGAAATCTTACCTCTCGCTGGACTTTCACTTGCCGATCATGTTAAGATAGGGACGCTCCCACAGCTTACGGTGCTGCGTCCCCCTCGGCGAGCGGCGCGACGGTCGGCGTTTGGAGCCGCTTAGCGAATCCCGGGGGGGCGACATGGGCGCTCCCTGGATGAGCGCCCGTGAGCCCGGTCCGGTGGTTCGGCCTTCTTCCTTCAGCGGGAAGCCGAGGAGGTCGTCAGCCTACGATGTGTGTCCGAAAGGAGGAACGAAGAATGAGGAAGTCACTTCTGCTCGCGGCCGTGGTCGGCTGTCTCGTGGTCGCCGGGACCGCCCAGGCGACCTTGCCGTGCGCCGCCTACTCGTCGTGCGCGATCGCGGCGTCGAATCCGTGCACCGGCGCGGGAGCCGCGAACCTTCGCTGGTGCCCGAAGGGCGACTACGGCGTGATCAACATCTACGTGACCGTGCGGAACTGCCTCAACAACCCGCTCCCGAACTGCCCGGTCCGTCTCGATCTCTCGGCGATCGGCGACCCGCAGAACGAGCTGGGAACCGCGAGCCTGATGATCGTGGGGGCCGCGTCGCGGCTCGACACGTCGGATGCGAACGGCGCGTGCCACTACGTGATCACCGGCGGCGGATGCGGCCGCTTCCAGCTGACCTGGACCGCGACCGCGACCTGCGCCACGCCCGAGGTGCAGCTCTGCCAGAACGTGAACACGTACTGCGTGAAGTCCCCGGACATGAACGGGAACGGCACCGTGAACTTCCAGGACACGTTCAAGTACGCGCCTCAGGTGAACGCGGGCGTCGGCTACTGCGGCGACTTCAACTGCAACGGCTTCGTCAACTTCCAGGATACGTTCACCTATGCCGCGCACATCAGCCACGGCGGATCCTACCCGGGATTCACGATGACGGCGGGTGCTCTCGGCGACTGCCCGTAGGGTTCATTCTTCGCGAACTGTCGAGGGCGGCTCTTCGGAGCCGCCCTTTCCTTTTCGTCGGCGGTTGACCGGCGCGGCCGGGGATGCTACCTTCCTTCGCGCGCCGCGAGTCGTCGAGACGGCCGGAGGGTCCATCGTGCGCCGAATCCCGTTCGCGATTCTTCTCCTCGCGCTCGTGTCGTGTCGAGGCGATAAGGAATCGGCCGAGGAAGCGCCGCGCATCGTTCCCGAGGCTCCCTCTCCGGCGCCGGCCGCCGAGCCGGAGCGGACGATCTCTCCCCCAGCGATCGACCCGGACCGCGAGGAGGCGATCCGGACCGGCACCCCCGCCGAGAGGCTCCTCGCGAAGTACGATCTTCTCGTCGAACGCATTCTTCTCGAGCGCGCGGAGAGCGTCTTCAACGCGAACCGAACGATCGACCAGGGCCTCCTTCCTCTTGCGAACGAGCAGAACCGGCTCCTCGCGGAAGGCGTTTTCGATTCGACCCTCACACTCGAGTTCGCGCGTCTCGCCGAGTTCGTCTTCGCCCGCCACATTCTCTCGCAGGGAGATCCCTTCGGCCGGGACGCCAAGTCCCGCATCGCCAAGATCCGGGAGATGATTCCGGACCACGAGAGAAGAGAACCGTAGAGCATACCAGCCGAAGACAATTTCTTTTCCCTCGCGCAACGTTGTTCGGTCGGGTCGGTTCGCCGGCCCCGGCGGCGTCCTCCGCCCGATCCGCCCCGAACCTCGTCCGGTGCGCCGGTTTTCCTTGACTCATATTCGTTTTCAGTTGCACATTGTTCCTATCAGGGAAAGGTTCACGGGGCCGGCGGCGCCTCCGTCGCGGTGAACAATTGAGCGTTGGGTCCAGCGGTTCGGCTTCGGGAGAAGCGGCGTGCAGAGACCCGATCGACACCTTCCGCTCTTCGCCCTCCTCTCCCGCGGAGAGAAGCGCCCTTGCCTTCTCTCGTTCCTTCCACCGCTTCTTCTCTTTCTGTCGGCGGCGCTCTCCAGCTGCGGCGGCTCGTCGAGCGGCCCGGAGCGGAGCGCCGTCGAGACCGCTTCGCCGATCCCCTACGGCGAGGAGACCTTCCGGCAATACGCCCTCTGCGCGCTCGGGGACCGCATCTTCGTCGGCGGTGGGGAAACGGACAGCACCGAGGAGTTCCCCGTCTTCCTGGACGCCGTGTACGCCTACGCGTGCGGCGAACGAAAGTGGAGGGTCGAGAGCCCGATGGAGGCCAAGCGGGCGGGACACACCTTCGTCACGCTCGAGGGCGATCTCTACGCGCTCGGAGGGTTCGTCCAGACCGCTCCCGAGTCGGTCCTGCAGGCGGGAAGCGTCGACCGTTACGATCCGGAGACGGAAGCCTGGTCGTACGTGTGCGGCCTCCCCCATCCCATCCGCGACTTCGGCGCCGCCGCGTGGAACGGCAGGATCGTTGTCGCCGGAGGCCGCTACACGACGCAATGGGGAGTCGACGCGACCGTGCCCGACGTGGTCGAGGTCGATCCGGCTGCGCGTCGATGCCGGGTTCTGGCCGGCCTTTCGAGCGCGCGGACGAACCCCGTCCTCGCCGTGATCGACGACACGCTCGTTGCCGTCGGTGGCTTTCTCCCCTCGGGTGAGTGGACGGCGATCGTGCAGAAGTACGATCCGGGAGCGGACGCCTGGAGCGCCCCCCTTCCCGGGCCCTCGGTCGAAGGAGCGACCGCATCCGGGGACGCCCTGAGCGGGCGGTTCTATCTCGCCTCCGCCTCGACGATCCGCCGCTTCGACCCGGCCGCGGGAACATGGGCGACAATGAACGCCCGAGTCGACGGGGAGTGCGTGGCCGCCGGGGCCCGCCTCCACTTCTTCTCGGGGAAGGCCCACCGGACCTACGATCCGGACCTCGACGCGGAGCTTCGCTAAACGCGTCTCCTCTCGCGGATGCGGATGATTTGATCGCTAGAATACAAATTCATGAAGGACTTCGTAGCGCGCCCCCCGCGGATCGAGCGTGCTCTTCATGAGGAGAAACGAGCCCGCCGGCGCCTCGATCGGCTCGATCGGGAGCACGGCGAAGCGGTCGCGGAATCGCGGCGAGAGAGCGCCTTTGGTTCTCCCAACGGTGATGTGCGCGTGGAAGCGTTTTTCGCGCAGAAAGCCGAGCCCTTCGATCGAGTCCTCCACGCGCGCGGCGAGCGAGACGATCGCCTCCTCCCCATCCGAGACCCCAACCCAGAGAACGCGCGCCCCGCGGAGGTTCGGGAAGGCGCCCGCGGCTCCGAGGCGAAAGGGGAAGGGCGCCGTGTCCGCCACGGCGCGCCGAGCCCGCTCCTCGATCCGAACGCGCCCCTCGTTCCCGATGTCGCCGAAGAAGCGGAGCGTCACGTGGAGGTTCTCCGCCGGGACCCATCGGACCGGCTCGCCGAGGACGCGGAGCGGGGCGATCTTCCGGTCCACCTCGGCGCGCTGCTCCTCGGAGAGCGGAAGGGCGAGGAACGCGCGGATCCTCTCCTCGCTCCGCGCGCCGTTCACCGGGCCTCCTGCGGCCCGCCGAGGAGATAGAGGCGGACGAGGTTGATCGTGTGAAGAGCCGCGCGGTCCTTCACGCGATCGCGGCTCCCGGGGATTCGCCACTCGCGCGCGATCGTTCCGTCCTCCGCGTCGAGCGCCGCGTAGACGAGACCGACCGGCTTCCCCTCGACCGACTCCGGACCGGCGACCCCCGTGACGCCGATCCCGATGTCGGTCGCGGCC
>JAGUYC010000024.1 GCA_020061515.1 Gemmatimonadota bacterium
CAGCGCCGCGACCCCTGCGGCAACCCACCTCGCGAGCCGCGATCCTCTGCGACAGAAGGGATGCCTCGCAGCCTTTTTCTCGCGCGACCGAGGCGGGCACCCGTCCCGCGGGGACGGGTCGCCGAGGAAGCTCCCGGAGCGCGGAAGCGCGAAGGGAGATCCCCGCCCGCAGCAGAAAACGCGCGCGGAGCCCAGGCTAGAACTTGAAGAGGGCTGAGATGCTCGCCCCGATTGTCCGCGTGCTCCGGTTCTCATTCTTGAGGTTCCTTCGCTCCCCGAACTGAAGCTCGAGGCTTCCGGAGAGATTCTGCAACCACGTCCAGGTCACCCGCGGGCGGAGGCTGAAGTTCCGCGTGTGCGCGTCGAGACGGTACGGCCGCGTCTGCTCTTCCTTCGCCGAGTCGTAACGGAAGTCGAGCGAGAAGTTCGTCGTCGCGGTGTACGACCCCCCCTTCGTCCCCTTTCCGAGGATGGGGATGTTCACCGTCTTCCGCGACGACATCTTGTACGAGACGGACGCGTTCAGCCCCCGGGTCGTGGAGACCTTCTCCGAGAACCCTCCGCGGAACGTGCGCGAGATCTCGCTGGATCGGTCGGTCGAGAGCGTGCTTCGAAGACCGTTCCGCCAGTCGAGATCGAGGCCCGCGAGCGGATCCCAGCGCGAGGATTCCCTTTCGGTCTCGATCGAGGAGAGCGTCTTCCCCGACTGTTCGGTTCTCCGGCTGTAGGCGGCGTCGAGCGACGCGGAGCGGAGATAGTCCTCGAGCCTCCACAGGCTCTCCAACCCGTCCCAGCTGTACGTCAGGTCGGGCCACGTCGTGCTTCTCGACTCCCTCGCGTTCCGCGATTGGTCGGTTCTTTGCTTCGACGTGTTGAAGGAGAAGCGGAGGTTCATCGACGCGGGGAGCCGCACGGAGGACGACGCCCGCGTCGTGAGCGTGCGGCCGGTGTTCGCGGTCAGCGTCTGCCCCTCAAGGCGCTGCTGGAGGAGCGAGTCCACCTGGTCCGTCAACCCGAATTGGTAGCGGAGATCCGGGCGGCCGGTGAGCCGGTCGTAGCGGGAATCGCGCCCATAGCTCACCGAGGCCGTGATGTCCCCGATCCTCGTTCCCGCGTTCCGGATTCCGGAGAGAACCGACGAGGGGCCGAAGCCGGTCTTCACGCTGTCCGGGCTCTCCTCGTCCTTCCGTCCCGGGATCGCCTCGAACAGCTTCGCGACGCCCACCGCGAAATCAACCGAGCTCGTGTTCGTGTTTTGCACGTTGTGAAGCGTGCGCACCAGGGTGTCCCCCGTTTCGGGCTCCAGCACCACTTGTCGCTGCGCGATCGGCATGTCCTCCGAGTACCGCGTGTTGTACTGCAAACGCGGCTTGAACCAGGCGAGATGCGAGCTGAACGCGGGGCTGTAGGCCAGCTTCGTCTCGTGCGCCCTTCGAACCTCGAGCCCGCGGTTCACCGAGCCGAGGAACGAGAGCGGCTTTCCGTAGAGATGGTCCCTCGCCGTCGCGAAGCTGAAATCCGAGGTGAACGTCTCGCTGCTCACCGGCTTCATCGCGAACGAGAAGTCCGACGTGGACTTCCTCGCCTCGGTCGTCCGCTTCGAATCGGAACGGACGTCGATCGTCGTGTTCGTCGATCGCTCCCTCTGCGCGGAGACGCTCCCCCTCGTCGGAAGGAGGTTGACCCCCCAACTGCGGAAAACCTTGAGATCCGAACGGAAGCGCGGGCTGTACGAGTAGTTCCAATCCATACCGTAGGACCGCGTGGAGTCGACCTTCGTCGGGTTGAACGAGCTTCCCCGCCGCCCGTTCAGCCGAAGACCCATCGAATCGAAGCTGTAGTAGAGCCACGGAGTCTGCGCCTTCTTCGATCGTTGGATCGCGAGGGAAGCGCCTTCCGAGAGCCTTTCCGACTTCTCCGCCGACGGATCGGCGAGAACGATGTCCGAGGCGGTCTGCAGCTCCGGAAGGCTCTGGCTCTTCGACCAATTCACGGTGAGCGGAAGGGGAACGTTCGCCGCCTCGAAGAACTTCCCGAGCTTGATCGTCCCGGCGACGTTCGCCTCCGTCTCATCGCTCCCGCGGCGCGGGTTCTCCTCCCCCTCGTCCCCGTAGGCTCTGCCTCCCCCGCCTCCGATATTGCGGAACTCCTTGTCGACCTTTCGGAAGTCGGCGCTCACCGAGGCGAAGTCGGCGACCTGCAACTCGACGCCCACCCGGGCGGCGAAGCCCGCGTCTCCCTTCACGTCGAGCAGACGGAGATCGTCGACCCAGATCACACCCGTCAGATCCCGATCGCGGGAGGGATTGGTCACGCCGAACGTGAGACGGCGGACCTTGGTCATGCTCGGGTTGCCGACCGCGGAGTAGACGTACGTCTTGGGGCCGCGGGAGGTGGAGAGCGTAAGGGTGTCGCGCCTCGCCTCCACGGCCCGCCCGTAAAGCGAATCCGTTTCCGGTTCGAGAAGCTTGATGCGTGTAAGAGATGCGAGGTCGAGCAGAATCCGCTGCCAGGAAGTGCCCGCGGCGCTGTCCAGCACCGTCGCGACCTCGTAGAAGTTCAGGGAGTCCCCGCCGAAACGGAAGAAGAAGAGCGGGTACGGATCGAAATCCCCCTTCGGATCGGCGCGCTTCACCCAGAACTCCAGGCTCTCATAGCGCGTGTAGTCTTCCTCGTCGAAGAGGGCGCGAAAGACCGACCCCGTGTGGCCCGGGTGGAGGTTCTCGTAGCTCAGAACGAGAGACTGCTCCTTTTCCGGCACCTGTCGTTCGACGAGGATCTCGACCGGCGGCGGATCGTACGGCTCGCCGTCCTTGTTGTTGATCACGCCCGCGGCGAAGATCTCGAAGGGATCCGCGGCCGACGAATCGATGAGGGCGCCGCTCGAGTCTTGGAGACCCGCCTCAAGCCAGCGGTTCCCCGCCACCTCCAGCGAGTAGATCTGGAATCGCGCCGCCGTGGTGTCCAAGCCGTCGAACCAGAAGCGGACCGACTTGATCCCCTTGTCGAACGTGGGCGCCACACCCCCGATCCCCACCGCCTCCGCCTTCGCCAGCGGAACTCGGAACAGGCGCCAGTTCTTGTTCCCCTCCTGGGACCCTCTCGCGGCGAGAAACTCGTCGCTCGAGAGATCGATCGTGAAGCGGAAGTACGCCTTCTCCTCGTCGACGTACCCGTTCCCGTTCAGGTCCTCCGTGTCGAGAAAGCCGTTGTTCTCGGTTCCGTTGATCCGCGAGTAGTCGTCCGGCCGCTTCTCGTCGTACGCCCAGTCGTCCCCGCTCGGATCCGAACCGGTCCCCGGTTCCTGCGCGTTGAAGAGACCGTCCAGGCCCGTGTCTTCGTCCGTCGGACCGTTCCGTCCGGTGTCGTCGAGGACGCCGTCGCCGCTCTTATCCTCCGTGTCGAGAACCCCGTTCGGCTCGGCGGCGCTCCACATCGCATCCTCTCCGAGAAGACCCATATCGACGCGGAGCTTTCCGCGGCCCAGACCGAAATCGTTGATCCACACCTCGAAGAACTTCCGCTCCTTCAGGTCGAGGCCCGTCTTGGACACGAGCCGCATCACCCCGCCCCACGCGCCGCTTCCGGTTCCGTCGGCGACCGTGCCGTCCCGCAGAGCCACCTCCAGAACCGGCACGTACTTGATCCTCTCCTCGGAGGAGAGGCTCGGGTTCAGGTCCCCGCGCGTCGTCGCGTTCTTCGGGTTGTACCACCAGACGTTCCGATATCTCTCTTCCCAATCCAGCTCGTCGGCGCCGGTCGAGAGCTTCGGGATCGACATCGGGTTCCATTGGCGGCGCGTGATCCCGAACGAGGAAGTCTCGGCGGTCCCCTCCATGTCGTCGATGTAGACCGCGTTCTTCGTGTTCGGGTTCGGGAACGTTCCCGCCGTCTCGAAATCGATCCGGAACTTCGAGTTCTCCCGAGGCGTGATGCCGGGAATCCGATCGACGAGCTCCGTCAGGATCGTCGGCTCCCTTTCCGTCGCGAGCGAAAGGCCGCCGACCACGATGCGCGAGGGCTCCTGCCCGAGACGAGGCCTGCGGTACGGAGTCCGCTTCCCCTTGTAGAGCCAGATCGACGAGATCTTCGTCTTGTCGGAGAGGTTGTATGTCCCCGCCGCGCCGGCCAGGCTCTTCTGCGCCTGCGAGAGGAACGGAGCGTACTCGAAGTCGATGGTGATCTTCGCGTCGGGCGGGAGATCGGTGAGGAACTCGATTTGGCCGATCTCGTAGATGATCCGGTAGTCGGAACCGCGCGTCAGCGTGCGTCCGTCCACCTTCACGACCTCGCTCCCCTCGAGGATGTTCGATCGGTTGAGCGAGAAAGTTCCCTGCGCCGTGCGGTACTTCACCTCGATCTCGTATTTCGAGTCGCTCGGCTTCGGATCGTGGTTGTCGTAGATGACCGCATTGCTCTCGACGAGCGAGTCGGCCGGCTGTCCCTGATATTGATGATTGTACGCCGGGTCGAACGGGCGGAGATCGGGGAAGAAGAGAAGCCCGTTGTCGTAGTCGACGAGCACGCGCGGGAAGTAGGGGAGTGAGCTTCCCGGCGGAATCCCCGCCTTCTCCGCGATCTTGTTCCCCACGCCAAAGTACTGTCCGTCCACCCGATCGTCCGGAACGGCGCTCGAGCTCTGGTCCACGACGTCGAGCCCGAGGATCTGGAGAAAAGTCTTCCCCCCTTGTTGATCGAAGCGGACCTCCGCGCCCGCCGCCTTTCGGTAGATCCGCATCTCGAACCCGTCCTCGACGATGCTTCGCGCCCGAAGGTCGTACACGTTCCGGAGCTGGTAGTACCACGTCGCTTTGAACTTCTCGTTGGTCGGCCGGTAGAACTCGGCCGGCGGACGGATCAGCTTCAGGGTCGCGACGACGCTCGAATCGAAAGAAGCCTCGGGGGGAACGTTTCCGGTCTCCGCGGCGCCTCGTTGATACCATACGCCGAGCGTGTAGTTCTCGGGCAGGCTCCGGTTCAGCGTGAGGACGCCGATCTCCCGATTGATGTAGTAGTCGACCGATTCCTCCAGCTCGTCGAACCACCCGGGCTGTTCTTGCGTCGCGGTCGTCGGGTCGTTGACATCGACGAACGCCCGCGCCTGCACCTGCGAGCCGGTGTTGTTCGTGGCGTTGTCGTCGTCCACGAAGACACGGAGGTCGTCGACCGGCTGGAACCGATCGACCACGAAGAATCGTCCCTTGAGATAATCCAGATCGTTGATGACGAGCGAGTCCTCCCTCCCCCCTCCCGTATAGGTCTCCCGGTCGGTGCGCCCCTGCTGCTGCGAGAGGATCGTCGTGAAGTCGAGCTTCCCCGCCTTCCCGACCAGCTTCACTCCGAAGAGGCCCTGCTGCTGCGCGCTGAACGAGACGAACTGGTTTCCCGGAAGGGCGAGGTTCGTGTTCCCCACCTCGATCCTCTGGATCACCTCGTCCTCGAAACCTTCGTAGCGGAGCTTGATCCGATTCTCGAGCGGCACCTGCGACTCGGAGTTGTGTTGGACCTCGACCTTCACCTTCTCGCCGATCGTTCCGGTCAGGTTGATCTGGAGCTGCTGCCTCATGTCGAGCTCGGGGAACTTCCTCTGGCCGCCGCTCTCGTTGTCCCGGTCCTTGATGAAGTACTGCGTCTCCCCCGAGAACGTAATCGACTCGCTCCCCGAGACCTGGATGTTCGCCCCCTGGCCGATGATTCGCGAGAGGGTCTTCGGGAAATGGACCGGAAGATCGATGTTGAACATCCCCGAATCCCCGCTCCTCGCCGTACGCGCGCTCACCAGACGGCTGCTCTTGATCCAATCCCGGCGCGTTCGGTAGTCGCGAAGGGCGGTCTGGAACTCCTCCATCGAGGCGACCCACGGGTAGACGAGCGGAATCCCGCGGAGCGTGTGCTCAGCGATGACCCGGTTCCGCTCCCAATCGATGCGGAGGGTCGTCTCGATCCCCTGTTCGGGGAGCTTGAGGAACGGCCGGTGGGGTTCCGGATAAGGGGCGACGCGCGCGTCGCCGAAGAAGGCGGGATGGTTCCGGTGGACCGGCTCCCGAATCAACGAGAAGGGCGCGCCGCGCGCCACGTCC
>JAGUYC010000221.1 GCA_020061515.1 Gemmatimonadota bacterium
CCCGCCGTCCGACATGGCCCTAGACGCGGGCGGCGGCGGACGCCGAAGAACGGGGGACAACCGCGCGAGCTCCGGCATTCACGCGCGCGATCCCGCGCTCGCGCTCTCTTCATCCAACATCTCCCCGAGGATCGGCTCCTCCGCGGCGAGCGAGGCGAGGCTCCGCACGTTCACCGTGCGCGCCCCGTACTGCTCCTCGATCGTCCCCTCGATCGCGAAGGGTCCGGGCCCGCGCGCCTCGGCCAGAAATCGCTTGAACACCGAAGGAAAAAGCGCGCACTCGACGAGATCGAACTCATCCTCGAGAGTGAGAAAGAGCATCTCCTCCCCCTTCGACGTCCGCACGCGCCGCGAGGCGGCCGGAATCCCGAGAAGCTTGACCGGTCCCCGGCCGCGGCGGAGAAGCTCGCGCGTGTCGTGAAACCCCTCCGCGGTTCCGTTCCGGCGAAGAAGCGCGATCGGATGCGCCGAAACGGCGAGGCCGAGGATCTCGATCTCGTAGCGAAGCCGCTCGTCGAGCGAGAACGGGCGAAGCTTCGGCCGCGCCGGATCGGAAAGACACTCATCGAACATCCCCGGCTCCCTCGTCCCTTCCTTGCGCCGCTCCTCGAACGTCCCGAAGAGCTCCCAGAGAAGCTCGGCCCGCTCCGCGCCGGTCCAATCGAACGCCCCGACGAGAACCAGGTTCTCCGCTTCGCGCCGCGAGGGACGCGCGCGCCGGAGGAAGTCCGAGAGCCCTCGGAACGGCCTCTCCGCGAGGATTCGGTCGCGGACCGGCGCCGAGAGATTCCGCACGAGCCCGAGCCCGACCCGCACGCGGCCCTCCTCGAGCGCGAACTCCTCCCCCGAACGGTGGATGCACGGAAGAAGCACCTCGATCCCCCGCCGCCTCGCCTCCTCGACATGCACGCGGAGCGGATACATCCCCTGATGGTTGTTGAGAAGCGCGACCGCGTGCTCCGCGGGGAAGTTCGCCTTGAGATAGGCGGTCTGATACGCGAGAACCCCGTATCCGGCCGCGTGCGCCCGGCAGAACGAGTAACCGGAGAAGCGGGCGAGGAGCGACCAGATCTCCTTCGCCGCCTTGGGATGGACGCCGCGCCAGATCGCCTGCGCGAGGAAGCGATCCGCCAGCGCCCGCATCGAATCCTCGTCCTTCGCCTTCGCGATTCTCCGCCGGAGAAGATCCCCCTCCTCGAGCGTGATCCCCGCGACGCGGCTCGCCGTCGCCATCACGTCCTCCTCATAGAGGAGAATCCCGTGCGACTCCGCGAGAAGCTCCTCCATCGCCGGGTGCGGAACGGTGACCGGCTCGAGCCCGTGCGCGCGCCGCACGAACAATTCCTTCATGCCCGAAGAAGCGGGACCCGGGCGGATGAGCGAGTGCGCGTCGATCGTTCCCTTCATCGAGGAGGAGCCGATCATCTTGAGGAGGTTCCGCATCCCGGGCGACTCGACCTGGAAGCAGCCGAGCGTCCTTCCCTCGCGGAGAATCGCGGCGGTCTTCTCGTCGTCGTGCGGCGCCGCGTCGAGATCGATCTCGATCCCGCGCGTCTCGCGCGCGAGGCGAAGCGTCTCCCGGATCGTCGAGAGCGCCCGGTTCCCGAGGAGGTCGATCTTGACGAGCCCCGCCTCCTCGATCGCGTGCATCTCGTACTGCGTCACGACGATCCCCTTCGCCGCCTCCTCGAGCGGAACGCAGCGGTCGATCGGACGGTCGGCGATCACGATCCCCCCGCAGTGGATGCCGAGGTGGCGGGGAAACCCGCGGATCGCGTCGGCGAAGCGAAGGATCCCGCCGTACGGCTCGCGGTCGAGCGGATAGTCGCGAAGAAGAGGCGACCTTCGGAAGAGTTCGGGAAGAGGGAGATCGGACGCGTGCGAGATCCGGCGGCTCGCGCGGTTCACCGCTTCTTGCGGGAGGCCGAAGGCGCGCGCCGCGTCGCGAAAGGCGGAACGCGGATGATAGTGATTGTGCGTCGAGATCATCGCGACCCGGTCGCGCCCGTACCTCTCGTAGGCGTACTCGATCGTCTCGTCGCGGCCCCGCCAGCAGAGATCGACGTCGAGATCCGGCCAGTCGTCGCGGAGCGAGTTCAGGAAACGCTCGAAGTATAAACGATAGCGGATCGGATCGACGCTCGTGATGCCGAGAAGGTACGCGACGAGCGAGCTCGCCCCGGAGCCGCGCCCGACGACCGGAATCCCGCGCGCGCGCGCGAAGCGGACGAGATCCCCGACGACGAGAAAGTACTCGAGGAAGCCCATCCGGTCGATCGTCTCGAGCTCCTGCTGAAGGCGCCGCGTGATCTCCGGCGTGATCGACGTCCCGTAGCGGCGCCGAAGACCCTCCTGCGCGAGAGCGTGAAGACGCGCGTAGGGGGTTTCTCCTTCCGGGAGCGGGAAGCAGGGAAAGATCGTCCCGTTCCCGGTCGGATCGAACGCGCACGCCTCGGCGATCGCGAGGGTGTTCGCGAGCGCTTCCGGAACCTCGCGGAAGAAGGCGGCCGCCTCCTCGGGCGCGCGGAGGTAACCCTCCGGCG
>JAGUYC010000305.1 GCA_020061515.1 Gemmatimonadota bacterium
CCCTACCGGGAGGGGAAGAGCGCTTCCCCTCCCGGACCCTCCCGCGCGTGCCGGCCCGGGGCGCGCGAGGACCTGGGCAGATCAAGTTGGGCCGGCGCGAATCGTTCTCACGCGAGCGGCCACTCGGGTGGATACGGGGCCTCGATGCGAATCGCCTCGCGGCTCACCGGATGACGGAACTCCATCGCCGCGTGATGAAGCGCGATCCCGCCGCTCGGCAGCGGGGAGCGGCTCCCGTACCGTCGGTCGCCCAGGATCGGCATCCCCTCCCTTGCGAGTTGCGCGCGGATCTGGTGATAGCGCCCGGTCTTGAGGTCGATCTCGAGAAGGTGGAGTCCTCCGGCGCTTCGGACCTCGCTGTATGCAAGCACCGCTTCCTTCGCCCCCTCCTCTTCGCGGCGCGCCGTCTCCGCTCGATGGCTTCGATGGCGAAGATATGCGTATAAAGTATCGTTTGCGCGCGGCGGCCTCCCCTCGACGATCGCAAGGTAGATCTTTCGGATTCGGCGCGCGCGGATCTCCTCGCACATTCGCGAGAGCGCCTTGCTCGTCTTCGCGAAGAGGACGACGCCGCTCGCCTCGCGGTCGAGGCGGTGAACCGCGTGAAGGAAGACTTCTCCCGTCTTCCCCTTCGTCTCGCGCACGTAGGCCCGCGCGAGCGCCTCGAGGCTCGGCCGCGCGGTCCCGCTCGGCTGTGTGAGAAGACCGGTCGGCTTGGAGAGCGCGAGAAGGTGATTGTCCTCGAAGAGGAGCCCGACGCCGGGGGGGAGGGGCCGGTCCGCCATCGTCTAATCCGTCTCGCGGGGCGTCCACCGCGCGAAAGCCCCGCTCGGCAGGGGAAGCGCGCGCGGACCACCCCGAAGAAGCATCTCCCCCGAATCGACCGACCCTCCGCGCTCCCCCGCGAGATCCTCGAGGAGATTCCGGAGAACGTGCGGGGAGAACTCCGGCGTGTGGCTGGTGAGGAGGAGAAACGCGGGGTCCTCGGAGAGAAGCGCTCGGCAAGGATCGAGAAGCGCGCGGAGATGGTCGTGGATCTTGAAGACCTCGCCGCGCCTCCCGCGCCCGAAGGAGGGCGGGTCGAGGATCACCGCGTCGTACCGCCGGCCGCGTCGAACCTCGCGGGCGAGAAACTTGGCGGCGTCCTCGACGATCCATCGGATCGGCGCCTCGCCGAGACCGTTTCTCGCGGCGTTGGCGCGCGCCCGTTCGACCATCCCTCGCGACGCGTCGAGGTGGCAGACTTCCGCCCCCGCCTGCGCCGCGGCGAGGGTCGAGCCCCCGGAATACGCAAAAAGGTTGAGGACCGAAGAAATCATGCCTCGCCGGGCGGCGTGCTTCGCGGCCGCCGCGCGAACCCACGGCCACAGGTCGCTCTGCTCGGGAAAGACGCCGAGGTGCCCGAAGCCTGTCGGCGAGAGGAGAAACTGAATCCCCTCGATCGCGACGACCCATTCTTCGGGAAGGGCGGATCGGTTTCGCCAGCGGTTCCCTTCCGCGCGATCGAACGATGCGTGGGCCCGCGCCCAGACCTCCGCGGAGAGCCGCGGCCTCCATGCGGCTTGCGCGGCGGGGCGCTCGATCGTGAACGCCCCGAACCTCTCCAGTTTCCTTCCGCTTCCGCTGTCGAGAAGCTCGTAGTCGCTCATCGCGCGCCTCCGGATGCGCCCTGCGCTCGTTCGCGCGGGTGAACCCGCGCGGAGGTCTTATCGGCCTCCGCCGAAATCGACGAGGGAGGCCGGCACCGCGCGTCCGTGGAGATGGCAGACCGTCTCGGGAGCGGTCCCCGCGAGATAGATCTCCTCGCGCGCCCGCGGACAGTACGGCGAGGCCAGGAAACCGGTCTCCGTGCACGCGGTGCGAAACTCGAGACCGGTCTTCGGGAGCGGGAAGCTTCCTTTCTTCTCCGGGTCGCTCACCGCGGTCGCAAAACGCGTCCAGATCGGGAGCGCCGCGGCGTCGCCGCTCATCCCGCTCCCCATGTTCCGCTTCATCTCGAAGCCGACCCATACCCCCGCCACCACCTCCGGCGTGAAGCCGATGAACCACGCGTTCGTGTAGTCGTCGTAAGTTCCGGTCTTCCCCGCGACCGGTCCCTTCCATCCTTGTCTGCGGATCGAGGCGGCGGTCCCTTCGTTCACGACGCTTTCCAAAAGGTTTGTCATGAGAGCGGCGAGGGGGGCCGGGATCGCCTCGCGCGCTTCCCGCTCGCTCGTGTAGAGCACCGCGCCGTTCCGATCCTCGATTCGGTCGATCCCCGTCGGCTCCACGAGGATTCCTCCGTTCAGGAACACGCTGTACGCCTTGGTGATCTCGAGCAGGTTCACCTCCTCGCTGCCGAGCGCGAGGGCGGGGACCGGATCGATGGTCGACTTGATCCCGAGCGTTCTCGCCGCGGCGGCCGCCTTCTCCGGACCGAGCGCGAGGACGAGCTTCACCGCGGGAAGGTTGATCGACTTCGCGAGCGCCGTGCGGAGCGTGACGAGGCCGGAGTAATCGCGATGGTAGTTGCCGGGTCTCCATTGCGTGCCGTCCGCTTGCGGGAGGACGACGGGCGAGTCGAGGATGAGGTCGGACGCGCGATAGCCGTTTTGCAGAGCGGCGAGGTAGACGAACGGCTTGAAGGCGGAGCCGGGCTGTCGCGGAGCCTGCACGGCGCGGTTCCAATTCGACTCCGCGAAGCTCCGGCCGCCGACCATCGCGAGGATGCGGCCCGTCTCCGGCTCGAGGGCGACGAGG
>JAGUYC010000297.1 GCA_020061515.1 Gemmatimonadota bacterium
CGCCGCGAGATCCGCGATCGTGACGTCCACCTCGTGCCCCACCGCCGAGAGGACCGGAAGGCGCGAGCGGGCGATCGCGCGCGCGAGAGGCTCCTCGTTGAACGCCCAAAGATCCTCGAGCGACCCGCCGCCCCGCCCGACGAGAAGAAGATCGACCCCGCCGCACGCGTTCATTCGGTCGATCGCCTCCGCGATCTCCTCCGCCGCCCCTTCTCCTTGCACGCGCACCGGAACGAGAAGCACCTCGACCGGAAAGCGCCCGCGAAGGACGCGAAGGATGTCGTGGATCGCCGCGCCGGTCGGCGAGGTGAGGACCGCGACCCGCCGGGGGAAGCGCGGGAGCGGCTTCTTTCGCGCCGGATCGAAGAGCCCCTCCTTTTCAAGGCGCTCGACGAGCTGCCGAAAGGCGAGCTCGAGCTCCCCGACCCCGACCGGGACGAGGCTTCGCACGAGAAGCTGGTACTGCCCGCTCTTCTCGTACACGGTGAGCGCGCCCCGCGCCCGCACCTTCATCCCGTCCGCCGGCCGAAAGCGGAGGAGCCGGTTCTCCCCCCGGAAGAAGACCGCGCGGAGCTGCGCCCTTTCGTCTTTCAACACGAAATACATATGTCCCGACGAATGATGCGTGAAGTTCGAGATCTCCCCCTCCACCCAGAGCGAGGAGAACTCTGCCTCGAGCGTCGATTTGACGGCCGAGGTGATCGCGGAGACGCTCCACACCCGCTCGTCCGCGAACGGAAGGGGCCGCGGAAGAGGCGTCCTCATCGCGCGCCCCCCGCCGCCCGCGCGGTCGCTCGAAGAAGGACCGCGGTCGTGACCGGCCCGACGCCCCCCGGCACCGGCGTGATCCGAGAACAGGCCGCCTCCGCCTCGTCGAACCGGACGTCCCCCGCCAGGCGCCATCCCTTCGCGGAGGAGGGATCCGGAACGGAGTGGGTCCCCACGTCGACCACGACCGCGCCCGGCCGCACCCAATCCCCGGGGACGAACTCCGGCCTTCCGACCGCCGCGACGAGAAGATCCGCCTGCCGCGCGAAGCGCGCGAGGTCCCCCGTGCGCGAGTGGCAGACCGTGACGGTCGCGTCGGTTCCCTTCCGAAGAAGAAGCGCGGCGAGCGGCGCCCCGACGACGCGGCTTCTTCCGAGGATCACCGCGTGCTTCCCCGCGAGAGCGATCCCTTCGGCCGCGAGGATCTCGAGAACGGCGAGCGCGGTGCACGGAGCGAAGCGCGGGCGTCCGAGCGCGAGAAGCCCTGCGTTCAGCGGGTGATGCCCCTCGACGTCCTTCTCCGGCTCGATCCGCGAGAAGATCCTCTCCTCGGAGAAGCCGGCCGGAAGGGGAAGCTTGAGAAGGATCGCGTGGACGCTCGCATCGGCGCCGAGCCGGTCGAGCGCCTCGAGAAACCCTCTCTCCCCGCTCGCCGAAGGGACCGTCTCGACGTCGGAGCGGATGGCGACTCTTCGGCAGGCCGCCTCGCGGGCGCGGAGATACGACGCGAACGAGGGATCCTCTTCGTCGAGAGCGAGCGACACGAGCCGCGGCTCCGTCCCCGCGGCGCGGAGACGCGCGACGTCCGAGGCGACCTCCTCCTCGATCCTCTTCGCGATCGCCTTCCCGTCGATCCGCTTGCCGTCCACGACGCCTCCTCGCCGGACGCGGCCGGCCCGGCGTTCAGAAGAGATCCCCCGCCTTCTCGTGAATCCTTTCGATGCGAAGGGCCCGCCCGCTCGCCGGATCGACGTCGACGACCGCCCCGGAGAGACGCGGGTCCCCCTCCGCCGGCTCGAAGCGCACCGGCATCTTCAAGAGAAAACGTTTGAGGATTAAATCGGTTTTCACGCCGATCACGGAGTCGTGCGGGCCGGTCATCCCGGCGTCGGTGAGGTAGGCGGTTCCTCCCGGAAGGATCGTCTCGTCCGCGGTCTGCACGTGCGTGTGCGTTCCGATCACCGCGCTCACCCGCCCGTCGAGGTAGCGCCCCATCGCGATCTTCTCCGAGGTCGCCTCGGCGTGGAAATCGACGAGGAGGATCGGCGTCTCCTCGCGAAGGCGAGGGATCGCCTCGTCCGCCGTTCGGAACGGACACTCGAGCGCGTCGAGGAAGACGCGGCCCATGAGGTTGAGGACCGCGATCTTCGCACCCCCGCGGGAGACGAAGACCCCCGCGCCCCGCCCCGGCGCGCCCGGCGGATAGTTCGCCGGGCGGAGGATCCGCCCGTTCTCCTCGAGAAGCGCGAGCGACTCGCGCCGGTCCCACGTGTGGTTGCCGCCGGTGAGGACGTCGATGCCCGAGGCGAAGAGCTCCTCCGCGAGAGGCGGCGTGAGCCCGAACCCGGCCGCGAGGTTCTCCGCATTCGCCACGCAGAAGTCGGGGGCGAGACGCTTGCGAATCTCCGGCAGACGATCGGCGACCGCGAGCCGGCCCGCGGCGCCGAACACATCGGCGACGAAGAGAATCCGCACCCTCTCTCCCCTCTCCCCAGCCTGGAAGCTAGCGCGCGTACTCCACGGTGCGGGTTTCGCGAATCACGACGACCTTGATCTGCCCGGGATACTCGAGCTCCTTCTCGACCTTCCGCGCGATGCTCGCCGAGAGGTTCGCCGCCTCCTCGTCCGAGACCTTGTCGCTCTCCACCATGATGCGGATCTCGCGCCCCGCCTGGATCGCGAAGCACTTGTCGACCCCCTTGAACGACGTGGCGAGCCCCTCGAGCTTCTCGAGGCGCCGCACGTAGGTCTCGAGC